>CAZKID010000119.1:0-12862 GCA_964552405.1 uncultured Thermoanaerobaculia bacterium
CCATGGGGAAGAGCGGGGCCGGTGGGAAGGAGGGGAAGGCCTCGCGGCGGGACAAGCTCTCGAAGATGGCCGCGAAGGGGATGATCGATCCGAAGTCGCTCAACAAATTCGACTCCGCCACCGCGCAGGCCGCGCGCAACGAGCTCGCCAAATACCTGAAGGATCACAAGGGTGAATCCGGCCAGGGACAGATGGCGCGCGGCGGGAAAGGCGGCGTCGATCGCGGACGCGGCGACGCGCCCCTCTTCTTCGGCGAAGAGACGAAGTCCGCCGATGAGAAGTTCAGGGACATGCCGATCCCGCCCGCCTCCGAAGCGGCGCTCGAGCAGAGCGACATGATCGGGCAGAGCGCCGCGCAGCCTGACAAGATGCTGCAGCAGCGCTCCACCGGCGGCGCGCTCGTCTCCGGCAATGGTTCCGGCTCCGCCTACAGAACGACGATCCTGCCGCGGCATCGCGGCACCGTCGGACGCTATTTCGAGAGGACGAAATGACTGAGGCCACACTGATTCAACCCGATGAGCTGCTGCCGCACGCGAAGCGCGCTGCCTCCATCGTCGAAGAGCTCGACCGCATCCTCCTTGGCCGTCACGATCTGCACCGCCTCGTCGTGATCGGCATCCTCGCGCGCGGTCACATCCTCCTCGAGGGCGTTCCCGGCCTCGGCAAGACTGCGCTGGCGAAGGCGCTCGGCGACATCCTCAGTCTCGAGCTCAAGCGCGTGCAGTTCACTCCCGACCTGATGCCGGGCGACATCCTCGGCACGAACATTCTTCAGGAGAGCGACAGCGGCGGCGCGCGCCGCCTCGTCTTCCAACCAGGGCCGGTGTTCGCGAACATCCTGCTCGCCGACGAGATCAATCGCGCATCTCCCAAGACGCAATCGGCATTGCTGGAAGCGATGCAGGAGCGTGCGGTGACCTTGCTCGGCGTGACGCGGCCGCTGCCCGATCCGTTCTTCGTGATGGCGTCGCAGAATCCGATCGAGTTCGAGGGAACGTATCCGCTGCCCGAGGCGCAGATCGATCGGTTTCTGTTCAAGCTGCAGGTATCGAATGTCGATGTCGACGTGCTCGACGAGATCATCTCGACGCGACGCCGCGGCGAGGCGCCTGCACCGCGCGCACGTGTCACGCATGAAGAGCTGAATCAGATCTTCGCGACCGTCGATCGCATCTATCTGCCGAAAGCGGTATCGCGTTACATCGCACGCCTCGTTGCGGCGACGCATCCCGACGGGCCCGAGCACACCGACCATGTCGCGAAGTACGTGAGCCTCGGCGCTTCGCCGCGCGCGGCGATCGCGCTCGCGGAGGCGGGGAGGGCGGAGGCGCTGTTGTCGGGCCGGCCGACGGTCGGCTTCGATGACGTGCGCCTCGTCGCGCATGCCGTGCTCGATCATCGCTTCATCCTCGGCTATCGCGGACGCGTGGATGGGATTACGACGACGCAGATCGTCGATGATCTCCTCGCGAGCGTGGATGAGACAGGGGTAAGACTGCCGGAGGGCGTGAGTGTTTAGGAGAGCGGGCGTCTCGCCCGCAGTGATCGGGCGTCTCGCCCGATCATTGAGAACCGGCCGCCGAGCGAGACGCTCGCCGGCTGCGGGCGAGACGCCCGCTCTCCTCCTTTTTCTCTTGCTCTTCGCCCTCTCCGCCCACGCCGACAACTTCGGCCCCATCAACGTCCTCGCACTCCAATCCCTCGGCGACGCCGCGAATGCAGGCTACAACGTCCGCCGCTTCGACATCGAGAATCCGACACACGACTCGCACAAGGTCACCCTCACGATCGTCGTCAATGGCTACGGCATGCGCTCCGAGTTGCACACCTCGCGCACCTTCACCGCACCCGCCGGCTCCACGATCACGGTCGAGATTCCGGAGCAGATGCAGGGTTGGGCTCCGTCGCGCGAGCTCGCCGTCGAGGTCGACGGACGGCATCGCGGGCCCGACATGAAGTTGCCGACCACGGGCAGCGGTGAGCGCGGAATGCAGATTCTGCTCAGCCCCTCGTTCACGGATACGGTGCTACGCGAACAAATGAAAAAGCGCGGCCCGTCGCCGAACAGCTGCGAGTTCATTCGCTCCGAAGTCCCGATCCGCCAATGGAGCACGAACTGGTTGGCCTACACGCCATTCGTCGGTGTTGCGATGACGACCGCGGAATGGGCTGAGTTGCCTGCGGCGACGCAACTCGGTGTGCAGAGATGGGTGCGCAGCGGCGGAACGCTGCTCATCGCTGGCGCACCGCTGACGCTGCCGGGAGTGAAGACCATCGAGAGGAACGTTCCCGGCTACACGGAAAACAACCTCGCCTTCGGCCGCGTGTTTCTTGTTTCGACGCCGATCGATGCCGCGCCCGAACCTCTCTTCGACGCGCTCTCAGGCTCGTGGCAGGGCTCACAGCAGATGACGACGACCACGAGCTCGCCGATGGAGCTCCTGCCACTGCTCGGCTCATCGCGCGTTCCGGTCGCGGCGATGTTCACGCTGCTCATCGTCTTCGCGGTGTCGAGTGGCCCGATCAGTCTCTTCATGCACGCGAAGAAAAACCGCAGACTCTGGATCTTCTGGTCGATGCCGGCGGCTGCGCTGATCGCGAGTGCGGGCATAGTGCTGGCGAGCCTCGCGTCGGAGGGGTGGCAGCGGGTGATGAAGTCGTCGTCGATCACGTATCTCGACGAGAACAGCGGCGAGGCGACGACGATCGGCGTCATCGGTTTCTACGCGACGCTCCCTCCGAACGGTGAGATCCGGTTCTCACCCGACACGGAGTTCCGGCTCTTCGGTGATTCCGTTCATCTCGAAGAAGTGGATGCAACGGATGGTCAGAAACTCTCGGGCTGGGTCGACAGCCGCGTCTCGACCTACTTCGCGTTTCGCAAAAACGAGCACCGTCGCGAACGTCTGTCGGTGCAGACGCGCAACGGACAGCTCGTCGCGGTCAACGGATTCGGCTCGCGCATCAGTACGCTGTGGCTCGTGGCGGACGACGGTACCGTGTATCGCTCGGACAAGATCGAGCCTGGTGCGGAATCGGCGCTGCATGTCGCGCAAAGCGACAGGTTGAACGAGGTACAACCAGTGTGGCTCGGTTCACCCGATGCGTGGGTGAACTATCCGTCGCGATGGGCTGCGGAGCCGGCCTCGATGCTGCGGCGCGGAGGCTACATCGCCGTGCTCGATTCCTCGCCGTTCGTCGAGCGAGCACTCGAGCACCCCAGAACGACGAGCACGAATGGTGTAGTGCTCGGTGTGCTCAAGCGAGGCGGCAATGAGAGTTGAGGTCACGAGCCTGCGCAAGGAGTTCGGAAAGACGGTCGCCGTCGAGGGTGTCTCGTTCTCGTTCTCGTCGGGAGAAGTGATCGGCTTCGTCGGTCCGAACGGTGCGGGAAAAACGACGACGATGCGGATGCTCGCCACGCTCGACGAGCCGACGAGCGGCGATGCATCCGTAGATGGCGTATCGCTCGTGCAGGATCCGGAGGAGGCGAGGAAGCTGATCGGCTTCGTCCCCGACGCGCTGCCGGCGCATCACGACATCACCGTTCACGAATATCTCGACTTCTTCGCTCGCGCCTACCGGATTCCGTTCGATCGCCGCACGCGCGTCGTCGAGAGCATCGAAGAATTCACGAACCTCATCGGCATCCGCGAGAAGAATCTGAAGTCGCTGTCGAAGGGGATGAATCAGCGCGTCTGCCTCGCGCGTGCGCTGCTGCACGATCCGAAGGTGCTGATCCTCGACGAGCCGGCGGCCGGACTCGATCCGCGTGCACGCATCGAGCTGCGGGAGCTCATCCGCGAGTTCTCGGCGCAGGGGAAGGCGATCCTCATGAGCTCGCACATCCTCACTGAGCTCTCCGAGATCTGCACCGGCGCCGTGATCATCGAACGCGGCCGCGTGCTGAAGGCGGGCAAGCTCGACGATCTCCTCGTCATCAACGACGAAGTGCGCACGATCATCATTCGTCCCCTCGCCGGCGGCTGCGACGTGCTGCATCGCACGCTGCTCGAGCTTCCCGGCACGCGTGAGGTGCGCGTCGACGACGACGAGCTGACCGTGCGGTATGCGGGGTCGGATGCCGAAGCGAGTGATCTGTTGGCGGAGTTGGTGAGGAGAGGGCATCGCATCGCCGAGTTCCGTCAGCAGCGCGCGAACCTCGAGCAGCTCTTCATGAATGTGACCACCGGAGGAGTGCAATGACTCTTCGCGAATGGCGCGGACGTATGAACGACGCGATCAATCCGATCGTCGTCAAGGAGCTGCGGCAGGCAGTGCGCGGCCGCTTCGTCGTCACGATGCTCGTGCTCAGTCTGCTGTCGCAGATGATCATCGTGATCGGCGCGATGATCGGCCAGCGTCTCGAGAGCACGTCGATCGAGCGGACGCCGGTGGGCGCCGGCTTGTTCATGACGATCTTCACCGTGCTGTTCTTCGGCACGATCGTCCTCGTTCCGATGTACTCGGGATTCCGAATGATGGCCGAGCGGTCGGACTCCAACGTCGATCTGCTCTTCATCACGACGATTCGTCCGCGCAACTTCGTCGCGGGAAAGATTCTCTCGGCGGCTGCGATCACGGCGCTGATCTTCAGCGCATCGATTCCCTTTCTCGCCTTCTCGTACGTGCTGCGCGGGATCGACTTCATCTCGATCTCGATCGTGACGGTGACGGGCTACTTCTTCATCGTGTCGCAAAGCGTGCTGGCGCTGTTCGTCGGCGCACTGCCGGCGAGCCGGCCGTTCAAGCTCCTGCTCGGGATCGGCGTGTTCGCCGGCTCGATCACGACGACGGTGGCGATGTCGGCATTCGCGGCGCAGTACATCCGCTTCGGCATCACGGCCTCGAGCTCGCGCGGGATGACGGGTGGACTAGCGGCGACGGTCGCTCTTGCGCTCATCGTCGATCTGCTGCTGGCGTTTCTGACGACCGCGTTAATCTCGCCGCCGAGTGCGAATCGCGCGTTCCCGATTCGCATGTTCCTCGCGGTGATGTGGGTCGTCGCGCTCGGCCTCGCGATCTGGGCGGTGATCGACAACTCTTCGGTGATCCCGCTGCTCATCTGGGCCATTGCGGAGCTGGCCATCATTTCCGTCGTGCTGTTCAGTGCGATCGGTGAGCGAGAGGAGTGGGGGCCGCGCGTGGCGCGCACGATTCCCCGCGATCCGCTGCGGCGCGCGCTCGCATTTCTCTTTTACAGCGGCGGCGGTGGGACGATCTGGGCCGTGCTGATGATGGCGATGACGATCATCGCGTTCGGGTCCATCGCGCATTTCGGCGGGCCGGCCGATGCGGCGAACGTTCCGAATTACATCACCTGGCTGCTCGAGGGTGCGATGTGCATCATCGGGTATGCGGGAACGGCGCTCCTGTTGCGGCGGACTGTGCTCGTTCGCCGCGTTCCCCTGCGCGCGACGTGGGCCGTCGTGCTGATTCTCTTCGTGCTGCTCGCGATCCTGCCGCCGCTCGCGGCCTTTGCGATCGAAGACGACACGAGCGGCTTCGGGATCTTCATCCGCATCGCAACGATTCCGAATCCGTTTCCGATGACGTCGTCGCAATCGGGACCATGGATCCCGAAAACGATCGCGCTGTGCATCTGGGCCGGACTCGCAATCGCAGTCAACGCAGGTTGGGCGGGCGCGCTGTACGGACGATTCCGAAGGACGAATGGGCAGGCGCCGGCGGCGGTGGAAGCGGTGGTGGGGGAGCTGAGTGTGGAGGGGTGAGCGGGTGGGTGCTGGTAGCCCAAGTCAAAAGCGAAATTAAGAATGCAGAATTCAGAATTCAGAATGAAAACCACGACACTCGGGAGAACTCATCTGCATTCTGAATTCTGCATTCTGCATTCTGAATTTCGCTTTTCGTTCTTCCCTTCTCTCGAATTGCGCGCACGCCCATGAACATCCGCCAGGCTCTCATCGATGGCGAGCGGGCCGGCGCGGGGCGTGTGCTGGTGCCTCCGCGGCGCGCGCAGATGGTCGCCGGCGGCGTGCGCGAGGGGCGGCGCGCGGGCGGCTCACTCGAGTTTCGCGACTATCGCGAATATGAGCCCGGCGACGATCTCCGCCATCTCGACTGGGGACTCTTCGCGCGCAGCGACAAGCTCGCGGTGAAGCGCTTCAACGAAGAGGTGAGCCCGTACGTCGATCTCATTCTCGATGGCTCGAAGTCGATGGCGATCGAGCCGCGCAAGGGCGAAGTCGCGCTGTCACTCACCGCGATGCTGGCCACCGCCGCGCGCAATGCGGGATTCCCGTACGCGGTCTGGGCGCCGCGCGACCGGCTCACGCGCGTGGCGCAGGGGAGCGAAAAGCCGTCGCAATGGCTGGATCTCGATTTCGCGTTCAACGGCGATCCGGCGCAGCCGCTGGCCCGCGGCGCATCGATGCTCCGCCCGTTCAGCATCCGGATTTTCATCAGCGACCTCCTGTGGCCCTCCGAGCCTAACCATCTGCTGCACTCGCTGGCCGCGACCGCTTCGACTGTGATCGTGATCGAAGTCGTGTCGGCCGCGGACGAGAATCCGGAGCCGTTCGGCGACATCCGGCTCGTCGACGTCGAGTCAGGGGAGGAGCAGGACGTCATCGTGAATGGCGCGAATGCCGCCGCGTTTCGCGCGGCGCTGCTTCGTCATCGCCAGTCGTGGGACGACGCCGTGCGCGAATGCCACGCGACGATCGTCCGCTGCGTTGCCGAGGAGGTGGGGACGGATCTGTTGTTCGATGGGCTGGCGAAGACGGGGATTCTGCAATGCTGACGGTTCACGCTGAGCGAAGCGAAGCGTCAACCAAGGCGCCGCGCTGCGGTGTCCGAGTCAAAGGGATCGCGAAGATCAGGATTTTGCCGGCGCCATCGATGATGACAGTTCACGCTGAGCGAAGCGAAGCGTCAACGAAGGCGCCGCGCTGCGGTGTCCGATTCAAAGGGATCGCGAAGAAGAGGATTTTGCTGACCGGTCACGCTGAGCGAAGCGAAGCGTCAACGAAGGCGCCGCGCTGCGGTGTCCGATTCAAAGGGATCGCGAAGAAGAGGATTTTGCCGGCGCCGTCGATGCTGACAGGTCACGCTGAGCGAAGCGAAGCGTCAACCAAGGCGCCGCGCTGCGGTGTCCGATTCAAAGGGATCGCGAAGAAGAGGATTTGGCCGGCGCCGTCGATGATCCTTCGCTTCGCTCAGGATGAACTGCGCCTTCTCTTCGCTCAGGATGAACTGCGCCTTCGCTTCGCTCAGGATGAAGCATGCTGACTTCGGTCGCCGCGCTCGCCGGTCTCGTCACGATTCCGATTCTCGCGGTGATCTACCTCTTTCACCGGAGGCCGAAGGTCAGGCAGGTGTCGAGCCTCATGCTCTGGTCGCTGTTGAAGCGGCCGTCAACGGGCGGCACGAAGCGTGAGTTCCTCCGTTTGCCGCTGACGTTCTGGCTCGAGGCCGCAGCGCTGGCTCTGCTCGTGATCGCGCTGGCCGGGCCGATGCTGCCGCGCGTTTCGCATCAGCGTCCGCTCATCGTGATTCTCGACGACTCGCTCTCGATGCAGGCGGGCTCGCATGCGACTGCGCAGCAGCGCGCGCATGATTTTCTGAAGAGCGATGTATTGGATGGCCAGTTCGATCCCGTGCGCTTCATTCTCGCGGGTGAGGCACCGCAGCTCTCACCGCTCGATCAATGGTCGTGTAACGCGCCGGCCGCGAATATCGATGCGGCGCTCGCGTTTGCGACGCAGCTCGCTGGTCCGAATGCGCTCGTGCTCGTGGTGACCGATCATGCGCCTCCGCATCCGGTCGGTCCGCGCGTCCGCTGGCGTGCTTTCGGCCAGCCGGAGAAGAACGCGGGGTTCATCGTTGCGTCGCGTTCGCGAGCAGGGAAGGATCGCGTGATGCTCGGCATCGGCGGCGACGCGGATGCAGAGCTGTCCATCGTCGCCGGCGAAACGATGATCTTGAAGCGCAGGGTTGGTCAGGAGAATCTCACCATCGAGCTGCCTTCCGGCACCGGCGCGATCGAAGCGCGCCTCTCCAACGACGCGGCGGCGTTCGACAATCGTGTCGTGCTGCTTCCCGAGCGTCGTCCGCCCGTCTCCGTTTCGCTCGACCTCGCGAATGAAGCGTTGAAGCGCGACGTGGAGCAGGCGCTGAATGCGAGCGGGCGTGCGCTGATCACGCCGGGCGGATCGCTGATGATCACCGACAAGCCGGGACACAACGGCGAGTGGACGCTGGAGCTCGCCGGCGGCGGCAAGGGCATCACGCATGCGGGACCCTTCCTCATCGATCGCACGCATCCGCTAACCGCGGGCGTCGATCTCGACGGCGTGCTCTGGACCGCGTCGCCGGGATCGATGCCGGGCGCGCCGGTGATTCTCGCCAACAATCAGCCTCTGCTCACCGACGATGCGCATCACTTCCGTCTGCGCATCGATCCTTCGCTTTCGACCCTGCAGCGCTCACCGGCATGGCCGTCGCTGATCTGGAATCTGCTCGAGATGCGAAGCGAGGCGAGTCCCGGTTTTCGCGCTGCGAACGTCGTGCATGGCGCGGTGACGGAGCTCGTATTGCCGGCGAATGCGGAAAGCGCGCGCGTCAGCCCGCCGGACTCGGTAGCGCGCATGATGACCGCCGCGCGTGGCGCGCGCTCGCTGTCGATCAGCGCGTCACGTCCGGGACTCTGGAGCGCGAGCGCGGGCAGTAATCGTTATCAGTTCGCATGCAACGCGCTCAATCCGGAAGAGTCGGATCTTTCGCACGCCGCATCGGGCACGTGGAATGGCTGGACCGAGTCGGCGCTCTCGAGCGGCGGCTACGAGAACATCGCATTCCTCTTTCTCCTCGGCGCGTTAGGCGTGCTCGCGATGCACATGAAGGTGACGGCGTGAACAGGCAGCAGACAGCAGGCAGCAGGCAGCAGGGGGCGGGCAGCAGAGACCGGACAGCTGACAGCAGGATTGCTTCACTGGATCTCCTGCTGCCTGCTGCCTGCTGTCTGCTGTCTGCTGCCTGCCGCCTGCCGCCCGAGGCAGTGCGATGACCTTCACGCATCCCATCTGGCTGTTGCTCGCGTTGCCTCTCGCGATGGCCTTCGTCGCGTGGCCGCCGCCGACGAAGCTCCGCTACGCGCTGCGGCTCGTGATCTCGATTGCGCTCATCCTCGCGATGAGCGGCATCGCGATCGAGCTGCCGAGCCGCGCCGGAACCGTGATCGTGGTTGCCGACCGCAGTCTCTCGATGCCGCGCGACGCGGATGCGTTGGAGAAGGAACTGACGACGACGATTCAGAAGAAAAAGCCGGCGGGCTCGAATCTGCAGATCGTGTCCTTCGGCACCGAAGCGCAGGTCGAGGCGTCGAGCAATTTCGCGATGCCGCCGAATCGTCCCGAGTCGAATCTGCAGCGTGGACTGGAGACGGCGCTCGCGTTGATTCCTCCAAAAGCGCCGGGCCGCATCGTGCTGCTGAGCGACGGGCGGTGGAGCGGTCAGGATCCATCCGCCGCAATGCTGCTGGCCGCGGATCGCGGCATCCCGATCGACTACCGGCTCGCGGAGCGATCATCTGCATCCGATCTCGCCATCGATCGCATCGACGCACCCGCGACGGTCGCTTCCGGCGAAGCATTCGTCATTCGCGCCACGATTCGCTCGCCGGCCGGTGGCGATGCGAACGTCGTCCTCAAACGCGGCGGCGCCGTGATCGCGGAAGGGAAGCAGCACCTCGTGCCCGGTGCGAATCCGCTTGCGTTCCGCGATCGTGCCGCAAGCGGAGGGCTGTTGTCGTACACGCTCGATGTGAGCGGCGAGCACGATCCCGTTCCCGAAAACAATCACGCGCGCTTTCTCGTCGGTGTGAGCGGGTCGAAGTCCGTGCTGCTCGTCTCCGGTTCGCCGAGCTCGCACTACGGCCAACTGCTCGCTGCATCCGGCGTCGCCGTCGAGAGCGATCCCCATCCGCAATGGAGTCTCGACACGCTCGGCAATCATTCCGCGGT
The DNA here is from genome assembly GCA_964552405.1 of uncultured Thermoanaerobaculia bacterium. GTDB lineage: Bacteria > Acidobacteriota > Thermoanaerobaculia > Gp7-AA8 > Gp7-AA8 > JAJPHC01. The sequence continues at coordinate 9,987 of CAZKID010000119.1, forward strand.
CATTCTCGAGAACATCTCGGCGAACGATGTCGGCGTGAACGGAATGCGCACGCTCGCATCGTGGGTCACGAACGCGGGCGGCGGCTTGATGGTGACCGGCGGCCACAGCTCGTTCGCGGCGGGTGGCTACTTCAAATCGCCGCTCGAGCCGGTGCTGCCGGTGTCGATGGAACTGCGCCGCGAGCATCGCAAGCTGCGAATGTCGATCGTCATCACGATGGACCGCTCGGGCTCGATGGCGATGGAGGCAGGACACGGCCGCACGAAGATTCAGCTCGCTGATCTGAGCGCGGTGCAAGTGCTCGACATGCTCTCGCCGCAGGACGAGTTGGGCGTGATCGCCGTCGACAGCGCGGCGCACGTCGTGGCCGATCTCGATCCGATCGAAGGCCGCGAGAACGCGCTGCGTAAGAAGATCCTCTCTGTCGAATCGGAAGGCGGCGGCATCTTCATCTACGAAGCGCTCGCTGCGTCGGCGAACATGCTCGTGACCGCGAAGTCGCAGACGCGCCACATTCTTCTCTTCGCCGATGCGAATGACTCGGAAGAGCCGGGCGATTACAAGCGGCTGCTCGACGCCTGCGCCAAAGCCAACGTCACCGTCTCCGTCGTCGGCCTCGGCACCGAGAAAGACAGCGATGCCGAACTGCTGCGCGACATCGCGCGGCGCGGCGGAGGGCAGATCTACTTCACGGAAGATGCAGAGGATCTGCCGAGGATTTTTGCGCAGGACACGTTCATCGTGGCGCGGAGTGCGATGGTCGAGTCGCCCACGCCGCTGCAGACCACGGCGGCGATGCTCTCGATGAGCGGAAGGACGTTCGTGCCGCCGGCCGCTGGCGGATTCAATCTCTGCTATCTGCGCGATGGCGCGTCGCCGGCGGTCTTGACTGCGGATGAGTATCACGCGCCGTTCGTCGCGTCGTGGCAGGCAGGGCTCGGCCGTGTGATCGCGTACACGGGCGAGGCGGATGGCGAGCTGACAGGCGCAATCGGTGCGTGGAAGGATGTGGGGAGTTTTCACTCGAGCCTTGCGCGCTGGATCGCGGGTGCCGAGTCGCCACTGCCGGGCGAGATGCTCGTGACACAGCAGGTGTCGAATGGCGCGTGCCGCATCTCGCTGCAGCTCGATCCGGAGCGGACGAATGCGAGCGTCGTGCAGGTACCGGTGGTGACGACGCTGTCGGGATTGCCGGGCGTTGCGCCCGCGACGGCGAAGACGAAGATGAAATGGATCACGCCCGATGAGTTGAGCGTGGAGATTCCGCTGCGAGGCGATGAGACGTACCTGTCGTCGGTCGATGTGCCGGGGGCGGGACACGTGTCGCTGCCGGCCGTGCGGCTGCCGTATTCGCCGGAGTACGCGCCGAATGAAGGCGATGCGGGACGGCGGACGATGGAGAAGCTGGCGCGCGCGACGGGAGGGAAGGAGCGGCTCGCAGTCGACGAGGTGTGGCAGGACCTCGCGCGCAAGCGGCAGCCGGTGCCGCTGGCGCCGTGGTTGATCGCTGGCGCGATCGCATTGCTGCTCATCGAGACGCTCGAGCGCCGCACGGGATTGTTGCTTTCCGCCCTGGAGAGTGGATGCCCCGTCCGCGCACGCGCGCCGAAGGCGAAGCCGGTGAAGGTTGCGCGGCCAGCCCAACCATCCGCTGCACCCGAGCCGGAAGTCGAAGAGGTGGAGCCCAAACCGGAGCCGGAAGTGAACCCGCTGGTCGATGCCCTCAATCGCGCGAAGAGGCGCGGGACCAGCAAGACGAAGTAGGCTCTCCCACGGGAAAAGCTCGCGATTAAGGGAGATCTCCGTCATCCCGAGCGTAGTCGAGGGACCCGGGTGGGCGGGCGGTACGAAGATCATGTCGCGCGCCTCCCACACGCCCGGGTCCCTCGACTTCGCTCGGGATGACGGGGCTGAATCGTGCAAGGTCCAGAAACTAGAACCTTCGCATTTCATCCCGCACACGCATCAGCAGAACGCCGAGCATGTTCTTTCCCGACCCGTCGCCGCCATCGGCCCAGTACGAGTCGTTCGTCGTGTGCTCGATGATCTGCGCGTCGCCGGTCGCGAGCAGCAGCTCGCGTAGCGGGGGATGCTGCGTGAACTTCGCTCGTAGCGCCACGAGCATGATGTCGTCCTTCGCGGCGTCCCAGTCGGGACGAATCGGTCGCGATCGGTCGCGCCCGACCTTCGCGGCACGCATTGGCGAAGGGTCGGCGAGGATCGCATCACGATCCTCGCCGCGCACGAACTTCTGCGCTTGAAAGTAATGCTCCGAGGTCGGCCAGGTGAAGCCATCCAGCTCGATCGGAAACGGCGCGAAGTTGGAGAGCTCGCCGTAGGGATCGCCGACGCGATAGAAGAGAATGGGATCCATTACGACTCGAGCGTCGCGGTCATCGTGATCTCCGCGTTGAGCAGCCGCGAGATCGGACATCCTGCCTTTGCGTTACCGGCCGCAGTGTCGAATGATTCCTTTGTCGCGCCAGGCACCTTCGCGGTGACATCGAGATGCACCTGCGTCACCGTGAAGCCTGCGTCCTTCTTCTCCATCGTCACGGTTGCCGTCGTTGCGATTTGTTCCGGCGGCGTGCCCGCCGTCGTGAGCTGCGCCGACAGCGCCATCGAGAAACATCCCGCGTGCGCCGCTGCGATCAGCTCTTCCGGATTCGTTCCCGGACCGTTCTCGAATCGCGTGCCGAAGGAATATTGCGCGCTCTGCAGAAGACCGCTCTCCGTCGAGATCGATCCTTTTCCTTCTTTCAGTGTTCCGTTCCAGACTGCCGATGCCTTCCGCTTCATCGAGATCTCCTTTGCGGCGGCATTGTAATCACGGAAGGAAGCGTTCCCGCTCCCCCGCCGTAGGATTCCGGCAGGA
>CAZKID010000120.1:0-12719 GCA_964552405.1 uncultured Thermoanaerobaculia bacterium
CGACGCCGACGACCGACTCGCAGATTGCCGGCTCGATCGGGAAGATCGTGATTCTCTATCGCGAGCGCGAAGAGGATCCGGAGATCGAGCTGCCGTAGAAGAGGTGCGCGGTTACGCCGTTGCGAAGGCTCGCGGTTGTAGAGCCATCCACCCCGCCGAGCCCGCGAGCCCGCGAATCCGCGCGACCTATCGGCGTCTAACGATTCGTTGCACCCGCGTGCGTGATGATCGCGGCACCGGCGGGAACCGCGATCTCCGAGGGCAGCGGTACGGCGGAAGGATCGTCGACCGGCTTCGAGGGCGGCGGGCACACCGCCGGGTCGAGCGGATTCGCAACCGGCTTGACGTCGTCTGCGCCCGGCATCTTGAATGTCCAGGAGGCCTCGACGCGGTGGCCTTTGACGTCATTCGCCCAGACGAGGGCGCGTTGGTACTTGCCTTTCAGATTCGAGACGACGCTCTGAAGCGTGAGCGTGATCGAGCCGTCTTTCGGATCGTATGTGTAGGGAACGGTGCCGATGCTCATCAGCGCGGTGCCGACGGATTTCGGATCGATTGACTTGTAGTTCGGGATCTTCGCCTGCACGACCGGCTTCGCGGGATCGAACATCTGACCCGGCAGCGGCGCGACTCGTTCGATCGGCATCTGGCCTGCGCCGAGAAAATGGCGGAAGGTGGCAAAGTCCATCTGCTTGTCGACGACCATCCTCTTCATGCGCAACGGATCCGAGCCCTGCTTCACTCGGCCGTAAGCGCAGGTGAGCGCGGCCGAGTAACCGGCGTCGGAGACTGCGGCGGTGAGATGGTGATCGAAGTCGCCGTAGGGGTAGGCGAGGAATGAGACCTTCTGCCCGGTCTCCTTTTCGAGTACGCGCTTGCTCTCGACCAGCTCGCGGTGCAGCCACTCGGAGTATTGCTTGTCATCGAGCGACGAGTGGCGGCGTCGCGTGAGGAATGGATGCGAGTAGGAGTGGCTCTGAATGTCGACGCCGGCGTCGGCCATTTCCTTCACCTGCTTCCAGGTGAGGGCGTACGAGGTCTGACCGATGATGCGCGGATAGATGAAGACGGTGAACGGGAAGTGCCGCTTCTTCATCTCGGGGAAGACCTGAGTGTAGGTGGAGCGCCAGCCGTCGTCGATCGTGACGACGACCGAACGGCGCGGCAACGATTCTTTTTTGCCAGCCACGTAGTCGTAGAGATCGCGCAGGGGGATGACGGTGTAGCCGGTCATCTCCAGGTAGTCCATCTGCTGCACGAACGTTTCGGCGCTGATCTCCATGCGCGGATCGTGCGGAGATTCGACGATGTGATAGCAGAGCACCGTCGCTCCCGGTTCGTCGGCGCGGTTCTGGTGCGATCCGGAGGCGAAGTTCGGGAGTGCGAGTACGAGGACGAAAGCCGTTGCCAGTGTGGCCCGCGCGGTCATGTTGCTCCTGAGGAATGGCACGATTGGAAATCGCTAGAGTGCAAACAGAGTGCCCTGTGTGCAGCGGCGACTTCTTCACCAAATTATAGGACGGATGAGACGGATGGGACGGACGGGACGATGGGATTTGTCCTATCGGTCCTATCCGTCCCATCCGCCCCTGGGAATTCCTAGATTCTCGCGCGAAATTACCAACTTTCTGGTACCCTCACGCACTTTCACTGGAGGCCGTTTCCACCTATGGATCGTCAGCATCGCAGAGAGCTCAAACATGACAAGTTCGTCGACGAAGTCGGCGCACTCTCGACCCGCGCTCGTGAAAACCAGCGCCTTCTCATCGGCATCGTCGGCGGGCTCCTCGTCGCCGCCGTGCTGGTCTACGGCGTTCTTTTCTATCGCTCGAACCGCGAGCAGAAGGCGCAGGAGGCTCTCGCCTCCGCCATCACCACGATGGATTCACCCCTGATTGCGACGCAGCCCGGCCAGGCGACTGCACCGGATGCGAAGTTCCACACCGAGGCCGAGCGCAACGCCGCGGCTGAGAAAGAATTCAAGGATGTGCAGGCGAAATTCGGCGGATCGAATGCCGCCGACATTGCCAACATGTACCTCGCCCGGATTCAGGCCAGCAAGGGCGACATGTCTGGAGCTCGCAAGCTGCTCGAATCGTTCGTCAGCGAGCACAAGAGCAACATCCTCGCGCAGACGGCACTTTACGATCTCTACCAGATCCGCATCGACAGCGGCGAAGGGCAGAAGGTCGTCGACGAGCTCGACGGCGAGCTGAAGAAGACGGACAAGCAGGTTCTTCCGCCCGATGCACTGCTCGCGCTGCAGGCCCACGCATTCGAAGCGATGGGCAGCGCAGACAAATCGCGCGACGCCTACAAGCGCATCGTGACCGAGTATCCCGACTCGTCCTTCGTGCTCGAAGCGCAGCGCCGCGTCGGGAACGCGTAGACTTTCTCAACTACGAACGCGATCTCCATCGTCGTCCTCGTCTTATGGGTCATGGCCCTGGCGAGGACGATTTTTAATTTGTGGCTGTTGCCAAAGCTCCGGACAGGCGAGGGTGCCTGTCCCACACCTCTCGTCTCCGTCATCGTCCCCGCGCGCAACGAAGAGCGCGTCATCGAGCGCACGGTGCGCGCACTCGTTGCACAGGACTACGGCGCCCTCGAAGTCATCATCGTCGACGATCGCTCGACGGACACCACGCCGCAGCTCCTCGCCTCGATCGACGATCCTCGGCTGATCGTCATTCACGGTGACGAAAAACCTGAGGGATGGCTCGGAAAACCGTGGGCGCTGCACCAGGGCTCACTGCGCGCAAAAGGGGAGCTGCTGCTCTTCGTCGATGCCGATGTCGTGTACGAGCCAGGGGCGATCACTGCAGCAGTCGCGCATCTGCAGCGCCGCAAGGTCTCGATGCTCTCGCTGCTGCCGCGCTTCGAGATGCACGGCTTTTGGGAGAACGCAGCGATGCCGCAGTTGGCGTTGTCGCTCTTCACGTATATCCCGACGTGGATCGGCGAGCGGAAGCAGATCGCCTTTCTCGCCGTTGGCGGCGGTCCGGGCAATCTCGTGTATCGCCGCGATTACGACGAGGCGGGCGGCCACGTCGCGCTGCGCGATGCGGTCGTCGATGACGTCGGTCTCGCGCGCCGCCTGCGCAAGGATGGCAAACGGACGGAAACTGTCCGCGCCGATGAGTTCGTCGGGTTGCGCATGTATCACGGTGCGGGGGAGATCATCGACGGCTTCACGAAGAATGCGTTCTCCGTCTTCGGCCGCAACTATGCCGTGGCATTCCTCACGCTCGCGCTGACCTTCGTCGGGCACTTCCTGCCGTATCCGCTTGCGTTGCTCGGCAACCCCTATGCGATCGCGACGGTGATCGTGATCAGCGTGACGCGTGCGATCCTCTTCCGCTCGCTTCGCTATCCGATGTGGAGTGCGCTCTTTCTCCATCCGTTCACGACTGCGATCTGGTTCTGGATCTTCTTCCGCTCCACGTGGCTGACCGGGTTTCGGAGGCAGCTCCATTGGCGCGGCCGGACGTACGATGCCGCGGAAACGAGGTTTGGGCACGAACGCTGAAAGGCTCATCAGTCGGAGGGATGCATGACTGACAAGCCGTTTCTGACCGACGTCGTCGAGTTGCGCCGCCGAGCCCGGCAGCACATCGAAGAAGGTGCAGTCACCGAGGGCTATCGCGGCGATCGCGAGACGGTGATCAAGCTGCTCAATGACGCGCTGGCGACGGAGATCGTCTGCGTGCTTCGCTACAAGCGGCACTACTTCATGGCGCAGGGGATTCACTCCGATCCGATCGCGCAGGAGTTCCTGCAGCATGCGAATGAAGAGCAGGGTCACGCCGATGCGATCGCGGGACGCGTCGTGCAGCTCGGCGGCTCGCCGAACTTCAGTCCCGATGGACTGCTTTCACGCTCACATTCGGAGTACGTGGAAGGACAGACGCTCCTCGACATGATCAAGGAAGATCTCATCGCCGAACGCGTCGCGATCGATTCCTACACCGACATGATTCGCTACATCGGCGACAACGACATCACGACGCGCCGCATGCTGGAGGGGATTCTCGCAGTGGAGGAAGAGCACGCCGATGATCTCGCGTCGTTCCTCGCGGATATGGACAAGGATTGGAAGACACGAGAGCGCGCGTAGCTCGGACAGGCGGCAGGTTGGCCCGCTCCTGCTGCCTCACCTTTCGGCTAGTGCGTTGAGCGAAACACCGCGCCACCATTAGTCATGAGCGCGACTCTCCTCGACGCCTACTCCAACGCTGTCACGACCGCCGCTGCGCGGATCACTCCCGCGGTTGTCAATGTCGAAAGCAACACCGGCCACGGCTCCGGCTTCTTCTTCACGCCCGACGGATTCATCCTCACCAACAGTCACGTCGTGAACGGCGCGGCTTCCACGCACATCACGACCACCGATGGCGTGCAATACAGCGCCTCACTCGCCGGCGATGATCCGCACAGCGACCTCGCCGTGCTTCGCATCTCATCACCGAAACAGACGGCGGCCACGCTTGCCGATTCTTCGGCGATCAAGCCGGGACAACTCGCGATCGCCGTCGGCAATCCGTATGGCTTTCAATGCACCGTCACCGCCGGCGTCGTCAGTGCCCTCGGCCGTTCGATGCGAGCGCGCAGCGGGCGTCTCATTGACAACGTCATTCAGACCGACGCCGCACTGAATCCCGGCAACTCCGGCGGGCCGCTCGTCGATTCGAACGGCGATGTGATCGGCGTGAACACTGCGGTGATCGCGCACGCGCAGGGCATCTGCTTCGCCATCGGCATCAACACCGCGAGCTTCGTCGCGGCGCGTCTGATTCGCGATGGCCGCATCGTGCGCAGCTACATTGGCGTCGCGGGCCAGACGGTTCCGCTGCATCGCCGCGTGATTCGCTTTCACGCGATCGAGAATGAAAGCGGAGTGCTCGTCGTGGCAGTCGAGCCGGACAGCCCGGCAGCCGGGGCCGGATTGCGGGAAGGTGATGTGATCGTTTCGTTCGGTGCTGCCATCGTCCGCAGCGTCGACGATCTTCACCGGCTCCTGACCGAGAACGAGATCGGGAATACCTCCACGCTCGTCGTCATGCGAGGGGCGGAAAAGCTGGAGAAAACAGTGATTCCACTTCCCGCGCGTGACCGGTGAGGCTGCCGGAATATGATAGATTCGATGTCGTTGTAGGCGGCACTCATGTCTCGACCCGCGGAACGTCACGCACAGATTCTCGACCAGCTCATCAGGCCCTTCGACCTGAGCCATGACTTCGGTCGCAAGCGGGCGTACGAGGCGGCCATCGACTATGCGCGCGAGCATCTGATCAACGATCCTCACTGCGACGAGTTCCTCAAAGCCGCCGCCGAACGCCTCGGTTTTCAAGCCATCAGCTTCGATGCGCTCGAGAACCGCGTCAAAGTGCCGAAGGATTCGTGGCTCGACGTCTGGATCTCCGACGATGACGACGAGATCGCGCTGACCGGTACGAAGGAAGGCATTCAGTATCTGATCGATCTGCTCTCGCAGTTGCGCGATGCGACGGATCCCGAGCAGCACGTGCATCTCGACCGCGGGCTCGTGCCGATGACGGAGAACTCCGCGAATCTCGTCCTCTTCAAGGAAGAGGAGACGTGGTTCACGGGCGCGGCGGCGGAAGGTGCGGCGGATCACTACCCGCAGCGCGAGATCGATCCGAAGCAGATCTACGCGATTCAGTTCATCCACTATCCGCCCGAGGATCTGCCGATCAGTCCGCACAAGCTGTACCGCGTGCTGTCCGTCGCGGAAGACGACGGCTTTTCACCGAACGTGAAGGAATTCGCCGAGGGGCGCGAAGACCGTTACTTCAAGTTCATGTTCATCGCCGACAACGAGGACAAGTTCACGTACAGCTTCCATCTCGACGATCCCGCCGTGAACTACTTCACGCATCGCGAGATCCTGAAGCTGGCGATGCGCGCGGTCTAGATGGGGTCAGGTCGAAAGTCGAAAGTTACGTCTACCTGGCGTAGCGTTTTCTACCGAATCGCGCCGGTTCGAGTTGAATCTGACCATAACTGCTGCGTAGCTTCTACCATCAGTGGAAGGAAGTTTCGACTTTCGACCTGACCCCATCTACACTCCCGCCCCATGATTCGCCAGATTGCAGTCATTGGCAGTGGCACGATGGGGCGCGGCATCGCGTACCTCGCGGCGCTTGCCGGCTATGACACCGTGCTCCACGACGTCGACTCCGCGGCGCTCGATGCTGCGAAGGCCTCGATCGAGTCGATCTTCAAGAAAGGCGTCGAGAAGGGGAAGGTCACCGAGACCGACGCGGCGCTCGCACTTGCGCGCCTTCATCTCGCCACCGATCTCGAGCCGGCCGCGCGCGGAGCGGAGCTGATCATCGAAGCGGTCCCTGAAAATTTCGAGTTGAAGAACGATCTCTTCGCACAGGCCGATCTCTATTGCGACGAAGAGACGATCCTCGCGTCGAACACTTCCTCGATCTCCATCAGCAAGCTCGCCGGCAGCGTGGAACGCCGCGATCGCTTCGTCGGGATGCACTTCTTCAATCCACCGCACGTGATGAAGCTGATCGAGATCGTGCGCGGCGAGCGGACGAGCGACGACACCACGAACACCGTCCGCGAAGTCGCCGAGAAGATGGGGAAGACACCGATCATCGTCCGCGACTCTCCCGGCTTCGCGACCTCGCGACTCGGTGTCGCGATCGGACTCGAAGCGATTCGTATGTTCGAAGAGGGCGTCGCGAGTGCCGAGGACATCGATCGCGCCATGGAGCTCGGGTACAACCATCCGATGGGACCCTTGCGCCTTACGGATCTCGTCGGTCTCGATGTCCGTCTCGGCATCGCCGAATATCTCGCCACGACTCTGGGGCCGCGCTTCGAGCCGCCGCAGGTGCTCCGCGACATGGTTGCGGCGGGCAAGCTCGGAAAGAAGACGGGAGAAGGCTTCTACCGCTGGCCGTCCGAGTGAGCACGAGACGCGAGGCATACGCCGCGTTCGCGTATGCATACGATGAGGCGCTGGGGAAGCGATTCTTCACCGCGGCGCGCAAGGTGCTCGACCAGGAGCTCGCCAAGCGCCCGACGATCGAGAAGACGCATCTCGACATCGCCTGCGGCACAGGTCTCGCGCTCGAGTACTTCGCGAAGCGCGGCTGGCACTCGACGGGAATCGACGCGTCGATCGAGATGCTGTCGATCGCGCGCGCGCGTTCGCAGCGGCTCGTGACCGGCGACTTTCGAGCGCTGCCGCTGCGCGGCACGTTCGCGCGCATCACCTGTCTGTACGACAGCCTCAATCACATCCGCGAGCGCAATGATCTCGTCGCCGCATTCAAGTCGATGCGGCGCTTGATGTCGCATGAGTCGTTTCTCTTTTTCGATGTGAATCATCCCGACATCTATCCTGAAATCTGGGGCATGGCCGAGCCGTTCGTGGCAGGCGGACCGGACTATCACCTCGAGATCGCGACGACGTATCGCAAGCGCGATCTCACCGGGCTGGCGCGCGTGACGGGATGGGCGACGCTGCCCGGCGGGCAGCGCGCCGAGATCGACGAGCAGCATCAGCAGCGCGCGTGGAAAGAGCGCGAGATCACGGCGTCGCTCGCCGACGCGGGACTCGCGCCTGTCGATGTGATTTCCTTCGATCCCTACGGGGAAGCTGAGGCGCTCGATGTGGAGGCGGTGAAACTGTTCTACGTGTGCCAGCCAACGAGATGATCGAGAATCTGACACCCTGGACGCAGCGGCGGTTGAAGCGCATGGCAGCGCTGTGGGGACCCTTGGTCGCGATCGCGTTCCTCTCCGTGCTGGCTGCCGTTGTCATCGAGCTTCGCGCGCATCGGAGTGCCTCGCTCGAAGAGTCGTTCCGCCGCGCGGAGGATCAAGGGGATGCGCTGACTGCCGAGCAGCTCGCATGGAAGATGCTGCAGAAAAAGCCGGCGGATGTTCGCTCCTGGCTGCGGTTCATCGATGCGCATGTCGATACGATCGAAGCCGCGGCAGAGGATGAAGACACCGCCGTCGTCACGGCGGTCAATGAGCACGACATTCAGAAGCTGCTCGCCACGGTGAACGATCACCGCGTCGCGGCGATGGCGTCACTCTGGTATGCGACGCAGATCAACGGTGAGCAGAAGCCCGATCCGGCGGAAGTCATCCGGCTGTCCGAGAGCCAGCCGCCGGTGCAGTTCGCGAACTACATTCTCGGCCGCATCGCGTCGAAGAATGACGAGTGGAAAGTCGCGGCGCAACGCTACGAGCGCGAAGGGCTCGCGTTTCCGCGCGATGCGAAGCGCAGTCTGCGCCGCGCGCTCCGCATCTGGATCGATCACAACGAGTGGAAAGAAGTGCGGGCTCGCGTGCGCGATCCGCGCTATGCGTCGATCGTCGATGCCGCGCTTCGTTACGATCTCGCATCGCACGACCGCGACTGGCCCGGCATCCTCCTCTGGTGCTGGCCCGCGGGCTATGTCAGCGTGACTGCCTGGCCCGTCGTGCTCGCGCTGGTGGCCGCGGCTCTCTGGTTCGTGCTGGCGTCGCGCATGGGGCGCATTCACGACGGAGTCGCGCGCCGCCCTCTGCTCTACGCCGGCGCCTTCCTCCTCGGTGTCCTCAGCATCTATCCGACGATTCTCACCGTCCACGTCGAGGAGTCGGTCTTCTCCTTTCGCGAGCTCCATCAGTTCGTTCCCGATCTCATCTACTTCGTGTTCGGTGTCGGTCTGCGCGAAGAGGCTTGGAAGGCGATTCTGTTCCTGCCGCTCGTGGCCACACTGCTGCGGCGCGGCTCGCGCATCGAGGCGATGACGTGCGGCGCGCTCGTCGGTCTCGGATTCGCCGCGGAAGAGAACGTCTCGTATTTCATGGAGGCGCCACCGAGCGTCGCGCTGACGAGATTTCTCACCGCGAATTTTCTCCACATGTCGCTGACGGCTCTCGTTGCGCTCTCCGTGTTCGACACACTGCGGAAGCGCGCCACGCGGGGCGATGGCTTCAATACCGTTTTTCCGATGGCTGTCGGAATCCATGGCGCATACGACTTTCTGCTCTCGACGCGCGAGGTACCGTTCGCGTCGTGGATGTCGCTCATCCTGTTGATGATCGTCTCGCGCACGTTTCTGCGGCAGCTGCTCATCGCATCGTCGAAGGAAGAAGAGACGGGCATTCTCAACCTTCTCGTCGCGTCGATGGCGCTCATCACGGGGTTGTCGTATGTGTACGCAACGACGATCGTCGGGCCGTTCGCCGCCGTGCGGATGATCGGATTCGGGATCCTCGGCGTCGCGATGGTGATCTGGATGTTCGTGCGCGAGCTGGGGACGGCTTGATCGCCGGCTGAAAGTCCTGTGGGGCGACAGGCGCCTCGCCTGTCGGCTCGGTGCACAGGCGAGGGCGCCTGTGCCCCCACAGGAACAGTTCTCGCGCAACGCGCGTTATCCCTCCGACGCGCATGAATCCTCTCGAGAAAACCTTCAGCATCGGCGGCGTGCTCATCGATCCGCCGCTCGCCCTCGCGCCGATGGCCGAGGTGACGGATACGTACTATCGGTCGCTGATCAAGGAGCTTGGCGGCGTCGGACTCGTCGTCTCCGAGTTCATCTCGGCGGAAGGGCTGACGCGCAAGAACGACCGTAGTCATCAGATGCTGACGTTCGCGGAGAACGAGCGGCCGGTGGCGATTCAGATCTACGGCGGCAATCCCGATCGCATGGACGACGCCGCGGCGATCGTCGAGCGGCAGGGGGTCGACATCGTCGACATCAACATGGGTTGTCCGGTGAAGAAGATCGTCAACAGCGGCGCGGGCTCCGCGATGTTGAAAGACTTCGACAAGGCGGCGCGCGTCGTCGAGAAGATCCGCAAGCGCTTGAAGATTCCGGTCACGGTGAAAGTGCGCAAAGGGTGGGAGAGCAACGACGTGCTTCCGCTGCTCAAGCGTTTCGAAGAGATCGGTGTGTCTTCGATCGCGATTCATGGGCGCACACGCAACGAGGCGTATACCGGCGCGAGCGATTGGGAGTACATCGCGCACGTGAAAGCAAACCTCGGCATCCCTGTCTTCGGCAATGGCGATGTGAAGGTTGCGGCGGATGCGATCCGGATGTTCGAGACGACGGGTGTGGATGGCGTGATGATCGGCCGCGCGGCGCTGCACAATCCGTTCATCTTTCGCGACATCGCGGCGTACGTCGCGGGGACGCCGCTCGTAGGCAACGAGGTCGAGCATCGCATCGATGCGATGCAGCGCTACCTCGGGAAGATCGATGGAGCACCTCAGCCCGACAAGTGGAAGCTGCACAAGGCGCGCACGGTGATCGGCTGGTTCTCCCGCGGCATCCCTCACGGCAAGGACATCCGCCTCGGACTGCAGGACATCACGGCAGTGACGGATGTCCAGCAGTTGCTCGATGGGACGCGCGAGCGGCTTCTCTGCGGGACGGCCGATTCCGCGGCCTGATCGCCACCACTGGCACGAATCGCGATACACTTCCCCGCTGCGAGAGGCCGGAAGCCAAGTGTGGCGGAAGGACCGCGGAAGGAGACACGCCACAACATGGCTGCGAAAGTCTTTGTAGGGAACCTGAATTTCAATACCACGCGGGAGGAAGTCGAAGCGCTGTTCGCGCAGGTCGGCAAGCCGCGTGACGTCTTCATGCCGAACGATCGCGAGACAGGCCGTCCGCGCGGCTTCGCGTTCGTCGAGTACGAGACGGAAGAAGAAGCAACAAAAGCCATCGAGCAGTTCAACGGCTATCAGCTCGGCGGCCGTCCACTGCGCGTGAATCGCGCGGAGGAGCGCCCGCGTGGTGCTGGGGGCGGCGGCGGTGCGCGTAACTTCGGCGGCGGTGGTGGTGGCGGCGGCGGATACGGCGGCGGTGCCGGTGGTGGCGCTGCTGGCGGCGGCCGTGGCCGATTCGGCAGCCGGGGGTGGGTACGACCCGACAGACCACGTTCGAGTGCGGGGTGCGGCAGGGTGGCGGATTCGGGGGCGGAGGTGGGGACTACGTCGCCGGCTTCCGTGGCGGTGGCGGATTCGGCGGCGGCAAGGGCAAGGGCAGCCGGCGGAACATCCGCGCGAAGAAGCGCGGCCTGTAGCCCCTCACCCCTGGCCCCTCTCCCCGCTTCGCGGGGCGAGGGGGAACGATGCTTGTCATTTCCAGCTCACATCGCGCGTGTACTCGATGCTTATGGCATCCGCGCCGATACGAAAGCAGCCCTCTTCGATCTCTACGTATCGATGGGCGATGAAGTGCTCGAGGTGTTCGCCGATCTCGCTGAACAGTCGGCGACCCTCGATGCGCTCCAGCCGGAAGAGACGGCGCAGATCCGTGCGCGCGTCGTCGAGCGTTACCTGACGCGCAATCATCCTCAGTGGCTCGCAGGAACACCGACGCCGAGCCTTTGGCACCCGCGTGTTGCCGAAGGGCGAGCCTCGGGACTCGCGATGCCGCTGGGTCCTCTGACGACGCTGCTCACCGATGTGCAGCCGCTGCCCGAAGGCATTCTCATGCTCGGCCGGAACGCACACTACGGCGGACGGCAGGAGACGATTTCCTTCGACATCGTCGCATCGTCTATGGACGACGCGATCGCACTCGGCACGTCGATCGGGCAGCAGCACACGATGCCCGGTTCTGCCGGCGAGACGAGCGGCACGTTCGACGCGATCGCCGGGCTCTCGCTGATCTGGGAGATTCAGCCGAATGTCTACAAGCCGGCCGGCGATCGCAATCGCTCGATCGCGAAGATCTATCGCCGTCATCGCAACTGGCATCTGCTGACGCTCGCCGCCGCCCTCGAATGGCTTCGATCGCAGAAGTGTGCGATCTACATCCTGCGCGGTGAAGCGCTCGCGGCGACGCATGAAGTGAATCCTCAGAAGCCTGTGTCGCCAACGATCGTCGCGCTGCACAATCGAACGGTAGAGCAGGTCACGCAGGCCCTCGGCATGACGCTCGCCGATACGAGCGATGACGACGGATTGCTGCTGCTCGACTCGGTCGTCATGAATCACGCGCTCCGGCAGCATGTGCTGCGAAATGGGCCGGAGGGATCGATCTGGCGGACGGTGTTCAAATAGCTACCGGTAGGGCACAGGCGCCCTCGCCTGTGCGATCCAGTGCAGAATATGGAGCCTCCTGCAGCTGTTCCCCTCGTTTCCAATGTCTGAAAAGCCCATTCGCCGCGTCGGGATGATCTCCCTCGGCTGCCCCAAGAATCTCGTCGATGCCGAGATCATGCTGGGCCAGCTCGCGGCCGACACCGAGGTCCGGATCACGAATGATCTTGGCGAAGCCGATGTCGTGATCGTGAATACCTGCGGATTCATCGACGCTGCCAAGCAGGAGTCGATCGACACGATTCTCGAAGTCGCGGAGCGGAAGGGCAAAGGCCTCGAGCGCCTCATCGTCTCGGGCTGCATGGTGCAGAAGTACAAGACCGATCTCGCGACGTCGATCCCGGAGATCGATGCCTTCGTCGGCCTCGATCATCTCGAGCAGATCACCGAGGCGGTGACGGGCGAAGTGGATGATGCGGCGCCGGCGCGGCGCAAGATGTCGGTACGTCTCTACGAAGATCTGCCGCGCGTGCTCGCACAGGGCAACGCGCATGCATACCTGAAAGTCAGCGAGGGCTGCTCGAACCCCTGCACCTTCTGCGCGATCCCGCAGATGCGCGGCAAGTTCCGCTCGCGCACGGTTGCGTCGCTGGTGCGCGAAGCGCAGCAACTG
>CAZKID010000121.1:0-12715 GCA_964552405.1 uncultured Thermoanaerobaculia bacterium
CTTGCGGCTCATGACGCGAAGTTTATCCCGCGGGAAAACTCACGAGGACCACTTGTCGCCGAGGAGGGGCCACCCGCCATCTTCCTTCTGCATCTCGCTGGTGCCGGTCGTCTTCTTCGAGTCGCGCTCACCTTCGACACTGAGCGTCGCATGGTCGCCGCTCGTAAAGCCCCCTGTCACTTTCACCTTCGCCGGCCGCATGATCTTGATCAACTCGATCATCGCGTTCAGCTCCTCGGGTTTCATCTCCGGCATCGGATTCGTCTTCGACCCGAGCTTCTTCATCTCCGCGATGTTGCCGGAACGCGCCGCCTTGTCGAACGCCATGTAAGCCTTCCCCGGCTCGCCGCCGCCGGCAGGGAGTTTCGTCCCGTTCGACGCATCGAGCGTCACCTCTGCCGGCCGCACGATGGTCTGCACGGGAACCGCAAATGTGACGTCGTATGCGTACTTGTGCGAACCGCCGCCGAAGTCTTCCATGCCATTGGTGAAGAAGCGCCCTGCCGCATGCTTCTGGCTATAGTCGAACGAGTCGTACTCGAAGATGCCGGAGCCGCTGAGCTGCAGCGAGGTCGCCGGATGCAGGATCTGCACGTGATACGGCTTCTCTTCGTCATCGATGGTCACGACGAGACCTTTGATCGCTCCGCCGTTCATCGCTTCGAATAGTTTGCGATCGTCGGCGAACGTCTCGGCAGGCAGCTGCTGATCCGAGAGCAGCACCTCGACGTCCTTCTTCTTCTCGTCGAACACATTCGGTTTCGAGCGCGCGATCGCGTACGCGAGCTTCACCGAGGCACCATCGATCGTCATCGTTCCGGCCGCGGTACCGTCCGCGAGCTTCGGCCCCGACGCGGCAAGCTCCTTCGCGGCGAGCGCGTTCTCACCGAAGCGATCCGCCGCGAGCGGCGCGCTGAACTTCGCATCCAGCGTCACCACATCGCTGAAGAACTCCTCATCCTCGGTCGTTGCCGCTGCGCCGTCGAGCGACTCGTTGCCGAACGCGATGCCCGTCAGTTTCATCTTCATGGGCGACATCGGAATCGCCGCATGCTCGAGCACCTTCGACCTCGCCTCCGCCTGACTCAGCTTGTGCTCCTTGTCGAACTGCAGAACCACGACGACGAGCTGCCCGCCCTTCACCGCTTTGTCGAGACGATTGCTATCGTTGAGCAGCGACTTCGAGACCGCGCGATCGGTGAGCATCACGACCCACTGATCGTTCTCGTCGAAATCCTTCTGCTTCTTCGCAAACGCGTACTTCAACTTCACCGGTTTGCGATTGATGACGACTTCGCCGTCTGCTTTTCCTTTTTCGAGCGCGAACGTGGCCGGCGCAAGAAACAGCGCAGTGAGTGTGAGAGCGAACAGACTCCTGAGCGTCATAATGGCTCCTTATTGAGTTCTGAGTTCTGAGTACTGAGTTCTGAGTGGAGTGTGCAGGCTGTTACTCAGAACTCAGCACTCAGAACTCAGAACTCAGAACTCGAAAAGGAGTCTATGCCGATGAAACGTTTTTTCGCGTTCATTCTCCTGATCTTCGTTGCTCTTGGTGGGGCGTCGGCCACGACCAAGAAGAACTCGAAGGAGACCGCGCGGCTGATCGAAGCCGTGACGTCGGGTGATGAAGACACGATTCTCTCTGCACTGGCGAACGGCGCGGATGCGAACGCGATGGACGCCGACAAGACTCCCGCGATCGTACTCGTCGCGCCGCAATCGCTGTTCGGCAAGGAGCGAAAGATCATCGAGGCGTTCGTGAAGGCGAAGGTGAAGATCGACGCCGTCGACAAGGAAGGTGCGACGGCCCTCATGTATGCGGCGAGCGCCGGCCGCGACGGCATCGTGCGGCTGCTGCTGCAGAACGAGGCGAAGGTCGATCTGCGCGATAACGACGGTTGGACCGCGCTCATGTACGCGGCGAACTCCGGCTCGAACAGCGGGATCAAAGAGCTGCTCGAGGCCGGCGCGGACATCGCGGCGAAAAACACGAAGGGGTGGACGCCGCTCACGATCGCCCTTCACCGCGGCCGCGGCTCTGCAGCGCAGGAGTTGATGAAGGCCGGCGCGAAGTTGCCGGAGAAGGCGCCGAACGACATGACGCCGATCCTGCTCGCGACTTACGGACGCGATCTCGCGGGTGTGCGCCTCGTGCTCGAGAACGGCGCCACACTCGATGGCGTCGACTCCGACGGCTGGCCCTCGCTCTCCGTCGCTGCTTACAACGGCGACGGACAAATCGTGATGGAGCTGCTGCGCGCCGGCGCCGACACATCATTGAAAGACAAGGAAGGAAAGACCGCGCTCGATCGCGCCAAAGAGAACGAGCGCACCGAGATCGTCGCCATCCTCGGCGGGCCCTGGACGCCGGCCAAGCCCGCGGGCGGACAGAACATCAGCATTCCCTGTTCCGCGCTCGGCGGAAAGGTGAACGCGAACTTCAGGGTCGACGGCTCGACGCTGATCATCACCACGCAGTATCCGAAGCCACTCACCTGGTACCTCGGCGGCGGCAATACGAATCGCGCGAAGAGCGCGACGAAGCTCACCTACGAAGGCTCCTTCGTTCCGACGTATTACTTCGACACGGACATGGATGCGAAGACAGGCTCGAAGGATCAGCTCATCAAGGAGGCCGTGGGCTCGGAGTACGACATCGATTACATGCAGTACGGCACGAGCGTCACGCTCCACTACCAGGATTCCGAAGGGAAGGACCGCACGAAGAGCGTGTATGCAAACGAGATCGATGCGAACGTCGAGAAGGAAGGCGAGATGGTCGACCTGTCCGACATTCCGACCGACGACCGGCCACGCGCGGACAACGAGAACGGAGTGCTGATCACGAAGGTACCGCTCTCGATCATGCAGCTCACGCCGGGCAAGACAGTGCGCGTGACGCCGCGGATCGGCTCGTGCGGAGCAGGGGTGGCGTCGAAGGTGAAGTTGTGACGGCCGCTCCGACTCACTTCTCGCTGTCGAGCATCTTCATCTGCCGCTCGTCGTAGCGCGTTCCGGCGGCCTCGGGCACAGCACTCTCGATTTTCGTCACGTCTTCGTTCGATAGCGTGACGTCGCGCGCGCCGAGCGCATCGCGCAATTGGTCGCGCGTGCGCGGGCCGATGACGGGAATCGCGTGCTCGTTCTTCGCGAGCACCCAGGCGATCGCGAGTTGCGACGGCGTCACGTTTTTCTCCCGCGCGAGCGCGCGCAGAACCTCGACGAGCCGTTGGTTTCGTTCGAGATTTTCACCGCTGAAGCGCGGCAGATGTCTGCGGAAGTCCGCCGGCGCAGACGGCTTCGAGCCGGCGAGCAGGCCGCGCGAGAGCAAGCCGTACGCGGTCACCTTGATCCCGAGCTCTTCCAGTGCAGGGAAGATCTTCGCCTCCGGTCCGCGACTCACGATCGAGTACTCGATCTGCAGGTCGTGAATCGGATGCACGGCGTGCGCACGGCGGATCACATCGACACCGACTTCCGACAGCCCGATTTGTCGAACATAGCCCGCATCGATCATCTCTTTGATTGCGCCGATCGTTTCCTCGATCGGCACGTTGGGATCGAGACGCGACGGCCGGTAGATGTCGATGTGGTCCACGCCGAGACGCACGAGCGAGTAGGCGAGCGCGTTCTTCACGGCGATGGGACGGCTGTCGAAGCCGATGAACATGCCCCCCGGCGCGCGCAACGCACCGAACTTGACTGAGAGCCGCACTTCATCGCGCCTGTCGCGGATCGCGCGGCCGATGAGCATCTCGTTGTGACCCGAACCGTAGAAGTC
Organism: uncultured Thermoanaerobaculia bacterium; assembly: GCA_964552405.1. Taxonomy (GTDB): domain Bacteria; phylum Acidobacteriota; class Thermoanaerobaculia; order Gp7-AA8; family Gp7-AA8; genus JAJPHC01. The sequence goes on from CAZKID010000121.1 coordinate 3,782, forward strand.
GCCGGTGTCGAGCAGAGTGATGCCGCGATCCAGCGCCTCATGAATGGTGGCGATCGCCTCGGCTTCCGAAGTCGGTCCGTACATGCCGGACATCGCCATGCAGCCGAGGGCAAGCTCACGACGCTGGTTCGTCATGCACGGCACATTAGGTTCGCTCGTCATCAATTGCAAGGCTTGCCATAGAACGAACGATCGTGCTATTTTACACCTTCCTAACGGAGGTCGTCATGCCCGAAACAGCGCCCGAGATCGGGCTTACTGTCATGCGCGGAGCGCTCCCCGTGCTTCCCCGAACGGCTCCTCGCGTCGCCACGCGCGTCGCGGCCGATCTCTTCATGCGTCCGCGCCGTCATCGCACGCCGCCGCGCGAGCGCGCCCTGCTCGAAGGAGCGGTTCCCTTCGAGATCCTCGCCGGCGAGGAAGTCACTCTTCGCGCGTGGAGTTGGGGAAGCGGCCCGATCGTGATCCTCGTCCATGGCTGGGAAGGCCGCGGCTCGCAGATGGCCACGTTCGTCGAGCCGCTCGTCGCCGCAGGACGCACGGTCATCGCGTTCGACGCGCCGGGCCACGGCGGCTCCGACGGCAAGCGCTCATCGATCGTCCACTTCGCCTGGGCACTTCGCAGCGTGGTGGAACAAGTGTCGAACGGCGAGGTCGACGCGGTGATTGCGCACTCGCTCGGCTGTGCCGCGATGACGCTCGCGCTTCGTGAAGGGCTCAATGCGAAGCGCGCCGTCTTCATCGCGCCGCCGCTCAATCCCACCGACTACACGGAGCGCTTCCGCGAAATCCTCGGCCTCGAGCCGGAGATCGTCGATCGCATGCGTCTGCGCATCGAGCAGCGCTTCCTGCGGAAGATGAGCGATTTTTCGCTGGCACTCGCCGCGCGAGAGATGAAGACGCCGCTGCTCGTGATTCACGATCGCGACGATCAGGAGACGCTGCATCGCGAAGGCGCGACGATCGCGGAAGCGTGGCCCGGCGCGCGCATGATCACGACCGAGGGACTCGGGCATCGGCGCATTCTGCGCGATCCCGCGGTGATCGAGTCGGCCGCGCAATTCGTGACGGCGTAGAGTCACGTCTCGAACGCGAGGCGCGGCAGCCAGCGCCTCGCGCCGAGCGACGTGCGAAACGCCCACACGACCGCGATGATCATCAGCGCGAGCATGCAGGCCGATCGCTCGAAGTACCACGCTTCCCCATCGAGCGTGAAGGGCAACCGCTCCTGCAACAGCCCGAAGACGGCGTAGGACATGAGCGCCAGCACTCCACACTGCCGCACGAGAAGCACGCCCGCCAGCGAGGCCATCACGCCATACACCGCGCGCCACGCCAAGGGGCCGGCGGCATCGCCCATCGTCAGGCCGGCGATGAGCAAGGTTGTGAGCACGAGGGCGATGACGTCATGGCGAATCACGGAGCGAGCGAGGACGAGCAGCAACACCATCCCGAAACCGCGCAACAGCGCCTCGGAGAAGAGGCTGGTGAACACGAACATCATCGCCGGCGCGGTGCCGAGACCATCCGCCTCACCCATGAGCTGCGTGGCTGATACGAAAAACGTCGTCTGCCAAAGCAGCACGGTCACGACTGATACCGCGGCACCGATGAGGATGTCGCGCCCCACCATCGCATCGCTGTAGCGGCTGGAGAGGACCCGCGACCACGAGATAAGGATCTGCGGCCACCGTCTTCGCACGAGCGGCTCCAGCGCGACATAGAAGATCGCCACGTTCAATGCCCAGAACGTCGCCTGGCAAATGAGCCATGAATTGATGATCCATTCGTCGACGAGCGCCATCGGATGATGGGCGTGAAACGCGAGACCGAGGAGCATCACGACACCGAATGCCGTCGCCGCGCGGATCGTGCCTGCTCGGTCGACTTGCTTTCGCCGCAGATTCGTTCTCGCCATCAAGAGTCCGGCAGCGGGAATCAGGATCATGAAAAGCATGAACATCGCCGCGGCGATCCGGTCCGCTGCAGAGTCGCCGCGCGCGATCAGGCGACCATGCCTCACCAACGGACGTGTCGAGAACCACACCGGCCGGCCGTGATACGAAGCAGCTTCGATGTGCGCGCCGTCTTTCGAGCTCCACGCATATTTCGCATCGGTGTCGACCGGCGCAGCTCGCAGCGCAGTCGTCGATTCGAGTGCGCGACCATCGAACCCGGCAGCCGCGAGCAGACGATCCCACGAGGGAGCTGCGACAGGTCGCGGACTCTCGACTGACGGCGGAGCAACCGTCAGCTGAATGAGCGAGCCCTTCGCGTCGAGAATGACCCTCGCCATCTCCGCATCGAGCGGTGGATCATTCGTCTCCAGCAAGCCGGCGGCATTCCGCGGAAGCATCGGGCGTGACGAGCGGCGGTACACCGCAACGAGCTCTCCAAAACGGCTCGTCAACCAAAATCCAGAGTCGCGCGGCGCGTCAGACACACCGGCATCGGCAAGGATCGCGCGCGCGCGCTCACGCAGCACGTCCGGCGCTTTGATTTCCGCGCGATGCCGGTCTGCCATCGCCGCATTCAATAGAAATCCTGCGACCGCGGCGATCAGCAGTGACCACGCGACTGGCGGCGCGAGGTCTCCCCGCTTCGAAGCCGCGGCCACCATTGCCGGCGACGGCGTCTCTCCCGCCGCGACTGCGAGTGAAAGCGTGTCGCCGCCCGGGAGCTCACGCGCGATCGACTCGAGCGATTGCGGACGCTCCGACGGCTCGGGATCGAGACAACGAACGATGATCCGTTCGACTGCCGCGGGCACGTCGCGATTCAATGCCGAGGGCCGCGCGTACTCGGAATGCTGCTGCTTCACCATGAGATCGTGCGTCGAGGTGGACTCGAACGGACGGCGGCCGGTGAAGACCTCGTACAGCACGAGCCCCAGCGCATAGATGTCGCTCGCGCGCGAGGCCGGCACACCGGCGAATTGCTCCGGCGCCATATAGGCGGGCGTGCCCGACTGATCGCGCGCCTCGCCGGCAACCGCGAGTCCGAAGTCCGTGACGCGCGCGCGGCCGCGACCATCGATCATCACGTTCGCCGGCTTCAGGTCGCGATGAATGACATTCTTCTCGTGCGCGGCGCCGAGGCCGGCACAGATGTCGCGCGCGACCGCGAGCGCTTTTTCGGCCGGTAGCCGTCCCACACGCCGCAACAGCGACGAGAGATCTTCGCCATCGACGAACTCCATCGTAATGAACGTCTGTCCATCGGCCTCGGCCACGTCGTACAGGCGGCAAACGTTCGGGTGCGAGATCTGCCTGCCGATGCGCACTTCGTCGAGGAGGCGCGGCGCGTGGCTGCTGATCGAGAGAAACTTCAGCGCGACGGTCTGCCCCAGCTTCAGATCGTCAGCACGATAGACGGCGCCCATGCCGCCGCGCCCGATCTGCGAAACGATCCGATAGCGGCCACCGAGGATCGTGCCGGGCGTCAACTGCAGTGAATGGTTAGACGCTTCGCCGACAACCACTGTCGGCGTCTCTTCCGGAGACCGTACCTCGGTGCGGTCGTCGTTCATGGCTGGGTGCAGCCATGATAGCCGCGTCCAGCATGGGGCCTTTCGCGGGGATAGAAGCGAAATGCAGAGTGCAGATCTCCGTCATCCCGAGCGGGCGACGTCGCTGCGCGACGCAACTGATTAAGAGAAACTCGCGGTGCTCTGGCCGTCAGTTCCTTCTCCCCCGTGCGGGGGAGAAGGGACTGGTCGGCTCAAACCCGCATGAACACTGGAAGTTTCTTGGTTCGTCCCTCGACTTCGCTCGGGATGACGGGGGATCTGCATTCCCCCTTCGCTCCACTCACTCGCCGTCCTCCTCAACCGGCTCGGTCTTCTCCTTCTCACATCCCTCGCGCTCCTCCTCGGAGACTTGCGTCAGTTGATAGTGGCCGTCGCTCCCCGTGACGACGAAGTAGTACGGCGTGTATTCATCGTCGGTGGCATGGTCGAAGTGATTGATCGAGATCTGCCAGACATCCTCGCTACACCGCTCGACCGGGCCGAACTCGTTGTAGCCATCCTTCTGGTCCACCATCGGACCGATGAGGCCGCGCCACTCGGCGACGGCGTCGGAGCCCATCGTCGTCCGCTGCAACGCACTCGCTTCGGGCAACCCGAACCACTCTTCGATGAAGGTGCGCGGCGAGTCGGCGATCGGGTCGACGCGAACCGGATGATCGTTCTCGACGCGATAGTTGAGAACGGTGCTGCGCACAACCAAACTGCCGTCGAAGCAACGCGTGTCGAAGTGGAGCGAGTAACTCCCGGGCGTGGTCGCGAGCTGATACTCCCAACCGAAACTGGGCGCGCTGCCCTCGTCGATGAAGATTGGCCGGTCGCGATGCGGGTCGATGCGCTCGACGCGGTATTCGAGTCCATGCCAGTTCGACACGCACCACGGCGAGATCGAAGCCGTCAGCACCAGCACGCGTCCTCGCGCATCGGGCGGAGACACCGACCATTGAAACGAGCCGAGGCCGGACGAGATCGAGTCGTAGCCGTCTTCGCGCCGTTCGTAGACGAGGCGCCATTGCCCATCGAAGCGGAAGAGCAGCAGCAGCGCGTCGGAGCCGCATGGGATGTTGAGCGTGTATTCGACAGCGAGCAGGTCCGGCGCCGGCGCCGTCACCGCGAGATCGATGACATCGCCGAACCGTTCCTCGACATCTCCTCCCGAAACGTCGACCACTTCCGCAAGCGTGTTCTGAATCTGCGGAGCAATCGTCGCAGGAGTACCCGGTTGTCCTCGCAATGTGGCGATCGCGAGATTGCGAAGGCCGTCCTTCGCGTTGGACATCAGGAGGATCGCGTCGGGAGGAACGTCCGTCTGTTCATCCTCGACGTGAATGCCGCGGAGCGCGCCGAGCGTCGCGGTGAGATCCTGAGCAGAGAGTGGAACTGCAAGAGCGAGAAGAAGCAGCGATCGCCACATGCAGTGAATAGATAGAGGTCGATTGTGGCGGCGTGATGGCGAAGTCGGGACGTTTTCTCGATTTCGCTACAGATCCCGCCGGGCGTACAGAACCATCGCTGCCGTCGAGCAGACGATAAACACTGCGAGCAGCACCACGACATCCATCCAGACCATCGCGGCTCCGCCGAGCATCTGGAACGGGCTGTAGTAATGGAACGGCGAGAGCGACGCGACGCGGCCGAGGCTCGTGCAGAGCCGGCCGACGTAATCGACGACGAATGTGATGAACGCGGCGAGGCCGCAGACCGCCGACACCGTCGTCTGCCGTTTCGACATGGCGGCGACCCACAACGCGATCGCACCCCACGCCAGCACGAGCGCCGCAAGATTCAACGCGAGCTCGAGGATCAGGCGCGGCGAAGGAGGCGCCGCCCCCTCCGGCGTGAGCATACGGACGCCGATGAACGTTCCGCACAACATGCTCCCGACTGCCCCGATCGTGCAGAGCAGCAGGAGCACGACCGAGCGCGCGATCATCGACGTGCGCATCACCGGTCTCGCCATCACGAGGTCGATGAATTTCGAATCGATCTCACCGGCGGGCTCCCCCGCAATCGAGATGGCCATCGCGATGAGAAAGACTTCGACGATCGGATGCGAATAGCCGAACGTCACCATGCCGCGAAACGACATCGCGCCAACACTCACGAATCCCTGCATGAAGTCGGGGAGAAAGCTGCTCATCTGCGTGAACATCCCCGACTTGTGCAGCGCCCGTCCCGCGCCGATCAGGAGGAATTGAAAGAGAAACAGGACCGACGCCACCGTGAGAAGAAACGCGCGGCGGCGGCGCAGCGAGTGGACGACGAGTGCGGCAACGCGATTCATGATGCCTCGCGGTAGAAGCTCTGCAGCACATCTTCGAGCGCAGGCTCGATGATCTCGAGATCGCGTACCGGCAGCAATGCGAGGCGCTGCACGAGCAATCCCGCCTCCCCTTCGAGTTTCAGCGTCCATTCATTCGGCGAAACCGAGACCGTCGTCACACCCTGCGGCAGCACGATCATCGACACTGCGCGCTCGAACTGCACGCGCACGGTGCGGCCGGTTTTTCTTCTCGCTTCGTCGACCGTCGACAGCAGCACGATCACACCCTTGCGGATGACGGCGATGCGATCGCACAAGCGCTCCACCTGCGAGAGCACGTGTGAGGACATGAATACCGTGCGTTCTCTCGCTCGCAATTCGAAGAGGATCTCGAAGAGCGCGCTCTGCACGAGCGGATCGAGACCTTCGGTCGGTTCGTCGAGGATCAACAGCGGCGGATCGCTCTGCAGCGCCTGGACGAGTCCGAGCTTGCGCTTCATCCCCGTGCTGTATTCGCGCAGTTGTCGATCGAGGTCCGCATGCGCGAGCTCGAGCCGGTCGAGCAGACGCTCGCGATGAGTACGATCAACTTCGCCGCCGCTCAGCCGTGCAGTGAGCCGCAGCAGCTCCTCGCCCGTCATGTCGGGGTAGAGCCCGAGCTCTGCCGGCAGATAGCCGAGGAGCGCGCGGGTGCGTCCGCTCTCCCGCTGGCAGTCGAATCCGAATACGCGCGCCACGCCACGCGTGGGCCGGAGAAGATCGAGCAGCACGCGAATCGTCGTCGTCTTTCCCGCACCGTTCAGACCGAGGAAGCCGAAGACTTCGCCGCGCGCGACGGTGAGAGTGAGATCGCGCACCGCCAGCACGCGGCCGTACGACTTCGAGAGATGGTCGAGCGCGATGGCCGGACCGTTGTCGCGCATGGATGCAGTATGCGCCTCGGGAGGGATGAGGGATGAGGGATGAGGGATGAGGGAGCAACGGCATCGCGAAGCGACATCCGCACCGTCATGCGCGAAGAGATCGAAAAGCGAAATGCAGAATGCAGAATTCAAAATGCAGAATTCAAAATTGATGTGGCGCTTCGCGCGTCATTCTTCATTCTGAATTCTGTGATTCTGAATTCCGCATTTTCGCTTTTTGTTTCAAGGCGGCCCGTGGGCGTGTGGCACGAAGCTCATGTGGGCCATCCCTCATCCCTCATCCCTCATCCCTCGTATCATCTTTCCATGTCCGAAGAGCTCTTCATCAGCACCGACATTGAATCCGACGGCCCGATCCCCGGTCCGAACTCGATGCTCAGTTTCGGATCGGCCGCGTTTCGCCGCTCCGCTGAGATGGTCTCGACGTTCTCCGCGAATCTCGAGCTGCTGCCGGGCGCGGCGCCCGATCCGAAGACGCAAGCGTGGTGGGAATCGCAGCCCGAGGCGTGGGCGGCCTGCCGCGAGAATCTGCAGTCGCCGGCCGATGCGATGCGCGCCTATGTCTCGTGGCTGAAGTCGCTGCCGGGCAAACCGGTCTTCGCCGGGTATCCGGTCACCTACGACTTCATGTTCGTCTACTGGTATCTGATGCGCTTCGTGGGCGAGAGCCCGTTCTCGCATTCGGCGCTCGACATCAAGACGGTCGCGATGATTGCACTGAGAAAGCCGTACCGCGACTCGACGAAGAAGAACATGCCACGGCGCTGGTTCGGCGATCAGCCGCACACGCACGTCGCGCTCGATGACGCGATCGGCCAGGGCACGTTGCTGTGCAACATCCTCAAGGAGCTCGACGGGTGATTTCGCCCACGTCCAAATCGCGCAGCAGAGATTCATCCACCTTCGCGCGCACCGTTCGGCGATCGATCTTCAGAGTCTCCGCGACCGCACTGTAATTGCGCGATGCGGCATACAAGAGCGTCGTGTAATTGCGCAGCAGCTCGTCGGCCGTGAAGTCGCCGGCGACGATCGACCGCGCGATTCGCGCGCGCGCATCCTCGCTCCTCTGCTGCGGCTCGTAGGTACCGCGCAGCATCACACTGCGGACGCATTGTTCGAGCTCGCGGAAGTTGCCCGGCCAGCGATAGGCGAAGCCGGGCGAGACTTCGATCGCGCGCATCACTTCGCCCGCGAGCGCCTCCGCCTCTTCGTCTCCTGCCACACGCTCGGCGATGAACCGCACGAGATGGTGCAGCTCGCTCTCGCTGCCGCCGAGTTGCTCCTGCAAGGATGGCGTCGTGATCGTGTCGGCGCAAAGCCGATAGTAGAAGTCTTCGCGGAAGCGGCCGCGCCGGAGCTCTTCGCCCAGATCGCGATTCGTTGCCGCGATGAGCTTGCCGGCGAAGGAGCGCGGCTTCGTCTCACCCAGCCGCTGCAACGTGCGCGACTGAATCACGCGCAGCAGCTTGACCTGAATTGCCGGCTCGACCTCGCCGATCTCGTCGAGAAACACCGTGCCGAGCGGGCCGCAGGCTTCGAGAAAACCCTCGCGATCGGAGAGCGCACCGGTGAATGAGCCCTTGCGATGTCCAAACAGCTCCGACTCGAGCAGCGACGGCGAAAGCGCCGAGAGATTCACCGCCACGAACGAGACTTCCGCCGTGAATCGCTCGCGATGTGCATCGAACGGGATGTACCGTGACGATCCGATCGCGTGCGCGACCAGCTCCTTACCCGTGCCGGTCGGCCCGGTGATGAGCGTCGCGACCTCGCCCATCCGCGCGTACAGCGAGCGCCGGTAACGCCGCACGTCATGCGTGAAGATCGACTGCCAGACCGCGGCGCGCAGCCGGGCCGCCGGCCGCGTGCGTCCGATGATGCTGCGGAACACCTGATGGAACGCGCGGCGAACCTGATAGAAGCAGGCGAAGAGGTGCGCGGCATCGACGCGGTCGCGCAGATGAGCCGTGACGTCCGCGCGAAACCGCGCATAGAAATTCGCCCGTGCGCCGCTCTCGATCAGCCCGAGAATGGCCTCGCGATAACGCTCATAGAGGAAGTAGATGACGACGTCGTCGTAGAGCTGCAGATCCTGCGCGGAAGCGCGCGCGCCGCCGTCGAGCCGTGCGCGCAGCGTCGCGACGAGCGCGTCCGTCCGCGCGGCAATCGCATCGATGTTCGCATCGCGCTGCGCGTCGGGCAGCAGACTCCAGACCGGCTGG
>CAZKID010000122.1:0-12663 GCA_964552405.1 uncultured Thermoanaerobaculia bacterium
ATTGCGCGAGTGTAGCGGAAGCAACTACGATTCGCGCCCGCGACACCACCAGGAGGATTCATGAAGAAGTTGCTGACGATCGCCCTCCTCGCTGCAGCGATGAGCTGCGCACCGAAGGAGAGCACCACCACATCCCAGACCACGGAGACGACCGCCACTGCTGCGACGCAGACGACCGCGACCGTGGCACCCAGCGACACTGCTGCGACAGCAACCGCTGCGACGACGACGGTGACCACCGCCACCACCGCGACCACAACGACCGGAACCGCGACGACCACGGCGCCGCCGGCCCCTGACAAGAAGACCGCCAAGACAACTGACAAGAAGCCCGTGGAGAAGGAGAAATCTGTGTCCAGCAACCCTTACGAAGGAAAGATCGCCGAGATCCATACGGAGAAGGGTGAGATCGACATCCGCTTCTTCCCCGACGTCGCTCCCAATCACGTCAAGAACTTCATCGATCTCGCGAACAAAGGCTTCTACAACGGCATCCGCTTCCATCGTGTCATCGCCGGCTTCATGATTCAGGGCGGCGATCCGAATACGATCTCCGGTCCGCCATCGACCTGGGGCTCCGGCGGCTCGCCGAATAAGCTGAAGGCCGAGTTCAACAGCGTGCACCACGCGCGAGGGATTGTCTCGGCGGCCCGCACCAATGATCCGAACAGCGCCTCCTCGCAGTTCTTCATCTGTGTCGCTGACGCCGGCTTCCTCGATCGCCAGTACACCGTGTTTGGCGCCGTGACGAAAGGCATGGACGTTGCGGATGCCATCGTGAAGGCGGGCAACGGCCAGGAGCTTCCGTCGAATCCGGTGAGGATCGAGAAGGTCGTGATCCGCGACGCGAAGACGCCAGAGGAGAAGGCGCCGACACCCAAATGACGAAGGAACCCTCCGCTCTTCCCGCTGAAGCTGCCGCATTTCTGCGCGAAAGCGAAGGGGATGAGTGGATGGTCGAGCCGTTGGCGGGCGACGCGTCGGTGCGGGCGTACTACCGCATCCGCCGCCGCGACGGCTCGAGTTTGATGCTGACCTGGTATCCGGCCGAGGTGCGAGGGCAACTCGGCCGGTTTCTTCGAGCCTATGAAGCCGTCTCGCTCGTGGCGCCAGTCCCTCACGTGCTGCGTGCCGGCGAGACGACGATCCTGCAGAACGACGCCGGCGATCGAACGCTCTTCGCCATCCTCCATGACGACCGCGCCCTCGGCGTGAAGCTGTATCGGCGGGCCATCGACGTGCTGATCGATTTTCAGCAGGCGACGAGAAATCTGCAGGACGAGATCAATCCGCCGTTTACCGCGGAGTTCTTCTTCAATGAGCTGGAGATGACGCGCGAGTTCTACGTGGAGAAGCTGAAGGGAGCGGATGGCGCGCCGCTCATTTCATGGTTTAAAACGATTGCCGAGAATATAGCATCGCACCCCTATGTGCTATGTCACCGTGATTATCACGGCCAAAATATTCACGTTGTAAAAGATGCTTTATTTGTGATCGATTATCAGGATCTGAGAATGGGTCCTGACACGTACGACCTGGCCTCGCTCCTGCGCGACCGGGGAGTAGCCCGCATCCTGGGCGACGAGACGGAGCTGGAGCTCGTCGACTACTATGGGCGCCCGCGCCGGCGTTACTTCGAGACGCTGCTGCAGCGCTCGATCAAGATCATCGGTACGTTTGCCAAGCAGGCCGTCATACGCGGCCGCCGCCACTATCTCGACTTCATCCCGCCGGCGCTGGAAAGCGTGCGGCGTTGCATTCAAGAGTTGCCCGAATACAGCGAATTAGGAGACCTGTTGCCATGACTCACAAGATCACCCTCCTCCCCGGCGACGGCATCGGCCCGGAAGTCACCGCCTCGGTCGTAGCCATCATCGAGTGCGCCGGCGTCGGCGTCGAATGGGAGAAGTATTTCGTCGGCTCCGAAGCGCTCTCGCGGTATGGCGACCCGCTGCCGCCGGAAGTGCTGGAGTCGATTCTGCGCAACAAGGTCGCGCTCAAGGGTCCGGTGACGACGCCGGTCGGAACGGGGTTCGCGTCGATCAACGTGCGGCTGCGCAAGGCGCTCGATCTCTACGCCAACCTGCGGCCCGTGCAGTCGATGCCGAACATCATCACGCGCTACGAGAACGTCGATGTCGTCGTCGTGCGCGAGAACACCGAGGATTTGTATTCAGGGCTGGAGCACGAGGTGGTGCCGGGTGTGGTCGAGTCGCTGAAGATCATCACCGAGCGCGCGTCGACACGGATCGCGCGCTTCGCGTTCGAGTATGCAAGCACGCACGGACGCAAGAAGGTGACCGCCGTACACAAGGCCAACATCATGAAGATGTCGGATGGACTCTTCCTGCAATGCTTCCGCAACGTGGCGAAGGAGTATCCGAACATCGAAGCCGACGACAAGATCATCGACAACCTCTGCATGCAGCTCGTCGTGAATCCCAATCAGTTCGACGTGTTGCTGCTGGAGAATCTGTATGGCGACATCGTCTCGGATCTCGTTGCAGGACTCGTCGGCGGACTGGGAGTCGTAGCCGGTGCGAACATCGGCGAGAACGGTGCGGTCTTCGAGGCGGTGCACGGCAGCGCGCCCGATATCGCGGGCCAGAACAAAGCGAACCCGCTCGCACTGCTGCAGTCGGCGGTGCTGATGCTGCACCACATCGGCGAGAGCCGCGCCGCGCAACGCGTGCAGGACGCGATCGTCAAGGTGCTCGCGTCGGGCCCGGAACATCGCACGCGCGACATCGGCGGAACCGGCACGACCGCAGATTTCACCGCAGCGATGTGCGAGGCGCTGAGGAAGGGAACGAGGGCGGGGGACTAGGGTCTCGCGGTTTCGCGGGCACGTGGGCTCGGAGGTAAGACCCACCGCGAGTCCGCGCATCCGCAAGCCTGCGCAACCATGTTTCGCGAAAAGCTCCTCGAGGGTCTCGCCCACTTCAACGCCCACGATTTCTGGGAAGCCCATGAAAGCTGGGAAGAGCTCTGGCTGGAAGCGGAAACCGATCTTCACCAATATCTGCAGGGCCTGATTCAACTCGCGGCTGCGTATCACCATGTGAAGCGTGGAACGACGCGCGGTGCGGTCCGCCTTTTCGATGCATCACTTGCGAAGCTCGAGGCGTTTCCTCTGACGCACTGCGGCATTGATCGTGCTTCCGCCGTCGCCGCAGCGCGGCGCGATCGCGAGCGCCTCGTCCGTGGGGATGGGGCTGGTGACTTTCCTTCGCTCGAAATTGCTGGTGAAGTACCGCCACTCGAATCGTGGTGAGATACAATCCACGTTGTCTCCACCACGTTCACCTCACGCATACGCGAGGATCCGTAATGCAGGACATCGATCAACGGGACCGGGAGCTGCTGGGAGCCCTGCAAGGTGAAATCCCCCTGGTGTCCACCCCTTTCGCCGTCGTCGGTCAGATGATCGACATGTCGGAGAAAGAGGTGATCAAGCGCACGGAGCGTTTGAAGCGCGAAGGGATCGTCAAGCAGATCTCCGCTCACTTCGATACACGCGCACTCGGATATCGCTCCTGTCTCGTCGCCGCGCGGGTTCATCCCGATCTCATCGACGACCGGGCGAACATCATCAGCGCTCACCCCGGCGTGACACAGAACTATCGCCGCAACCACGATCTCAATCTCTGGTTTACGATCGCGGTCGGTCCGAACTCTCGCGTTGGTCTCGACAAGACGATCGAGCTGCTCGGCGAAGAGGCGGAGTGCGAAGCGATTCATCGTCTTCCCACGTTGAAGACCTACAAAGGCAGCGGCGATGCCGAGCACGAAGTGCAGGGCGAATTTGCGATGCCTTCGGCGGCGGAGATCGAGACCGTTCGCCTGCTGCAGCGCGATATTCCTCTGCAGCCGCGTCCCTTCGATGTGATGGCTCGTACCGTGAGCCTCACTTCCGAAGATCTGCTGGCTGCTGCGCGCACGTTGCAGACGCGCGGTCAGATGAGAAAGTTCACAGCGTCGATCGCCGCGCGCAAACCGGGCTTTTCGGCAAGCGCGATGGGCGTCTGGAGTGTGCCGCAGGAGAAGGCGGACGAATTCGGAGCGCAGATGTCTCAGAACCGCTCGGTCTCGCACTGCTACCTGCGGCCTACGTACGCCGACTGGCCGTACAACCTCTACACCATCGTGCACGGCCGCTCCGTCGACGAGTGCGAGTCGATCATCAACGATCTCGCGATCGACACCGGCCTTTCCGAGAAACAGGCGCTCTATCCGACGCGTGAGTACAAGAAGGCGCGGCTCTCCTTCTTCGCGCACGAGGCGGAGGAGTGGGAAACGGCGCACGCACCTGCACGTGCCGCGGCCTCTTGACCGAGCACCCGACGATTCCCTACGCGCGCGAGCGGCGATCGGAAGAGGAGATGATCGCGGCAGCGCGCGCGTTTCTCGCCACGCTGCTGCAACGGCGCACCATCCGCGATTTCTCCTCCGATCCTGTTCCCGATGAAGTCATCGAGCTGGCGATCGCTGCTGCGAACGCCGCTCCTTCCGGCGCCAACATGCAGCCGTGGAAGTTCGTCGTCGTGAAAGACGCGGCGCTGAAGAAGCGCATTCGTCACGCCGCGGAGGAAGAGGAATTCGAGAACTACCACGGCCGCATGCCCGACGAGTGGCTGCGCGCACTCGAGCCGCTGCAGACCGACTGGCACAAGGAGTTCCTCGAGCTCGCGCCGGTGCTCATCGTCGTCTTCAAGGAGGACTACGGGGTCGATGCCGAGGATGGTCATCACGTATCGCACTACTACGTGAACGAGTCTGTCGGCATCGCGTGCGGATTTCTGCTCGCAGCGTTGAATGCCGCAGGTCTCTCGACGCTGACGCACACGCCGAGTCCGATGGGATTTCTGCGCGACATCCTTCAGCGTCCGCGCAACGAGAAGGCGTTTCTTCTGATCCCGGTCGGATATCCGGCGGCCGGGTGCCGCGTGCCGGATCTTCGGAAGAAGAGCGTCGAAGATGTGATGATCGTGCCTCCTGCCGCGTCATGATCCTGTGGGGGCACAGGCGCCCTCGCCTGTGCACCGAGCCGGCAGGCGAGGGCGCCTGCCGCCCCACTGGACTTCGCACGAACACGTCCGTTCGCGCACCAGCGTCGTACATCACCACGTGCGGCTGCTGCGGCTTCTGGTCATCTTCGCAATCGCGGTTCCGGCGTTCGGCCTCACCGGACGAGTGATCGACGCGACCGGAGCGGCGCTTCCGGGGGTGACCATCGTGGCGACGAATGCCGGGCGGGCGTTCGTCGCGACGACGGACCGCAGCGGCCGCTACACTCTCGTTCTCGCTTCCGGAACGTATGAGCTCTCGTTCCGGCTGTCGAACTTCGCGACGTTGATTCGTCACGATGTCGACGCTCTCGCCAGCGAGGATGCGACGCTTGTGCTCGCGGATGCTGCGGACGTCGTCGTCACCGCCCGGCAGGACAGCGAGATGCTCGGTGTCGCGGCCGCGGCGAGCGAAGGCTTCGTCAGCGAAAAGGAAGTCGCGAGCCGTCCCTACCAGCGCGCGGGTGAGATTCTCGAGAATGTCCCCGGTGTCGTCGTCAGTCAGCACAGCGGCGAAGGAAAAGCGAATCAGTACTACCTTCGCGGATTCAATCTCGATCACGGAACGGACATCGCGATCAGCGTGGCAGGCGCGCCGGTGAACATGCCGACGCATGCGCACGGTCAGGGCTACGCCGATCTGAACTTCGTGATCCCCGAACTACTCAGCGGTGTGGAGTACAGGAAGGGTCCGTACTACGCGAACGAAGGCGATTTTGCCAGCGCCGGCGCGGTCAGCATCGACTACCGGAGCATGCTCGAGAAGCCGGTTGCGCTGATCGAGCGCGGGATGTTCGGTTATGACCGCGCGCTCGTCGCGGCGTCTCCACAGATCGGCGATGGCTTGCTGCTCTTTGCATTCGAGGCCGCGCGGAATCGCGGTCCCTGGAAGAAGCCGGACGACTACCGCCGCCTCAACGGAGTGCTGCGGTACTCCAGTGCAGGCTTCAGTCTGACGGGCATGGCGTACGACGCGCGGTGGAACGCAACGGATCAGATTCCGGTACGCTCCGTTGCAGACGGTGCTCTTTCCCGATACGGCGCGATCGACCCGACCGATGGCGGCTCGTCGTCGCGATACTCGCTCGTCGCGGACTGGCAACACGCGGGCACGCAGATCACGGCCTACGGCATCCGGTATCGCCTCGATCTCTTCTCGAACTTCACCTACTTTCTCGATGATCCCGTCAACGGCGACCAGTTCGAACAAAGCGACGATCGGTTCGTGACCGGCTTGAGTGCAACGCAGCGTTGGACTGTGGGCCGCAGCGAGAACCTGATTGGCCTTCAGGCGCGAAGCGACGACATCCGCCGCGTCGGTCTCTTTCATACGGCGTCGCGGCAGCGGCTCAGCACGACGAAGGACGATTCACTCCGCGAGACGACGGCAGGCATCTACGCACAATCGACGATGCACTGGCTGCCTCTGCTGCGGACGACGGCCGGCGTGCGCGCCGATCGCAACGGGACGTCGATCGTGAATCCAAAGTTCGCGCTCATCGCAGGACCGTGGCGAAATACGGAGCTGTATCTGAATGCGGGCGGCGGCTTTCACAGCAACGATGCGCGCTCGACGGATCACACGCTGGTGCGCACGCGCGGTGAAGAGGTTGGAGTGCGCACCTCGGCCATCCCGCGCTTCCATGCGTCGGCGGCGCTTTGGCGTCTCGATATCGGTTCCGAGCTCGTGTTTGCAGGAGACTCCGGGACCACGGAGGCGAGCCGCGCGAGCAAGCGCACGGGAGTCGAGCTCTCGTCGTCATACGACCTCACTCCTCACCTCGTTCTCGACGCCGAGTACGCGCGCTCGCACGCGCGATTCGTGAATGGCGATCACATTCCGGGCGCCGTCGAAGGCGTCGCGACCGCGGGACTCGCACTCGCGGATGTTGGTCGATTTTCGGGCGAGCTGCGCTATCGCTTCTTCGGTCCGCGACCCCTGATCGAGGACAACAGCGTGCGCTCCCGCGCATCGCACCTCGTGAGCGCCCGCGTGGGATACGAGCTCGCACGCGGCGTGCGGCTGAATATCGACTGCCTCAATCTTCTCAACGCAAACGCGTCGGATGTCGACTACTTCTATGTCTCTCGTCTCCGTAACGAACCGGCCGATGGTGTCGCGGACGTGCATTTCCATCCGGTGGAGAAACGAGCGATCCGGTTGGCAGTGAACTGGGCGTTGTAGGCTGAGTGCGCAGCCTGTAGATGAAATACGGCGCTGCGGCACGAATGTGCGATTTGGTGCGCAGCAGGTGATCGGGGATCGCGCTGTCGGCGATTGAGAGCGCGTGATCGGGACCGGGACTCAGCGCGTCGGACCAGCGGATCTTCGGCGTGCGGACGAGCGTCTGCAATGAACCGTTAGACATCATGCGCAACACGGCGCCATGCTCGACGTCGGTGATGAGCACGTTACCGGCGGGATCGGTGGTGAGACCATCGCTCAGCGGCTTCGTGCCGACGCGTTGCACCGCCGCGCGGATCTGCTGCTCGCTGCCATGGAGCAGCGCCGAGACGGGAACGCGATAAAGCGAGTCGTGCACCATCGCGCCGTAGTAGAGCCAGGTGCCGTCGCGTGAGAGCGTGATGCCATCGACGCCGATGTTCAGCGTGACGAGTCCGAAGAAGCGCATCGGCATTTGGGGTGTGCGGATCAGCCAGCGTTGCGGGAAGACCGACGGGTCATCTTCGAGCACGCGGCGCCCCTTCCCCGTCGCGAGATCGATCACGATCAGCGCGGGATGACGCCGCCAGAACGATGCGTCCGCGATGTAGATGTGCTGCCGGTCGCGATCGATTTGGAGATCCTGCAGGAACGAGCCTCTCGGTGCGATATCGCTGTCGAGATGAAGGACCCGCGCAACGTGTCCGTTCGCATCGAGCGAGATGAGTCTCGCTCCCTTCATCGCGTGATTGCCGGGATCGATGACCCAGATCATGCCGATGGAATCGACGACGAGCCCGAGCGGTGTGACGAAGAGCGCCTTCTGGGTATTCGTATCGGGAAATGGGAGCGAGCGGCCGTTCTCGAAGACGTACAGTTTCGCTCCGCTCGGGCGGCTCTCCGGATGAATCGTGTAGAAGATCCGTCCGCGCGCATCGACCGCGACATTGCCGATGGGCTCGGGACTCGTGACTGCAACTTCGAGCTGCGAGTCGTCGAAGAGCGGTGTGGTCGTCACGTCCGGATACGCGTCGTTGGCGTGGTACCTCCAACCGAGGGCGGCGAGGGCGAAAGCAAGAAGGATCGCAGTGCCTGCGAGCGTGCGCTTGATGGTCATTGGAGTTACCAATGTAAGACTGCGCCGGGCCTCTTTACGCGACTTTACGCTGATTTCACACACGCGGCAGGATCGGCGAGTAGGATTTCTAGCCGAGGAGTCACGAATGGCAAAGACCAAAGAAGAGAAAGAGTCTGCAAAGAAGGAGAAGAAGTCTGCCAAACGGTCGAACAAATTGAAGCTGAAGTCGGCTGGCGTCAGTCTCACGGTGAACGATCTCGACAAGAGCATCGAGTGGTATCGCGATGTCCTGGGATTCACTCTCAAAGAGAAGTGGGAGCGCGACGGCAAGGTTCTCGGCGTCGAGATGCGTGCGGCGGACGTGTCGTTCATGCTGGCACAGGACGACTGGAAGAAAGGCAAGGACCGCAAGAAGGGCGAAGGCTTCCGCGTCTACTGCATGACGAAGCAGAACATCGACAAGATTGCACAGCGTGCGAAGGATGCCGGCGCAACGCTCGATCATGAGCCGCAGGATGAGCCGTGGGGCTCACGCACGTTCGCGATCAGCGATCCGGACGGATTCAAGATCACGATCGGAACCGAGTAGCGATCACTTCGTCATCACCTTGCGAATCGCCCGATCGCTGCACGTTCCGTTCGGAACCGCGCTGTGCATCCGTTTGATCGAGTCGCTGATCTTCTGGAGCTCATCGCCCCTAGAACGAAATTTGTAGACATCCTGAACGTCGCTCAGCCACCACTCGTGTTCGTTCTTCGGAATCAGTGACAGCGAGAAGCAGTGTGCCTTCACCTGATCCCATGGAATGTTCTGTTCATCGATCTCGATGCCGGCGGCGCCAGCACAGAGAAGCGCTGGTTGCCAGTCCCAACCGCGCTGACCTAGCGTGTAGTACTCCACGTTTTCACAAAGTTCTGCCGGAGCAGAAGCTGGTGGCGCCGGATTCTGCGTCACTGGTGTCACTGGTTTCGACTGATCCCTGAGCACCATCGCCTTGATCAACGGATCTGGCACGCCTTGAGATTTGAGGTCGATGAGCGCGTCGACGGAGGTATCGAAACCGGTCTGGGATGAAGCGACTTTCGCCATCACGACGTCGATGGAAAGGCCGGCGCGAACCATTTTGACGACCGCCGCGTTGTCCAGAACTTCCTCAGCCTGCAGGGAAGACGCGAGCAGTAGGAGTACAGCCATTCGCATCCGCATGGAGCGATTTTAATCCGCGCGCGGTGGCCACATCGATTTACATCGACTTCACATCCCGCCCCCGATAGAATTCGCGCGTTTTCGGTCTGGGAGGACATTGACGTGGGCTTCAGTCTCATCCCTCGTGAAGAACGATTCTTCAACGACTTCGTGGCGCTCGCCGACGAGATCCGCGCGGGAGCGCGTCTGCTCGATCAGATGCTGGCGGTCGAGCCGCCGCTGTCGGATCGTGCCCATGAAATCAAGGAAGTCGAGCACAAGTGCGACTTTCTCACACACGACATCATTCAGCGTCTCAACCAGACGTTCGTCACGCCGATCGATCGTGAGGACATTCACCTGCTGGCGCGCTCGCTCGACGACATCATGGATGCGATCGATGATGCGGCCGCGCTGATTCCGCTCTATCACCTGCAGCGGGTGCGGCCTGGTGCGCGAGAGCTTGCGGCGGTGATCGCGAAGGCGGTCGAGTCCGTGCGTGCTGCGCTGGCGTCATTGGAGAGCCGCAAGGGTGTGCTCGATCACGTGGTCGAAGTGAATCGGCTCGAGAACGAAGCCGACCGCATTCATCAACGTTCCGTCGGCCAGCTCTTCGACGAAGAGAAGGACGCGATCGAAGTGATGAAGTGGAAGGAATTCTTCGATTTGCTGGAGAACGCGACCGATCGTTGCGAGGACGTCGCCAACCTCGTCGAAAACGTGGTCGTCAAACACGGCTGATGTCGACTCAGCTGCTCATCGTCATCGGCCTGGTCATCGTCGCGTTGTCGTTCGATTTCATCAACGGCTTCCACGACGCTGCGAACTCGATTGCCACGGTTGTCTCGACGCGTGTGCTGTCGCCGGGTCAAGCGGTGATCTGGGCAGCATTCTTCAATTTCGTTGCGCTGTTTATCTTCAAGACGAAGGTTGCCAAGACCATCGGTTCGAGCATGATCGATCTGCATGCGGTCACGTTCGCGGTCATCTTTGGCGGTCTCCTCGGCGCGATCATCTGGGATCTCATCACCTGGTATTTCGGACTACCGACGAGCTCCTCACACGCGCTGATCGGTGGCTACGCCGGCGCAGCGATCGCGCGTACTCTTTCGACCGATGTGATCATTCCCAGCGGCTGGACGAAGACGCTGATCTTCATCGTGGTCTCGCCACTCATCGGAATGGTTGCCGGCCTTCTGCTCATGACGGCGGTCTTCTGGATCTTCCGCCGCGTTGCGCCCTCACTCGTCGACCAGTGGTTCCGCAAGCTGCAGCTCGTCTCTGCCGCGCTCTTCAGTCTCAGTCATGGAACGAACGACGCACAGAAGACGATGGGCATCATCGCTGGTGTGCTGTTTACGGCGAAGATGATTCCGACATTCGATATCCCATTCTGGGTCAAGGTCGCCGCACACGCCGCGATCGGCCTCGGCACGCTCTTTGGCGGCTGGCGCATCATCCACACGATGGGCTCGAAGATCACGAAGCTGCAGCCGGTGGGCGGATTCGCGGCGGAGACCGGCGCTGCCATCGCGATCTTCACGGCGACGGGGCTTGGGATTCCAGTGTCGACGACTCACGCGATCACCGGCTCGATCGTCGGAGTTGGTGCAACGCGCCGGCTCTCAGCCGTTCGCTGGGGCGTCGCCAGTCAGATCGTCTGGGCCTGGGTGCTCACGATTCCTGCTGCCGCCATCATCGGCGCCTGCGCTTACTGGGTCGCTCACGCGCTCGGCGCCCAATAGCCGGCGGCGCAGTCCCTTGAGCCCTTTCGTGGCTAACGCTTCGTTGCAGAAGCGCTCATCGTTCGTGACTTCGATGGCGCCGGCCGCCCACGCGGGAAGCGCGAACTTCTCGCTGGTGCTTGCGCTGCGGAATTCGCAGGTAAGCATGATGAGACCTTCGAGTTTGCCTTCGTAGATGTCGAGGTTGAGATCGTGCCGTCCCTCGCGCAGCGTGTAGCGTTTCTTGCGGAGACGGTGTCCGCGCGTGGACGGCCAGATGGCTTCGAAGGCCCATTCGGGCATCGCGCTTTCCCAAGCGGCATCATTTTGTGTCACGGCGAGAGCGCAGGTTGAGCCCGCGCGGCGAACGAACATCTCCGCGTCGCCGGAGACCAGGTAGCCATGACGAACCTCGATCGACGGCTTGTCGTCATGACGCGGCGGTGCGGCGAGGACCCAGGTGCGCTCGATCTGTTTCTTCGGCATGCGGCGCGAATCATACAATCGCGCCGCGATGGCCTCCGAATACGTGCTGCATCGCGGCGAGCCGTTGGACGGCGCATTCCGTCGAATTGCGGATGAGCAACTCACGCGTGCCGCGGCGGCGCTGACGTCATCGAAGCTGACGCGCGACGAACGTGTGCACGAAGCGCGAAAGCGATTCAAGGAGTGCCGGGCGTTGATGCGCCTTTACGGCTTCGACGAGCGCTGCGACTGGTATCGCGATGCAGGCCGCGCGCTATCGAAGTATCGCGATGCGACTGCGGTCGTCGAGGCACTCGACGCGACCGGTGCCGGTAGCGAACTGCGCGCACGGATGCGCCATCGCCGCGACGAGGTCTATGCCGATGTCGAAGCAGCGCAGCGGGACCTCCTTACGCGCTTCGCAGCAGAGCGATTGAGCGTGCACGATCTCGCGTTTCACGATGTCGAGGAGTCAGTGGAGGCCGGACTCGCCGCGGCGATCCGCGCAGGGCGCCGTGCGATGCGTGCCGCGCGTGCGACGCGAACAGAAACGGCGTTTCATGAATGGCGCAAGCGCGTGAAGGATCAGTGGTACCACGCGCGCCTCTTTCGCAACGTTTCGCCGCGATTGATGAAGGTGCTCGAATCCGAGCTCCACCACCTCTCCGAGCTCCTCGGCCACCATCACGATCTTTCTGTCGTGCGGAGTGTCGTCGAGGATGCCGCGCCGTTCATCGAAAAGCAGCAGACGCTCGAAACCAAGGCATGGCCGCTCGCGGATCGTGTGTATGCGGGAAAACCGCGCGGGCGAGCGAGAGAGATGATGGATTTGTGGCGCAGCTGGAGTCGTGGGCAGGACCTCTAGTCGTTGGGAGGGGCGCGACATGAAACTCCCAGTGTTCATGCGGGTTTGAGCCGACCAGTTCCTTCTCCCCCGCACGGGGGAGAAGGAAACTGACGGCCAGAGCACCGCGAGTTTC
>CAZKID010000123.1:0-12647 GCA_964552405.1 uncultured Thermoanaerobaculia bacterium
ATTCGGCGAGCCCGCGGGCCAGACGACGTCTTCCTCGCGCGCGAAGCTCGCCTCGAGCTCCACCATCGCGTCGCGAATGCGATCCGCGATCTCGCCTGCTGCCTTCTCCGTGAACGTGACGAGCACGATGCGCTCCGGCGCCAGCCCCTCGCTCTCCAGCATCAGCTTCAACACCTCGGCCACGATCGCGGTGGTCTTGCCGGTGCCGGCGCCGGCCTCGATCACAAGGTTGCGGCGCGGCGTTGCCGCGCGCGGCGTGAACAGTGAAAGCTGCGAGCTCATGAGAGAAGCGTCCGAGGATCTTTGGATTGCGTGACGGCGTACTTCTCCTCCGGCTCGTGCTTCGTGCGGCACGAGTGATTGACCGGGCAATACTTGCAGGAGTTGAAGTCTTCGTCGCGCTCGTTCGGGAAAGCGGGGAACTTGCCGTTCGCGATTGCCTTCGCGAAGAGGTCGAGAGTCTCGGCGATGCCGGCCCGCTTCTCCGCGAGCTCGAACTCGAAGGAGGATGGCCGCAGCCCCGCGACGAGCGGCTTGATCGCGCCCGCGACGTTGTCGTGTTGCAGAAACCGCGAGGCGGCCATCGCGTAGAGCGCAAGCTGCAGCCGCACGCCGCGATCGATCTTGTCGCCGAGCTTCTGATGCCGTGTCGCCTTGCCCGACTTGTAGTCGACGACGCGAAGGCGGCCGGAGCCTGCGTCGATGCGATCGATGGAGCCTTCGACGCGAATCGGAGTCCCCGCGGCATCGATGATGAACGGCTCCGGATGATCGGCGTTTCCCCGCGCGGCGTACTTCGCACCGAAGCGGAATTCGAAATGCTTCGGCATCAGGCCCTGCTCGGCGAGATCGGCGAAGTCGCGCGCGACGAAGTCGCGAAGAATCCGCTTCGTCGTCCCGCGCTCGATCGTGCGCATCGTCCGGTTGAAGGGCGGGACCTTCTCTTCGATTTCATCGAAGGCCGCGTCGATCAGCGACTCGAGCCGCACGACGAGGTCGCGCGGCAGCATCGGCAGATTCTGCGACGCTTCCATGATTTCCTCACGCCGCAGCAGACGGTAGAAGCGCTCGAGGATGCGATGGTCGAGTGTTCCTTTGTCGCGATGATTGATCTGCAGCTCGCGCTCGGGATCATCGATGTCGACGACGCCGAGGATCCGCTTGAGGAGGAACTTCTGAGGGCACTCGCCGAAATCCTCGAGATGCGTGGGTGTGACGGCGGCGAGTTGTTCGGCGAAGTGCGATCTCAGAGCGGGAGAGGTGAAGTAGCCGTCGAAGACGCTCGCGGTGCCGGAGCGCGCAAGGAGCTGCAGCTGGCGAGTGGTGGCTTCTCCCCTAAATGAGGGGGGAAGGTGCCCCTGGGCTTAGCGAAGGGGCGGATGAGGGGTTGGTGCTTTCGCATGAACTTCGGCCCCCTCATCCGCCTGCGGCACCTTCTCCCCCGTGCGCGGGGGAGAAGGGACTAGGTTGCCCAGAAACCGCGATTTCCTCAACACCCTCCCGAACCCATCGCTCGCCGCGTACGAAGCGCGCACGTTTTCTCCCGCGGTTGCCGCGATGCTGAAGAGCAGTTTTTCTTCTTCTCTGCCGGTGCCGATCTCGCGCAGCCCTAGCGCACGGCGGTCGCTGTCGGGAAGCAGCGGGTCCGCAGTTCTTCGTTGCGGGAACAGATCATCCTGTGCTCTTGCGAGGAACAGATGTTCGAACGTTCTCCCGCGCAGCTTCATCACATCGCCGAAGAACACGGCGCCTGTCGCGTGTGACTCGAGCACTCTTTGTTCGAGCGCGTCGATGACGGCGGCGTTGTCGAAGCGGATCTTCCACGCAGCGGCGCGACGGAAGATTTCGGGACGGGCGGGGCGTTCTTCGGCCGCTGCGAGGTCTGGTTCGGTTTCGTAGTGGAAATGAGCGCTCACGCGATTCAGCAGCTGGACCGGCGGGATCTCTGGGAGAGCCTCGACCTCCGCGACGAGTGCGATGTAATCGTCGATGGCGTGTTTGCTGCCGCGAAGCAGGCGTAGTTCTTCGCTCGTGCCGGCGGCAATGCGCGCGCGGCGCGTTTCCGCATCGGCCTCATCGATGCGAATGCGCGTCTTCACGCGCAGTCCGTCGCGAATGAGCTCCAGCACTTCCGCACGCGGAAACCCGAGCTCGCGCAGTTTCATCAACCGGATCAGCGCGCGTCCGATGCGATGAGCGATCAGCGGCGTTTCTTCCTCGAACGTCGTGCCGAAGCCGCGCGCGGCGGCGAAGCGATTCACGAGCCGCGCGTCGTACGCGTCGATTGAGCGCGCGGTGATACCGATCGAGCTGGCTGCTACGCCGTTGTCGAGCAGCGCCCGCACCTCGTCGCAGATCGACTCCAGCTCCGTGTGTCTCGTGTCGTATTCATCGATGAGGGGAGCGGCCGGCTCAGGATCGATATCAGGCATGTAGTTGTTCGACGGAGAGATGGCCTCGATGAGCCGTCGCTGCATGCCGGTCATGTCGTAGAAGCCGGCGACGATCTGCGGCGGAATCTTCGACGTCGCTGCGAGCGCAGCCGCGCGATCCAGCAGATCCGCTGCGTCGATTGCGCCGAGCTTCGCGATCAGCCGCTCGTACTCGTACCAGACGCGTACGATCGTCCTCGTGCGCCGCGCGTTGCGCAGTGAGCGCTCTACACCACGAATGCGCCGTTCGAACGAGGCGAGTGTGAGTCCGCTGTCGCGCACATCGCGATAGGAGCGCTCGAGCATCGATGCGATCCCCCGGCTCTCGAGCATGGCGTCATCAACGAGCCGGACGGCGGTTCGCATCGCGAGCCGCCGCTCGCCATCGGACGCGACGCGTGGAAATTCACCCGCTGCGTTGACGATGCGCCGTGCGAGCGTTTCGAGCGTCTGGATCTGCAGCCCGGCGATTCCGTCCGGAATCGCGATCAGCAGCTCGCGCGTGATCGCGCTCGCGAGGCCGCCTGAGGCCACGACGACGCCGGCGGGCCAGGGGGAAAGCGGATCGACACCTTCTCGCAGGCTTGCGAGGTGGGTCGCGATTTCGCTGGCGATTTGACGGTAGGTCGCGCTGCGGAGGGACGAGGACATTGAGTTATTCACATTTTATCCGGGGGGCGGCATGATTCGCGCAATCGTCCGACGGATAATGCGCTTCCATGGGCAAACGCGACGTACGTGTGATCGTCGTTCGCAAGCGCGTGACCGCGCTGCTGCTCGCGCTCGTCTCGGTGGCGATGCTGGCGCTCGTCTGGTATCTCTCGGGGAAAACGTACGCGAGCGAGAGCCGCGGTGCCGTGCAGGAAGCGGAGACGCTCCTGCGATTTCACGCCGAATCGGACAGCCGCCTGATCGCCGCGTCGATGCCGCTGCTTGCCGACGTGCTCGCATTCATCCCCTGGGGCTTCCTCGCGTTCATGCTCGTGACTCGCGATGGGACAACGCGCTCGCGCGCCTATCTCATGGCTGGCGGCGGCGCGCTGCTCTTCGCCCTCGCCATGGAAACGTGGCAATTCCTCCTTCCGACACGCGTCACGAGCTATGGCGACGCTCTATTTCAGTTTGCGGGTGCATTGATCGGGACCGTGTTCGCCCACGCGCGTCTCTCCGTCCGCTTTCGTTTCGTGGTGTAGTGCGGGCAGCTGGCTTCCTGCTGTCCGCTGCCTGCTGTCTGCTGCCGGTTACCGAGCCATGGCCATGATCCTCATCGTCGAAGACGATCCGAATGTCGCGAGACTCGTCGGCCTGGTGCTGACGCGGAATGGACATCAGTCGGAAGTCGTGGCCGACGGCGACTCCGCGCTGCGCCGCATCCGTGAAGCCCGGCCCGACATCGTGTTTGCCGACCTCGGCATCAAAGGGATGTCCGGCCAGGCGCTCTGCCTCTCACTCAAGAGCGAGGAGGCCACGCGGTCGATCCCGTACATCATCCTCTCCGGCGATCGTGATCTCGCTGAAAAAGCGCAGGACTGCGGCGCCGACGACTACATGGGCAAACCTTTTGAATTCGACGATCTGCTGCGACTCGTTGCCAAATATGCTCAAAGCCGAACTTCCGATTGAATCCCCCTCCGGGAGCGATCCCGTAGCTCGTCTGATGGAGCGCCTCGAACGCGAGGGCTTCACGAGCGATCAAACCGAACAGGAATGGCAGGAGTTCGGCGAGATCATCTTCCGCCGCAACGAGCGGATCTCGTTCGCCTCAGGCGAGACGATCTTCATCTTCACGCGCGTGCCGGAGATCAACCAGCGCATCCTGCGGCAAACTTCACAGGCGGTCGTGCACTCCTACAGCGCGCGGGGCGTCTCGCAGAAGGCGCTCTCGGTGCTGCAGTCGACGACGGTTTATCACTGCCTCGTTTCCGAGAGCGAGCAGCCGCACAACGAGACTCTGAATCCATACATCACGCGCAGCGGAGGTGCGACGTTCATCCCGGTCGTGATCGTCCCTGAGATCAACGAGGTTCTCTATCCCGTGCTCGAGGAGAAAGTCGGTTCGATCCGCCCGCGCGTTCAATACTTGCAGTTTCTCCTCGGCGAGCGCCGCGAGAGTGTGAACATGCACCAGATGACTGTGCAGGCGTTCTATGTCTCGATCGCGGTGGCGGTGCTGGTGCTGATCGCGATCGGATTGTCGTTCGTGCATTAGATTCGGTGTAGGACAGGCGCCCTCGCCTGTCCTGAGCGCCAATGACAGGCGAGGGCGCCTGTCCTACACTACCCGCGCATGACGTTTCCCCTTCGCCCTCGCGATGTCTTCGATGACTTGCGCCGGACCGTAGTCGGTCAGGACGAGGCCATTCGCGAGATTTCCGTCGCGCTGGTGAAGCACCTCGTTGGACATCCGGCGCCCAACATCCTGCTGATCGGCAACTCCGGTTCGGGAAAGACGACGCTGATGCGAGCCGTCGAGCATTTCCTCGCCTCCAAGCCCGAGCTGCGGACGCACTACGCGAATGTTGTTCGCATCAACGCCAACGTGCTGGCGGAGGAGCATCGGGGGTATGGCGGGGCAGTGTTGGGAAGGTTGTATGCGAACGCGCGGAAAGCGATGGGCGAGCATGCGCCGCTCGAGGAACTGCTGCGCTCGGTCGAGCATGGCATCGTCTTCATCGACGAAGTGGACAAGATCCGCGCGCAGGTCAGCGGAGAGCCGAATGTGCGCGGCATCGTTGCGCAGGAAGCGCTGCTCACGCTGATGGAGAACGAGAATGTCGAATTCGAAATCGATGGCGAGCGGCATGCGGTCAACTCCTCGAATATTCTTTTCGTCGCGGGTGGCGCGTTCGAAGAGCTGTATGACGCGGTGCTGCGCCGCGCCACGATCGGGCAGGATGTCGCGCCGCTGAGGCCGGTGGTCGTCGTTTCCGCGAGCGGCGAGGTGCGCGAGGAACTGCCCTTCCATCTGCGCGACTATCTTCGCTACGACGATCTCTTTCGCTACGGCATGACGCCGCAGTTCACGTCGCGCTTCGAATCGATCGTCGTCCTGAACGACCTGGGCGAGGCGGACCTCGCGCGCATCTTCGTCGAGCCGGAAGGCTCGATCTTCCGCGCATCACGCGAATACTTCAAACGATTTGGAATCGATCTGCAGATCACGCGCGGCGCACTCACGGCCATCGCCTGGGAAGCCTCACGCCAAAAGCGCCTCGGCGCCCGCGCGCTCCGCGAAACGTACCGGCGAATCATCAGCGCGATGGAGTTCGAACCGTCGACGGGTGGAACGCTGACGATCGACGAACAGATGGTGAAGAAAGCACAAAGGTGAGGTTGCGAGGGCTCTAGGGCTCGCGGGCTCGGGGTGCTTCGCTTCTACCGCGAGCCCGCGAGCCCGCGCAACCGCGAATCCAATATGGCAGAGAAAACCTTTTTCCAGAAGCTCAAACGCGGTCTCTTCATGACCCACACCGAGATCATCGAGAAGGTGAAGGAGTCGATGACTCCCGACCTTCCGATCGATCAGAAAGCGATCGATGGACTCGAGGAAGGGCTCCTCGGGGCTGACGTTGGCGCGGAGCTGACGATGTCGCTCATCGAGCGCATCGAGGGGCGCGTGCGCTCCGAAAAGATCTCGAAGCTCGATCGCCTCACGGAAGTGATTCGCGAGGAGACGCGGTCGCTGATTCCGCGCCGCGAGGCGCAGACGATCGATGTGTCGCGCGCCAGGCCGTTCGTGATTCTCATCGTCGGCGTGAACGGCGCAGGGAAGACGACGACGATTGCGAAGCTGGCGCAGCGCTGGACCAGTGAGGGGAAGAAAGTGATCCTCGGCGCCGCGGATACGTTCCGCGCGGCCGCGATCGAACAGCTCGAGCTGTGGGCCAATCGCGTCGGCGTCGAGATCGTGAAGCACAAGGCGGGCTCCGATCCCGGAGCAGTCGCGCACGATACGGTGACAGCAGCGAAGTCGCGCGGCGCCGATGTCGTGTTGATCGATACCGCAGGACGCCTGCACAACAAATCGCACTTGATGCAGGAGCTCTCGAAGATCCGCCGCGTAGTCGAGAAGGAGCTCCCCGGCGCACCGCACGAGACGCTGCTGATCATCGACGGCACGACGGGCCAGAACGGAGTGAATCAGGCCGCCGCGTTTCTCGATGCTGCGAAGATTACCGGCATGGTCGTCACGAAACTCGACGGCACCGCGAAGGGCGGCGTGATCCTCTCGATCATGCGCCAGTTCGACATCCCGGTGAAGTTCATCGGAGTGGGCGAGGGCGCGGATGATCTGATCCCGTTCGATCCGGCGGCGTATGTGGATACGTTGTTTGAGTGAGGGGGCACGGTCACGCGGGCTCGCGGTTACTTCTTCACGGCCGCGCTCGTACCCGACTCGAACTCCGCCTGCGACAACTGAAGATCATCGCGGGGAACGCCGTCACCCATGATCCCGTCATACACCGCCTGTGCGAGCGCGCGGTCGAGGTGTGAGTAAACGACATCGTCCACGATCATGTTCGGACCGTGATCGCAAAGATCGAGACAAGAGACGGTGCAGACGCGCACCGTCGACTTGCGGCCCTTCTTCTTGTTGTAGTGCTTCAGCTCGGCCTGGATGCACTCGCCGCGCTCTTCGCCACGTTCGGGGTCGCTGCATCGCGCGCCGATGCAGACGAGGAAGTGTTTTTCAAATGGATAGTTCATTCGGTTCCCACCGCGCGCCCGCGAGCCCGAGCGCCCGCGAGACCAGGTTCACGCAACGAACTTCTTCCCCGTGTCGAGGATGCTCTTCAGATCTTTCGGCGAGCATGCCTCTGCGTAGATGCGGGCCACCGGCTCGGTGCCTGAGAGGCGGAAGAGAATCCAGTTCGAGTCGTCGAAGATGAGCTTCACGCCGTCGAGCGTATTCACTTGCGCGACTCTCATGCCGCCGAGCTCCGCCGGTGGATTCTGGAGGCGCGTTGCCAGCGACTCCTTGAGCTGATGTGTGAGCTTCATGTCGACGCGCTTCGAATAGAGATAGCCGAACTCCTGATACATCTCTTCGATCAGCACGCTGAGCTTTTTGCCGGTGCGCGCGATCATCTCGGCGACGAGCAGGCAGGCGAGGATGCCGTCCTTCTCCGGCAGATGGTGATACATCGACATGCCGGCGCTCTCTTCGCCGCCCATCGCGATCTTGTCGGCCGAGATCAATTCACCGATGAACTTGAAGCCGACCGGAGTTTCGTAGAGCGGCACGTTGAGCTTCTTCGCGATCGCGTCGAACAAGTGAGTGGTCGCAACCGTGCGCGCGAGTCCGCCGGGGATCTCGCGATAGCGCTTCAGATAGAGCGCGACCAGGGCCAGTACGACGTTCGGCGAGACGAAGCGATTGCGATCATCAATGATGCCGAAGCGATCGGCGTCGCCGTCGGTCGCGAGTCCGAGATCGAACTTCTCCTTCGTGACGAGGCTGCGCAACTCGCCGAGGTTCTTCTCATTGCATTCGGGGGAGAAGCCGCCGAAGTAAGGATCGCGGAAATTGTGAATGATGCGAACTTCGACGCCGGCTTCCAGAAGGAAATAGTCGAGATAGTCGCGCGAGGTGCCGTAGAGCGAATCGATCGCGATGCGAAGTCCTGCTTTGCGGATCGCATCGACATCCACCTTCTGCTTCAGCTCGTTGAGATAGCGGTCCTTCGGATCGATGTGCTCGATCAGCTCCGACTTCTCATAGACGTCGAGGCGCTCGTTCTTCTCCTGCACCGCGTCGATCTCGCGCTCGATCTGCTTCGTGATCTCCGGCAGGGCCGGTGCGCCGTTGCAGGTCGAGAACTTCAGGCCGTTGTATTCGGGTGGGTTGTGCGAGGCAGTGAAGTTGATCGCGCCCATCGCCTTGCGGCGCACGGTTTCGTATGCGGCGCATGGCGTTGGAACATCGCGCGTGCAGAGATACGCCTGAATGCTGTTGAAGGCGAGTAGCTTCGCCGCCTCTGCCGCGAACTTTTCAGAAAGGAATCGCGTGTCGTAAGCGACCACGACGCCGGATCCCTTCTGCTGTGTCTTGCGCAGATAGTTGGCAATGCCCTGAGTGGCGATGCGAACCGCCTCGAACGTGAAGTCCTCGCCGATCACACCCCGCCAGCCAGAGGTCCCGAACTTGATCATTCCCTCTCCCGGGGGAAGGAACGTTAGCAGAAAACGAGTGCTGAGTGCATTGATTGAGTGCTGAGTACTGAGTGCTGAGTTCTGAGTAAGAGCCCGCAGTACCGCACTCAGCACCCAGAACTCAGAACTCAGAACTCTCGACTCAGTACTCAGCACTGGATCTCTGGCCTGTTTTCCGCAATCATCAGAATTCAAATATGAGTGAGCGGCCGGCCGTCCTCATCGCCGACGACAACGACGACGTGGCGATGCTGCTGAAGAGCTATCTTCGGCCGCTCGAGTGCGATTTCCTGATCGCACGCGATGGCGATGAAGCGCTGGCGATGGCGCAGAGCCTGCTGCCGGAGCTCGTGCTCCTCGATGTCATGATGCCGAAGCGCAGCGGCTGGGAAGTCTGCCAGGCGCTCAAGGCCGTGCATCGCACATCGAAAATCGCGGTCGTGCTCGTCACCGGACGCGGGGAGGTCAAGGACCGTCTCACCGGTTTGCAGGTCGGTGCTGACGACTATCTCGTCAAACCATTCAATCGCGATGAAGTCTTCAAGCGCTGCAAGGCTCTGCTGGAGCGGGCGCGGCAGAGCATCTCGTCTGGCGCGGCAGAGACACGAGGACAGGTCGAGAATCTTCTGATCGATCGCGCGACGGGTCTCCCTACCGTCACAATGCTGCTCGAGCGGTTGAAAGAGGTCCTGATCGATCAGGGCGAGATCGGCATCGTATTCATCGACATCGAACAGTACGAGTCGATCGAGGCCGAATACGGCTGGGCCTTTTTCGATGAATTCCTGCGCCGCGTTTCGTCCGTCGTCAACGACGAAGCGAAGAAGTATTTTCAGAATGCGATGGTCGCGGTGCATCGCGTGGGCGGTTCGAGCTTCTTCGTCTACTTTCCGACTCGCGGAATCACTCACGACTTCGAAGCGATCTCCAGGCAGATGCGCGAAACCCTGATTGGTGCATTGCGCGAGCAATTTCCGAAGATGTCGAGCGATCAGATCGGTTTCTTCGTCGGCGGAGCGCGCGTCGAGTACCGGCCGCAGATCCGGCTCGAGCGGCAGATCTATCACGGCATGCAGATCGCGGCCGATGCCGTTCGCGATGCCGAGGTGCAGAAGAAGAAGCAGTTGACGCGGGAGCTGCGCGACATCATCCGCCGCAAGCGTGTCACGACGCTCTTTCAGCCGATCACGCGCGCCACGGACGGCAGCGTCTTCGGCTACGAGGTCCTCACCCGCGGGCCCGCGCATTCCTCGTTCCGCAATTCGGACATGCTCTTCTCCTACGCACGCGAGGCGAAGCTTGCGTGGGCGCTGGAGGCGATCGCGCTCGAGGTCGCGCTCAAGCGGCTGCGCGAAGTCGATCTGCTCGATCGCAAGTTCCTCGTAAACCTCGAGGCGGAAATGTTCGGGCAATCCGAGTTCCGCATTCATGAGGTCTCGTCGTTCTTCGCCGAGCACCGCGGGCACTTCGTGCTCGAGCTGACCGAGCGCGCGGCGATCGAGGACTACGCCTCGTTTCGTCAACTACTTGACGAGTTCCGCAGCAAGGACATCGAAGTCGCGATCGACGATGCCGGCTCCGGCTACGCCTCGCTCGAGGCGATCGCCGAACTGGCGCCCGACTACCTCAAGGTCACCAAGTCTCTCGTCTCCACCCTCGCCTCGGAACCCATCAAGCAGGACCTCGTGCAGATGCTCGTCGAGCTGGCCGCAAAGATCGGCGCGAAGACGATCGCCGAGGGGATCGAGACAGTGGAAGAGTACGAGAGCTGCCGGGCGCTCGGCATCGATCTGCTGCAGGGCTACTACATCGCGCATCCGCAGGAGCAGCTGCGCACCGGTGATGCCGAGGTGGCCAGGTCGTTGTCGCGGTAGGCAGCAGGCAGCAGGCAGCAGGCAGCAGACAGCAGGCAGCAGGCAGCAGGCAGCAGACAGCAGACAGCAGACAGCAGACAGCAGACAGCAGGAGGACGACGTCGCAGTGTCTATGACCTCCTGCCACCTTCCATCTTTTTTGCTGCCGTCTGCATGAAACTTCCCCAGCTTCGGGATTCCCAACCTTGATTGGCGCGGTGATCGGGCCCGGTCCGAGCAGTCTGTGCTCCCCGCTGCCTGCTGCCTGCTGTCTGCTGCCTGCTGCCTGCTACCGAACATCGCCTTGTGACGACACGCACACAACACCACCACACGTGCCACATACCAAATGTGTCCCCCTGGCTACGCTTTGTCGCTGAGGTGATCAGCCATGACAGCGATCGACTATCCGCCCATCGCCCGCAATGCGCGGACGCAGCGGACCATTGATTTCTATGCGGCAGGAGAAGCTGCTGCTGCGTTGCGCGTTGCTGCTGCGCGCTCGGACGATCCGCTTCTCGCCGCTGCGAGCGCGCTGCTGCAGGACGCGAACGATGACAGCGCCGCGGATCGAGTGAAGGCCGCGGTCGTCTCGCCGGACATCCTTACGATTCTTCCGCAGTGGATCCGCGAGCTGCGCGAGGTTGCATCGGTCGCGCCGGACAGCGGTGCCTGCACCGTCGCGACGGCGTTGAAGCTCTGGCTCTGGACGGCGCGCCATTTCCGTTCCGGCGAGACGCCGGTCGTGTTCGATGAGCTCGCAGAGATGCTCGCCTCGCTGCTCGCCGCGCGTTGTCTTGCGCTCGATGTCGCGATTCACACTGACGAGTTGCGGCGCGACCTCGCGCACGTCTATGCAGCACGCGTGTCGTCGGGCGCAGGTGCGACGTGCGCGGAGCTCGTCTTCGGCTATCGCCGTCATCTCGTTTGGGATGAAGAAGGCTGCTCTGCCTGCTACAGCAGCGAAGAGTTAGACGGCCTCGAAGCCTTCATGCCCGGTTTTGCCAGCGGCGGACGGACGACGGTGGACGTGATCGAAGCCGATGGCTCGCATCCGGCCAAGCGCGGCCCGTGCGCGAACTTCAATGGGCTCGACATGTTCGTCGGTCTGCGCAATCAGCTCGACGCATGTCTCACCGGCGCGCGCATCGCGAAGGATCGCGCCGCCGCGATCATCGGGAGAGCGTGATGAGCAGGCTCGATCCGGGTGATCTCGAGCTCATCGTCGATACTCTGAAGGACTTCACCGATCGCAACACTCCGCTCGAGAAGCGCATGCATTGGGACGAGACGGACACCTGTCCCGCCGATGTCGTGCGCGCGATGCTCGGCCCCGAGGTCGGCTTGCACCTGCCGTTTCTCCCCGCGGAGTACGGCGGTATGGGCGGCGGCGCTTACGACATCTATCGCCTCTCGTGCGAGTTCGCGCAGATCGATCTCGGACTCGCGACGTCGATGCTCGCCGTCGCCCTCGGCACCGATCCGATTCGCGTCGGCTGTACGGAATCGCAGAAGGAGCAATGGCTGCCGCGCATCGCAGGCGAGGGCTTGATCGTCGCCTATGCCGTCACGGAACCCGAAGCGGGATCGAATGTGCAGAATGTGCAGACGCAAGCGCGGCCGATCGTTGACGTGGCCGGCAACATCACGCACTACGCGCTGACCGGCGTGAAGCAGTTCATCTCGAACGGATCGATCGCCGATCTCTACACCGTGCTGGCCAAGGCGCCCGGCGGTCCCTCTTTCTTCATCGTCGAGCGCGGTACGCCGGGACTCGCGGCGGGCAAGCACGAAGTGAAGCATGGCATTCGCCTATCCGACACGGCGCAGGTCATCTTCGAAGACGTTGTCGTGCCGGCCGATCAATTGATCGGAATGAAAGAAGGGGAAGGACTCACGCAGGCGAATGAAGTCTTCGGCTTTACGCGACTCATGGTCGCAGGCTTCGGACTCGGCGCAGGCATCGCGGCGCTGAACAAGGCGATTGCCTATTCGAAGCAGCGCCGGCAGATGGGAACGCTGCTCTGCGAGAAGCAGGGCTTCACGCACAAGCTGCTCGTGCCGAACAGCGTGCGGCTCGCGGTGGCGCGTGCGTATATCGAGCCCGTCGCCGATCTCCTCGACAACGGCACGACGGACCGCCAGCCGGAAGGCGCGATCGCGAAGATCTTTTCGACCGAAGCGGGAAACATAGCCCCCGGCGACGCCC
>CAZKID010000124.1:0-12623 GCA_964552405.1 uncultured Thermoanaerobaculia bacterium
GAGAAGGAAACTGACGGCCAGAGCACCGCGAGTTTCTCTTACTCAGTCGCGGCGCTGCGCGCCGTTGGCCGCTCGCAATGCGCCACCGCAATTCTGGATTCAGCATTTTGAATATTTTGAATTCTGCATTCTGCATTTCGCTTTTTCGCGTCCTCGGGGTCCTTCGGCGTCTTCGCGCCTCAGGATGACAGTCTTGTGCCTCATATCGGTCCCATCAAGATCACCGGCACTACCGTCCCTGCTTCAATCTCTCTAACCCCCGGCTGCACCACTGCCAGACCGTTTGCTCCACTCATCGAGGTCGTCGCTCCTGAGCTCTGCGCGCGCATTGGCTCGGCGAGCAACTCGCCGCCGCGCGCGAAAACGCGCACGCGCACATACGTCCGCCGCTCACTTCCTCGCAGCGGTGCGGTCGTCGTGAGATTCACGACCGGCGGCAGCACGCCGCTCGCCCCCATCGCCTTGCGCAATGCGGGCGCGACGAACAGCGTGAACGTCACCATGCACGACACCGGGTTTCCCGGCAGGCCGAAGAACAGCCGTTCCCGCACGCGCGAGAGAAACACGGGCTTGCCGGGCTTCATCGCGACGCGCCAGAACTTCGTCTCGCCGCCGAGGGCTTCGAGCGCGTCCTTCACGAAGTCGTAGGCGCCGACTGAAACACCGCCGGAGGAGATGACGTAGTCGCACGCGAGCGCCTGCTCGATGGCCGCGATCGTCGCTTCGCGCGAGTCGCGCACGATCGACTGCGGACGCGCGATCGCGCCGCAATCGCGCACGAGTGCGGACAGCGTATGCACGTTCGAGTTCACCACTCGCCCGGCAGCGACGTGCTCGCCGGCATCCACGAGCTCATCGCCGGTCGACAGCACCGCGACGACGGGGCGGCGTGCGACCACCGCACGCGCGCGCCGCGCAGTCGCGAGCACGCCGAGCTCGCCGGGGCCGATGAACGTTCCGCTGCTCAGCACGAGGTCGCCAGCGCGCATGTCCTCGCCTCTGCGGCGGATGTTCGCACCGCGCTTCACGGATTCATGGATCTCTACGACATCCTCGCCGCGATCGGTGATCTCGATCTGCGCGACCGCATCCGCACCTTCCGGAACCGGCGCGCCGGTCATGATCCGCATCGCCGTTCCAGCCTCGACGCGCATCGACGCGACCGAACCCGCACGCACCTCGCCGATCACGCGGCGCGGCCCGCTGTCCTCCGCACGAATCGCATAGCCATCCATCGCCGAGTTGTCAGCAAGCGGAACGTCGGTCGCAGCCACGACGTCCTCGCGAAGAATGCGGCCGTGCGTCTCGGTCAGCGCGACTTCCTCGCTCTCGATGAGCGACACTTCCGCGAGCAGCGCCTGCTGCGCCTCTTCGACCGTCAGCATCGTCAGCGAAGCGCCTCGCGCGCAACGGAAGCAACGTCGCGCTTTCTGCCGTCGACTTCGAAGTTCAGCCGGCGCATCGCCGCATCGTCGAACTGGCCGCGCAGCGACTCGAGCGCTTTCGACGCGCCGCTGCACTTCCTGTCGATGTCGTTGCGATACACGACCGCCGCGTCGTAGCGCGGGAAGTAGTGGCGATCGTCCTCGAGCGCAACGAGGCCGAGCGATTCGATCAGACCATCCGTCGAGTTGCCTGCGATGAGATCGACTTCCTTCGACGCGAGCGCTTTGTAGGTAAGTCCGAGGTCCATCGTCTTCGGAGCCTTCGTCATGTTGAGCGCATAGGCGTGCAGAAGACCGTTCCAGCCATCGGGGCGCTCGACGAATTCGTATCCAAAGCCGGACTGATAACGATCGGCGACTTTCTGCAGATCCGAGATCGTCTTCAGACCGAATCGCGCAGCGTCATCGCGACGCACGATCATCGCGAAGGTGTTGTTGAAGCCGAGCGCCGGTCCCCAATGGAGCCCGCGCTTCTGATATGCAGCTGCGACATCCGCGTTCGGCTGCTTGAGGATCGCCTCCAGCGCCGTGCCCGAATATTCGACATAAGAGTCGAGCGCTCCGGAAGTCATCGCCGCGTCGCAGACGAACGTACCGCCCATATTGAGCTTGCGATCGACGGTGCAGCCATTGCGCTCGAGCTTCTGCGCAACGAGCTCGCCGAGGATGACGGACTCGGTGAAGTTTTTGGAACCGACGACGATGGGGGGCTTCTTCGCGCAGCTGCTCGTGAGCAACGCGCAAAGGATGAACGCATAAGAAGGGATGAGGGATGAGGGATGGGGGATGACTCGCATCGCACACATATCATCCCTCATCCCTCATCCCTCATCCCTTAACAAGGCGCTCCACGCTGCTCAACACGACATCGGCCAGGAGCGCCAGGGCGGCGGCGGGCAGTGCACCCGCGAGAATCAGCTTCGTATCGACCATCGCCACACCGCGAAAGATGAACGTTCCGAGTCCACCGCCGCCCACCGCGGCGGCGATCGTCGCCACACCGATTCCGATCACCGTCGCGATGCGGATTCCGGCGACGATGGACGGCATGGCCAGCGGCAGTTCGACCTCGAACAGCAGTTGCCGCGGCGTCATCCCGAGCGCAACGCCGGCATCGCGCACGACCGGATCGACGCCCTGGATCCCGAGAAACGTATTCCGCACCACGGGCAGCAATGAATAGAGGATGAGCGCCACGATCGCCGTGCGCATTCCGATGCCGCCGATGAACGGCACCGGAATCAGAAACCCGAACAACGCGAGCGAAGGGATCGTCTGGATCGCATCGATGACGCGCAGCACGGCGCGTCCGGCGCGAGGGCGCCTCGTGCAGTAGATCGCGAGCGGGACACCGATGACGATCGCCACGCCGACAGCGATCGCCACGATCAGCATGTGCTCACCCGTCGTGCGCAGAATCTCGGCGGTCATACCGGCAGGCTCGCCGCCGCAACGAAGTCGCGGACCAACTGCAACGACTGGTTAGGAAACTTCTGCGAAGGAACGTCGCACACCACGCGTCCATCGTCGAACAGCACCACTCTCTCCGCGACCCGCATCGCCTCCGCCAGATCGTGCGTCACGAAGACGATCGTCGCGTCGCTGCGCAGCGCACGAAACGCCTCCTGCAACTCGCGGCGCACGATCGGATCGAGCGCGCCGAACGGCTCATCACAGAGAAGGATCGACGGGTTCGCGACGATCGCTCGCGCGATCCCGACGCGCTGCTGCTCGCCGCCCGACAACGAGCGCGGATAACGCCCCCCGAACTTTTCGACCGGCATCGCGATGCGGCTCATCACGCCGGCGATCGCATCGCGCGTGCGCGCTTCGTCCCATCCCAGCAGCCGGGGAACGGTCGCGATGTTGTCGAAAACCGTGCGGTGCGGAAAGAGGCCGGAGCCCTGAATGATGTAGCCCGTGCGGCGGCGCAGGGCGACGAGATCGGTATTCGCGAGCGGCACGTCATCGACGAGTACATAGCCACGCGCAGGCGACACGAGCCCGTTGATGAGACGGAGGGTCGTGGTCTTGCCCGCGCCACTACGGCCGACGAAGGCCACGGCCTCTCCCGCCTCGATTCTCAGCGAGACATCGCGCAGCCGGCCATCGACGGTGATGTCGCGCAGTTCGATCGAGGAGGGCACGGCTGGATTCTACGGTGGAGTGCCGACGCCTCGTCCGCACATTTCTTTTGATGAGGTGCGGACGAGGCGTCCGTACTCCACGTAGAATCGCTTTTTGCAAGTGAGCTCTACGATGACAGCAACGCTTTCGACAGAACTACCCGTCTCTTCCGTACGATCCGAACGCATCCCCGTCGCCGTTCTCGGCGCCACGGGCTCCGTCGGACAACGCTTCGTGCAACTGCTCGAAAAACATCCCTGGTTCAAGTTGCACGAGCTCGTCGCATCGGAGCGGAGCGCGGACAAGACGTACGCGGAAGCGGCCGACTGGCGCCTCGATACGTTGCTTCCGGAAGAAGCATCCGGCATGACCGTCAAGAAGCTCGGCGCCGAGCTGGAATCCGTGATTGTCTTCTCCGGGCTCGACTCCTCCGTCGCGGGCGAAGCGGAAGAGCATTACGCCAACCGCGGTGCGGTCATCGTGTCGAACTCGCGCAATCACCGGATGGATCCCGATGTGCCGCTCATGATCCCGGAGATCAATGCCGATCACTGCGATGCAATCGAGCGCCAGCGCAAGCGCCGCGGCAGCAAGGGCTACATCGTCACGAATCCGAATTGCTCGACGATCGGACTGGCCATGGCGATCGCACCGATCCACCGCCAGTTCGGCATCGACTACCTGCACGTCACGACGCTGCAGGCAATCTCCGGAGCGGGCTACGCCGGCGTCGCGTCCTACGCGATTCTCGACAACGTGATTCCGTTCATCGGCGGCGAAGAGGCGAAGATCGAAAGCGAGCCGCGCAAGATTCTCGGACGCTGGGACGGCGACCGATTCGTTGACGCGAGCTTCAAGATCTCCGCGCAGGTGAACCGCGTCCCGACGATCGACGGCCACCTGATGTCGATCGCCCTTGCGCTGTGCGATCGCGAGGAACTGCGCAAATCAACGCCGATCGAGACGATCATCGACGGCATCGAGCTCTCGATCGAGTCCTTCATCGGCGAGCCGCAGCGGCTCGGCCTGCCGAGCGCGCCGCGCAATCCGCTGCACTACATCGACGCCGAGGATCGTCCGCAGCCGCGACTCGACCGCGATCGCGAGCGTGGCATGAGCGTATCGATCGGACGTCTGCGTCCTGATCCGATTCTCGACCTCAAGATGGTCGCGCTCGTCCACAACACGATTCGCGGCGCGGCCGGCGCCGCGATCCTGAACGCGGAACTGCTCGACGCGAAGGGCCTCTTGTGATCGTCATCAAGTTCGGAGGCACCTCCGTCGGCGACGCCGATAAAGTCGCCGCGGCGATCGACATCGTCGCCGAGCGCCGCGAGCAGCAACCGATCGTCGTGGTCTCCGCGCTCTCCGGAGTGACCAACGATCTCGTCGCGGCGAGCGAGGCCGCGCGCGATCAGAAGCCGGAGCTCGTTCGCGAGATCATCGAGCGCGTTCGCCAGCGTCATGAAGACGTGGCGATGCAGCTCGTGCAGCAGAAGTTCGATTTCTTCGACTCGTTTCTCAAGCAACTGACGAAGCAGGTCGATCAGATTCAAACGATCCTCAGTGGCATCGCGCTACTCGGCGAGATCACGCTGCGCGCGAAGGACAAGGTCGTCTCGATCGGCGAGAAGCTCTCATCCGTGCTCTTCGCCTACTCGATGATGATGCGCGCGCTGCCCGGCGAACATGTCGACTCCGAGGACGTCATCTGGACGAACGACAACTTCGGGGGTGCGACGCCGCTCATGGATCGAACGCGCGACGCTGCGATGAAGGCACTCATCCCGCTCGTCGAACGGAATCGCATCCCGGTGATGGGCGGCTTCATCGGCCGCACGATCGACGGCGCCACGACGACCCTCGGCCGCAACGGGTCCGACTACAGCGCCGCAATCGTCGGCGCGGCAGTCGGTGCGCGCGAAGTGCAGATCTGGACCGATGTCGACGGCTTGCTGACCTGTGATCCGCGGTTCGTCAGCGGAGCGCGCGTGATCGAGCTCCTCTCACATGAAGAAGCGGCGGAGCTCGCGTCGTTCGGCGCGAAGCTGCATCCGCGCACGCTCGAGCCGGCAATCGCCGCCGGCATTCCGGTGCGTGTGCTCAACACCGACAAGCCGTCCTCGCTCGGCACGCTCATCACGCGCGACGGCAGCGAGGGGAGCACCGGACCGCGCTCGATCGCGCGCAAGAGGCATGTCACAGTCGTCCACATGACGTCGAACAAGATGCTCGGCGCACACGGCTTTCTCGCGCGGATCTTCGCCGCGTTCGAAGAAGAAGAAGTCTCCGTCGATCTCATCGCGACGTCCGAAGTCTCGGTCTCCGTCACGGTCGACGAGCGTCACAACATCGATGAGCTGCGTCAACGCCTTCAGCAGTTCGCGGAAGTCGAGATCATCGACGAGCAGGCGATCATCGCGATCGTGGGCC
This sequence comes from uncultured Thermoanaerobaculia bacterium, assembly GCA_964552405.1. Classification (GTDB taxonomy): domain Bacteria; phylum Acidobacteriota; class Thermoanaerobaculia; order Gp7-AA8; family Gp7-AA8; genus JAJPHC01. The sequence continues at coordinate 6,006 of CAZKID010000124.1, forward strand.
GCAATCTGCTGAACGATTCGCGCGTGGCCTCGCAGATCTTCGAGGCGCTCCAAGGGATTCCAACGAAGATGATCTCTCTCGGGCGCTCGGGACTGAATCTCAGCATCGTGGTCGATGATCGCGATTCCGAGACTGCCATTCAACGGATCCATCGCGCGCTGTTCGAACAGAGTCCGGTGGAGGGACAGGCGCCTCGCCTGTCCACCGAGCCGACAGGCGAGGCGCCTGTCGCCCCACGGGGACTTCCGTGAAACTCGCGCTGCATGGATACGGAAAGATGGGACACGCCATCGAGAACGTGGCGAAGGCGCGCGGTCATGAAGTCGTCGCGATCTTCGACGCAGGCCTGGACCCGTCGATGAACGACGCCGAGGTGCTGATCGACTTCTCGCACGCGAGCGCACTGGAACATGCGCTCTCGCTCGCCTGCAACAACGGCTGCGGACTCGTGATCGGCACGACAGGATGGAACGATCGCGTCGATGACGTTCGTGCCCGCGTCGAGAAGAGTGGCATCGGTGCGGTCTACGCATCGAACTTCTCGCCCGGCGCGAATGTCACGTTTGCTCTGGCACGCCGCGCGGGAGAGCTCTTCGCACGTTTTCCGCAATACGCGGCCGGCATGGAAGAGCGTCATCACTCGCAGAAGAAGGATGCGCCGAGCGGCACCGCGCTGCGCATCGCTTCGGAAGTGCGCGAAGGCAGCGGCGGAAAACTCGATCCGCCGATTGCCGCGTCGCGCGTCGGCAGCGAGTTCGGGCTGCACACGGTGTACTTCGATTCTCCCGATGACCTCATCGAGATCTCGCATCGCGCGCGCGGCCGCGAAGGATTCGCGCAGGGCGCGGTACTCGCCGCGGAGCTCATTCGCGGCCGCAAGGGTTTTTATCGTTTCGACGAACTGGTGATGCAATGATCTTCAAAGGTGCCGGCACCGCACTCATCACTCCCTTTCAACCCGATGGCTCGTTCGACGAGGCAGCATTCACGCGCTTCGTCGACTGGCAGATCGCCGAAGGCATCGACTTTCTCGTGCCCTGCGGCACGACGGGCGAAAACCCGGCGCTCACTCCCGACGAGCACAAGCGCGTCGTCGAGCTGACGGTGAAAACCGCGAACGGCCGCGTGCCGGTGCTCGCCGGCGCCGGTGCGAACAACACGCCGCGCGCCGTCGAGCTCGCGGAGCTCGCGGTCGACCTCGGCGCGGATGGCATCCTCACGATCACGCCGTTCTACAACAAGCCGACTCCTGACGGATTGCTGCGTCACTTCAGCGCGCAGGCCGCGGCGGTAGAGAAGAAGAAGCCGGGCTTCCCGATGATCATGTACAACGTGCCGGGCCGCACCGGCTTGAACATGACCGCTGAGACGACGCTGCGTATGGCGCGCGAGATCCCGAACATCGCCGGCGTGAAGGAAGCGTCGGCGAACATGGAGCAGATCCTCACGATCCTGCGCGATCGCCCGAAGGGCTTTGCAGTGCTCAGCGGGGACGACGCCTGGACTCTCCCGCTCCTCGGCTGTGGCGCGGACGGACTCGTGTCCGTGGCCAGCAACGAAGTGCCGAAGCTGATCGCAGAGATGGTGAAGACGCGCTCGCGGGAGATCCACGAGCGGTTGCTGCCGTTGCTCATCGGCAACTTCATCGAGTCGAATCCTGGGCCGGCGAAGGCGGCGATGAAGATGATGGGGATCCTCGAGCACGATACATTGCGGGCGCCGCTGGCGCCGATGACAGAGGCGAATCGCGCGAAGCTGGAGGGGATCTTGCGCGAGTGCGGACTGGTGTAGGAAAAGTTGCGCTCACGCGCGATGCACAGGCGGGGGCGCCTGTGCCCCACACTAATCCGGTGGGGGACAGGCGCCCTCGCCTGTCCTGTTTCCCTTACACTGGCGCCGTGACCATCGAAGAACGCGTCAACGCAATCAAGAACACGACCGACCGCATGGAAGCGGTCAAGACAGTCGGCCTTTTTCTCACGGAGCTGGAAAAGGGAACGATCCGCGCGGCCTCGCGCGACGAGGACGGCATCTGGAAGCCGCACGCGTGGGTGAAAGAGGGAATCCTCGCGGCCTTCAAATGGGGCGTGCTCGCGGAGTTCGCCTCCGGCTCACTCTCATTCATCGACAAGGACACGATCCCCGCACGACGCTTCAAAGTCGTGGACGGCGTACGCATCGTGCCGGGCGGCTCGTCGATCCGCCGCGGCTCATACATCGCGAAGGGCGTGGTCATGATGCCGCCCGCATTCGTGAACATCGGCGCGTATGTCGATGAAGAAACGATGATCGACTCGCATGCGCTCGTCGGCTCGTGCGCGCAGATCGGCAAGCGCGTGCATCTTTCCGCGGCCGCACAGATTGGCGGCGTGCTCGAGCCGATCGGCAACATTCCGGTGGTGATCGAAGACGACGTCGTGGTCGGCGGCAACTGCGGGATCTACGAAGGAACGATCGTGCGCGGCCGCGCCGTGATCGGCGCAGGCGTCGTGCTCACCGGCTCGACCCCTGTCTACGACATCGTGCGAAGCCAGATCTATCGGCGCACGGCGGAGCGGCCGCTGGAGATTCCGTTCGGTGCCGTCGTGATTCCCGGCTCGCGTCCGATGAAGGGCGCGTTCGCCGAGAAGCATGAGCTCTCCGTCGTCACGCCGATGATCGTGAAGTATCGCGACGAGAAGACGGATTCGTCGACCGCATTGGAAGAAGCGCTGCGATGATCGCGAAGCGATTCGCTCGCGTCGAGCTATCGCTGATTCGTCAGATCAACGCCCTCGCCACTCCTCTCTCCACCAACCTCGGCATCGGCGAGCCGAACACCGAACCGGACGAGACGCTGCACGAGTTTGCACGCCGCGCGGCGACGGTGTCCTGGCACTACTCCGCCAACGCCGGCGCTCCATCGCTCCGCAAGAAGCTTGCGGATGATCTGAATGAGGTCTGCGTAACGGCGGGAACGCAGGAAGCGCTCTACGCGATTTTTCAAGCGTACGTCGATCCTGGTGATGAAGTGCTCGTTCCGGATCCCGGCTTCGTCGCGTACGCAACGCTCGCGAAGATCTGCGGAGCCGAGCCTGTGCCGTATCCGCTGCAGCCGCCGGCGTGGGATCTCGATGCGGATGCCGTCATCAGCCGCATCACGCCGAAGACGAAACTGGTCATCGTCAACTCGCCGTCGAATCCGCTCGGTGCGGTTGCAAGCCGGAGCGCACTCGAGGCGATCGCGGAGGCCGGACCGCTCGTCGTCAGCGATGAGGTCTATCGGCAGCTCTGGTACGACGCGGAGCCGGCGTCGATGCGCGGCATGTCGCGCAAGGTGATCGTCATCGACGGCATGTCGAAGTCGCACGCGATGACCGGCCTGCGCATCGGCTGGGCACTTGCGCATCCCGACATCCTGAAGCCGGTGATCACCGCGCATCAGTACATCGCAACCTGCGCATCGGTCTTCTCGCAAGCGCTCGCGGAGATGGTGCTCGACGCGAAGGAGTGGAACGCGTCATGGCTCGAGCGCGTTCGCGCGCAGTTCCGGATGCAGCGTGAAGTGGCGCTGCATGCGATCGAGCGGGAGCTCGAGGTGAAGATCGATGCTCCCGCCGCAGCGTTCTACGCGTTCGTTCCCGTGCCGTCGTGCGACACGCTCACATTCGCGAAGACACTGGCGACCGACGCCGCGGTGCTCGTGATTCCGGGCGCCGCGTTCGGCATGAACGGTGAAGGTTTCGTGCGGATCTCCTATGCTGCATCGAACGAAGCAATCGGCACGGGAATCGAGCGCATCGGCGGCTGGCTGCGCGCGGCGGGGCGCTGAGCTCAAGCGAGTTACGCAAGGAAATTGCAGGTTCATCAGGCGATGGTGAAGATCGACGAACGGGACTCCGTTGCTGCTTCGGAAATCTCGCTCTACAAGAACGTTCTCAAGATCCGGCAGGAGCATGGCCTCGAGCACCTCGGCATCGCCTTCTACGATGCCGAGACGACGATCCAGTGGTCGTATAACGCGGACCACTACTTTCACGCCGCGTCCACGATGAAGCTCGCCGTGCTGCTCGGCGTCTTTCGCCAGGTCGAGCGGGGCGAGCTCTCGCTCGACGCTCCCGTGCATGTACGCAATCGCTTCACGAGCATCGTCAATCAGGAACCGTTCATGCTCGATCTCGGGCGCGATGCCGATCCGAACGTGTACGGCCATCTCGGCAAGACGCTCAGCGTGCGCGAGCTCGCGTACTGGATGATCACCCTCTCGAGCAATCTCGCGACGAATCTGCTCGTCGATGTCATCGGCATCCCGGCGATTCAACGCGCGCTCGACGAGTTGGAGATCGACGGCGTCCGCATTCTCCGCGGCGTCGAGGATCAGGCCGCATTCGACGCTGGCCTCAACAACGAAGTCACGGCGAATGGTCTGCTCAAGCTGCTGCGCGTCATCGCGGACTGCAACGCCTACTCGAAGGAGGCGAGCGGGGAGATGCTGAGCATCATGCTCGATCAGCACTACCGCAGCGGCATTCCGGCCGGACTGCCGAAGGCCGCACGCGTCGCGCACAAGACGGGGAACATCTCCACGATTCATCACGATGCAGGTATCGTGTACCTCGAAGGCCGCAAGCCGTACGTGCTGGTGATCCTCACGCAGTTCGTCGCCGAGAAAGGGCGGGGGACGGCCGTCGCGGAGGTTTCCCGGGACATCTACAACGCGCTGGCCGGAAACACGAATGAGTGAAGGGCAAGAGCCTGCACTGAAGATCGTCGACGCGTTCGATCTCGATGACGAGCTGCGCTCGATTCTCCGGCCCGGCGAAATGGTTCGCGATGATGCGAACCGGCGGCACCGCCTGCCGCGATACTTCTACGAGATCCCCGATCACGAGAGCGCGACCGCGGTGCGCCTCACGCCGCATTTCGGCCTCAACGAATTCATCCTGGCCGACCTCCGGGAAGCAACGCGTCTGCAAAACTTTCCGAAGTACATTCCGTGCGCGGTTCGCCTGCTCGCGTTTTACCTCGAACAATTCCGCGCCTCCGCCGGCGCCTCGGTGCATGTCACGGTCAATGGCGGCTACCGGTCGCCGGCTCACAAGATGTCGGCCAACGCCACGCCTCACATGTGGGGAACCGCCGCCGACATCTACAAGATCGGCAGTGCGATTCTCAAGACACGTGAGCTCATCGAGAAGTTCAACACGATTGCAGAAGGATTGAGCGACGACGTTTACGTTTCGCCCTACGACACCGCTGCCGATCACATTCATGTCGATCTCGGATACGTCACGCTGGTCCCTCGCGAGATCAGTGAGGATCGAATGGAGCAGCCGCAGGAGAGCAGGCCGCGGTTCGCGTTCGAGGAACGGCGGCGAAGCGAGCGGAGAAACGGCTGACATCGCAGGCCCGCCCTTTGCTATCTGAGAACAGTGCCGTCTGTTCTCCCGAATGCCTCAGAACGCAAAGGCCCAGTCCGCCTCACGAAGGCAGGTTCCCCGACCGGCTCAACTGAAGATGCCGGCGATCGGCATGGAGTCGGAGTTCAACGTCTGGCTCGATGAGGTCGAGATCAATCCGGAGCCGTATTGGAAGCATCCCCGATCCTTCATCGACGCGCCGCTGATTCCGCGCGAAAAAACTTCCGTGCAGGTTCCGACCGGCGGCGCAGTCTATTTCGATCGCGGTGTCATCGAGGTGGTCACGCCAGTGATCGAGCTCGCACGACACAGCACGGCGCGCATGGTTCGCAATCTGTGGGAGCAGATCGGATTCGTTCGCGAGCAGCTCACGCGCTGGGGAGAGCAGCACGGGCACACCGTTCGCCTCAAGGCGTACAGCAGCCACTACAACATCTCGTACGAAGTACCGAAGTCGAAACAGACGAAGCGGCGGAACGAGAAGAAGCTCGCGCTGCTTCTCGCACACATCCTGCCCGTACCGGTGATGGTTGCAGGCGCGAACCGGCGCTCGACCGGTGTCGGTGTGCGGCCGCGCGGCGGGCGCATCGAAGTCACCGTCGACTTCACGCCTGATCCGGGACTGATGGTCGCCACCGCAACACTCGTCGTCGGGATCGTGCGGGCCGTGATGGCGTGGCCTTCCTATGAGCTCTCGATGATCGAGAAGATGGGAGTGCCCGTCGTCGCAGGCGTCGTGCCCGGCAAGCACACGACAAGAAAAGGATGGCTGACGAAGGACTTTCATTTCCCGAAGAGTCCCTTCACCTGCGATCTCGACGAGCCCTCGTGGACGACGCAGTCCGGCGACATGACCTCGCTGCGCAGCATGGCGCGCGATGTCGCGTGGTTTTTTCGCAAGTCGATTCGCGAGTATTCGGATCCGTTCAGCTTCCGTCTGCTCTTCGCAATTCTCGAAGGGCGCGCGCCGTCGCTGCTCGATCTCGCCGATCGTCCTCGCGCATACGAGGATGTCGGAAACCTCGCGCGCTGGGGCATGGTCATCGACGAGTTGCGCAACTTCGATCGCCGCCAGCAATCAACGGTGATCGAAGCCGAAGTGAGCGCGACGAGCGTCGAAAAAAATGAACGAAAGAAACCTGTCGCGGTCACGGCGATTCAAAAACCGAAACGACGAACCGATCCAAGCCCCGAACGGCGCCACAAGACCCCGCCCGAA
>CAZKID010000125.1:0-12466 GCA_964552405.1 uncultured Thermoanaerobaculia bacterium
CGATGATCGACATGAGAACGTCGGGGTGAAAGTAGAGATCACCGACGCGGTGCTTGAACGTACGTGCGTTCTTCAGCAGATTTTTTTCGGTCAGGTCGTCGAACTTCTCGGCGGAAAGAACCTCGTCGCGCATCGAGCGGATTGCCCGGACCATTCGCAGCACTTCGTCGGCCGGCGCCGGCGATACACGCAACACATGGATCAAGGCGACGATGCGATCCCGGAACTCGAGCGAGTCTCGTGATGCGAACTCGCCCTGCATCGCATGAAAGTCTTCGCCGAGGCGGGTGAAGAGGAAGTCGAGCTTGTCACGGCGATCGCCTTCCACGGCATCCGAATACAAATAGAACTTGATGAGGTACTGAATGATGTTGTCGTCCTGACGCTTCAACTTCTCGAAGAAGCGGCGGACGAGCGATGGCGTAATGCCGTCATCGGCCCGGAGCAACACCTCGGTTGCGCGAACGAGGACGGCCTCCGATCGCGCGATGTCATTGGCAGCATTCGCGACTTCGGTCGCGTTCAGCTTGCCGCTGACACCCTTGATCTGTTCGTAGGTCTTGTGGAAATCAAAGTGATAGGGGACGTTTTCCCGCAACAGGTTGCGATACACGCCCGTCGCGAACTGGTGGTAGGTCCAGAGCGACTTGAAGCGATCCGAGAGGCGCATCCAGCGCCCGTGCAAGACTCCGATTTCCGTTACCGACACGTCTACCTTCTACCCAAACGGGCGATGCTATGATTCTTTCATAGATGGCACAGACAACGTTATTTAGCCGTGAAGAGATCGTAAAACGTGTAGCGGAAATGGGGCAGCAGATCACAGCTGACTTCGCCGGCAAAGAGATGATCGCTCTCTGCGTGTTGAAGGGTGCGGTGTTCTTCTGCACCGACCTCGTGCGTAACATCTCTCACGATGTCGCGCTCGACTTCATCCAGGTCTCCAGCTACGGCAATCAGAAATACTCCTCGGGCGTCGTCACGATCCTGAAGGAACCACAGCTCGACATGCACGGCAAGGCCGTGCTGATCATCGAGGACATCATCGACAGCGGCCTCTCGATGCGCGAAGTGTTCCGCTACATCGAAAGCCGCGGTGCATCGATGGTGCGCACGGCGACGTTCCTCGACAAGCCAGCCGCGCGGAAGGTTCCGTTCAGTGCCGACTACGTCGGCTTCTCGATCGAGCCGCAGTTCGTGATCGGGTACGGACTCGACTACGCGGAGAAGTATCGGAACATCCCCGAGGTGCAAGTGCTGAGCGAGTGATCCGATCAGCGGTCACTCTGACTAATTCTCGGTAACCGATCCCTCGTCATCCCGAGCGAAGTCGAGGGACCGGGGCGGGCGTGTGGTACGAAACTCATGTCGCGCGCCTCCCGCCCACCCGGGTCCCTCGACTACGCTCGGGATGACGGAGATTTGAGCGTTTCTGGTTTCGATCACCGCACCGCGCCGAAGAGCAGCAGAGCGATCATCACGACTCCGAGCACATACCTGTAGTAGATGAACACGTAGGTGGTGTGCGTGCGGAGATAGCGCATCAGGAACCAGATCGACGCATAACCGGAGATGAACGCCACGACGATCGCGATGATGATCGAAGTCCATCCGAGGTGCGCGAGGTGATGCCGTTCCTTGAAGAGCTCGAGAAAGCCGGCGCCCCCGACCGCGGGAATCGAAAGCAGGAACGAATAGCGCGCGGCGGTCGGCCGATCGATTTTGCGAAAGAGCGCGGTCATGATCGTCGCGCCGCTGCGTGACGATCCTGGTATCAGCGCGAGGCACTGGCCGAGTCCAATCGCGACACCATCGCCGATCGTCATGTCCGAAAACGTGCGCAGCTGTTCGCGCCTCGCATAACGCTCCGCGAGGTCCATCAGGATCGCCACGACGATCACCATCGCCGTGATCACCCAGAGTCCGCGGAACGTCGACTCGATGTGCTTCTTCAGAAGCAGTCCGAGGACGACGATGGGGATTGTGCCGATGATGACGAGCCACGACTCGCGTGAATCGACATCCGCAAGCGGCCTCCGCGAGATGAGTCCCTTGAAGAAGCCGGTGACGAGCCGAACGATGTCGCCGAAGAAATAGATGACGGCAGCGATCCACGTTCCGAACTGAATCACGGCAATGGCCGCGGCTCCCGGATCGCCCCAACCGAGAAGAACCGGAACGATCTCGAGATGCGCGGTCGAAGAGACGGGAATGAATTCAGTCAGCCCCTGCACGAGGCCCAGCACGACCGCTTCGATGACGTTCAACGTTCGCTCTCCTTATGAGCGAATTGAAAATTGAAAATTGAAAATTGAAAATGGCGGGCGGTCCGTTTTCAATTTTCGATTTTCAATTTTCAATTTCGCCTCCTCACATTTCCCAGATCACCGGCAGAATCAACGGCCGGCGACCCATCGTCTTTCTGAAATAGCGCTTGAGCGCGGCGCGCATCTTCTCCTGCAGCAGATCGGAGTCGCGCAACTCGTCGGCAGGACTCGTCGTGAAGATTTGTCCGAGCAGCGCGCGCACTTCGTCGAGCACATCCTGACTCTCGTCGACGTGCACGAGTCCGCGCGTAATGATCTCCGCCTCGCGAATGAGACGGCCATTCGAATCGACCGCCGCAACGACGATGACAAAGCCATCCTCGGCCAGATGCTGCCGATCGCGTACCACGATCTCCGGCACTTCCTCCGCCTCGGCATCGATGAAAACCTTGCCATTCGTCACGCGCTCTTCGAGCACGCGCAGCTCTTCGCCTTCGATCTCGATGACCTGTCCGTTGGTGACGACCGCGCCGTGCGGGACGCCTGTCTCCTGCGCGAGCCGCGCGTGATGAATGAGGTGGCGCAGCGTGCCGTGAATCGGAATGAAGAACTTCGGACGCGTGAGGTTGAGCATCAGCTTCAGCTCCTCCTGACACGCGTGTCCGGAGACATGCACGTCCGGCCGCTCATGTGAAATCACTTCCGCGCCGCGGCGATAGAGATTGTCGATGACGTGACTCACTGCACGTTCATTGCCGGGAATCGTCCGCGCGGAAATGACGACGATGTCGCCGCGCTGGATGTCGACCTGCCGGTGCTCACCCACCGACATGCGCGAGAGCGCCGAGGCCGGCTCACCCTGCGTGCCCGTCGTCAGGATCACGGTCTCATTCGGCGCGAGCTCTCGATTCGCACCGCGCTGCTCACGCGGAAAGCGAAGATAGCCGAGACGCTCCGCGGTCTCCGTGTTGTCGACCAGCGAGCGGCCGGCGAGCACGATTTTTCGATTGTGCTTGCGCGCCAGATCGATGACCTGCTGCACACGATGGATGTGCGAGGCAAACGTCGTCACGATGATGCGCCCGCGCGCCTCGCTGAACACGCGCTCGAGTGCGGAGCCGACGGTTTTCTCCGACGGACAGTGTCCCGGGACGAGCGCATTCGTGGAGTCGCTCATGAGCGCGAGCACGCCACGCTCGCCGTATTCGGCAAAGCGTGCGAGATCCGTCGTTTTCGCATCGACCGGTGTGTGATCGATCTTGAAGTCGCCAGTGTGGATGATCGTGCCGGCGTCCGTCGTGATCGCGAAGCCGAGCGCATCGACGATCGAGTGCGTCACGCGAATCGCCTCGACACGGAAGACACCGGCCTCGATCACATCGCGCGGCTGAATCGGATGCAGATCCGCGTCGACCCCGAATTCTTCGAGCTTGTCCTCGACGAAGCCGAGCGCGAGCGGCATCCCGTACACCGGCACCTTGAGCCGCTCGACGAGAAAGGGCACCGCACCAATGTGATCTTCGTGTCCGTGCGTGAGAAAAACTCCGCGGACGCTGTCGGCGCGCTCGAAGAGATACGACATGTCGGGAACGATGACGTCGACACCAAGCGTAGCGGCGTCGGGAAACATCATTCCGCAGTCGACGACGATCGAATCGCCGCCGTACTCGTAGACCATGAAGTTCATCCCGATCTCACCGAGACCGCCGAGAGGGATGATTCTCAGGGTCGCGCGGTTGCGCGGTTGCGCGGGCTCGCGGTCGTCCATCGTCTCGCTCACCGCATCCCCTCGTGACCGCGTGCCCGCGCAACCATTACGGGTAAATCCGGTTCAGCATTCGCGGATACGGAATCGTCTCGCGGAGATGCGGCACGCCGCTGATCCACGCCACGCATCGCTCGATGCCCATCCCGAACCCGGAGTGCGGGAACGTGCCGAACTTGCGCGTGTCGAGATACCACTGGAACTTGTCGACCGGCAGTCCATGCTCCTGAATCCGCTTGAGCAGCAGGTCATGATCGTGAATGCGCTGCGAGCCGCCGATGATCTCGCCATAACCCTCGGGCGCGATCATGTCCATGCCGAGTGCGAGCGATTCGTCTTCCGGCGCGGGCTGCATGTAGAACGCTTTGATCGCAGCCGGATAACGCGTGATGATGACCGGCGCGTTGAACGAATTGGCGATCACCGTCTCTTCATCGCCGCCGATGTCGTCGCCGAAGTTCGCCTCCATACCCTTGGACTTCAGCAGCTCGATCGCATCGCGATATGTGATGCGGGGGAATGGACGCTTCACATTCTCGAGCTTCGTCAGATCGCGCTCGAGAACCTTCAACTCTTCCGCGCAGCGATCCATCGCCCGATGGACGAGGTACTCGACGAATTCTTCCGCGAGCTCCTGCAGTCCGTCGAACTCCAGAAATGCGACTTCGGGCTCCACCATCCAGAACTCCATCAGATGGCGGCGCGTCTTCGACTTCTCCGCGCGGAAGGTCGGACCGAAGCAGTAGACGCGTCCGAACGATGCCGCCGCGGGCTCGAGATAGAGCTGACCCGATTGCGAGAGAAACGCCTTCTCACCGAAGTAATCCGTCTCGAACAGTGTCGACGTTCCTTCCGCTGCGTTCGCAGTGAGGATCGGCGAGTCGATGAGCACGAAGTCGCGGTCGTAGAAGAAGTCGCGAATCGACTTCTCGACTTCATTGCGGATGCGCAAAATCGCGTGCTGATTCTTCGAGCGCAGCCAGAGATGGCGCACGTCCATCAGGAACGCGGTGCCGTGCTCCTTTGGCGTGATCGGATAGTCCTGCGCGAAGCCGAGGATCTCGAAGGACTCGACGCCCAACTCGACGCCGCCCGGCGCGCGCTCTTCCGCCCGCACTGTTCCCGTCACACGCACCGACGACTCCTGCGTCGCACGATCAGAAGCATCCCAGGTCTCGGGACTCACTTCCTTCTTGAAGACGACGCATTGCAGGTAACCGCTGCCATCGCGAATGATCGGAAATTGCAGCTTGCCCGAAGTGCGCTTGTTGTACAGCCAGCCGTCGATCGTAACTTTCTCGCCGACATGCTGAGGGAGCTCTTTGATTCTGATGGTTGGCATAAAGGAGGCGGATTATATAGGGTTGCGCGGATACGCGGGTTCCGCGAGCCCGCGCGACCATCGTCAGAACAACTTCAAAAACACCACGTTCGCCACGAACCCGTCCTGCGCATTTCGTCCAATGGTCTTTCCGATGTCGAGACGCAGCAGCGTGCCGTAGGGGCCGACCGTCTGACCGGCGATGCCGAGGCCCTGGAAGGGCTCGCGCGAGTAGCCGGCGGTGCGGTCGGTGATCAAACCGTGGTCATAGAACGCCTCGAGACGGAACTGCTCCGAGAAGACGAAGCCGTAGGACAGATGGCCAATCGCTGCCTTCTCCGCGCGAACCGAGCCTGAGCGGATTCCGTGAATGCGCTGCGAGCCGAAGAAGCCGAGCTCGTACTTCGAGAAACGGTCAAGGTGTTGACCATCGAGATAGTGCAGGTCGACCGAGATTCGCTGGAACTTCGGAAGATAGAAGCTCTTCGCCAGCGAGACACCGAAGTTCGAATAGTTCTGCTGCGACGAGTCGTATTCCGCGAGGTTGCCCCACGGCTTCCACGAGGTCCGGTGCGTGTAGTCGTAGAAGCCGGTGACCGTGTAGCCCCAGCGTGCGTACTGCCCGTCGATGTGAGGCGTCAGCTCGAACGTGCTCGACGGAATCACGAAGTTCGCATCGGTATCGTCGGCCTTGCGGAAGAAGCGATGCGAGATGCCGAACGAAACGTCGACCTTGCCGAAATCGAGAAACGGATGTCCCGCGCGCAGCGTCAGGTTCGTCGGCAGCGAACGCACCGCTTCGCCCTTCTGCTCGATGCCGTTGCGATAGATCGAGTTCGTCGTCGGCAGCGCGATGCCGAAGAAATCGGCGCCGACATTCGTCCGCGTGTTCGCGACATTGGGATTCGTCGCGTTGGCCGCGACGAGAATGCCCGCGAAAAATACGTTGGTCTGAATCCCGCGATGAGCGAGGTTGAAGTTGAAGTAGTCGATGCCGCCGAGTGGGACGACGGGAAACTCGAGCCCCGAGTCGTGATGGATGCCGCCGAGAAGAAAGGTGCGCGAGGTATCGAAGCCTTCCTTCACGACACGCTCGCCGCTGCCGGTTTTCTCCAGATACTTCATTCCGGCGCTCGTCTCGCGGATCATGCGCGCGTCGGAGGCCGAGGCCTGCGCGTGCAACGACGCGAACTCCGGAGTGTTGATCCGAAAGTCGGAGAACGTCGTGAAGCGCAGGACTGGCGTTGCACGTCCTGCCGCGGACACCACCTGCTCCGCGTCGACTTCGCGCGGTAACCAGTAGATCGAATGCGGATCGCGCTTCCCGGCCTCGGCTGACGTCAACGGAGCATTCGTTTCCTTGTCGAAGGGCTGGAAGACGACCTGCTCTTCGTTCGACAACACTTCGCCCGTCAGATTGAGCTGCACCATCGAGAGGCGCACGCGGGCCCAGCTCTTCGTATCGATCCACACCGTGCCGCGATAGAGCGGCAGCGACTCCGGCGCGTTCTGCGGCGGCTCGAAGCGGACTTCGTAGGTGTGATAACCATCGACGTCCGTTTCGCGAACGAGCTGATAGCGATACTCATTCGTGAGGTGAATGTCGAGCGGAAGCTGCGCCACCTTCTCCGGCTGAATGATCGGGAGTTCCGGAATACGACCGTACTTCCAGCGGACGCCATTGATGAAGAAGTCCTGCCAGACCCAGTCGGTGATGCCTTTCGGCTCGGAGAAGAAGTCGCCGGCGATCGTCGCCTCGATCGCTTCGCCGCCCGTCATCTCGAAGCGGAGCTTCGTCGTATTGCGCGCGATGTAGCGCGGCTGGATCGTTTCGAGATAGCTGCGATACGCCTGGTGATTGCGGATGATCTCCTCGACCGTGATGCCGCGCTGCGTCGCGATCTCGAGCGACTCCTTCGTCACATTCTTCTGCGGTTTTTCTGCATGCTCCGCCGTGATGGCGAAAGGTGCACGGACGGCTTGAACACCGATGAGGAGATGTCCGCCCTTGCGACCGGTATCGGTGATGTCACGCTCGCCGGCAACGTCGACGCGCCGCGGACGCTCGTAGCGATCGGTCGGCAACGAGACGATCGATGCACCGGCCGCGTCTCCGCGCGGCACGACGATCGTGCGCAGATCTTCGCCGCGGACGAATGTCAGCACCGGCATGGCAATCGTGTTGCCCTTCGCATCGAGCACGGTCGTCTGCGCTGTGGAGTCGTACGCCCAGTCTCCGGCGAACATGCGATTGAAGTTCACGAGGGCCGGGACGTCCGCAGTCCCGGCGAGGTACGCGCGCGTTGCACCGGCAGCGAATGTCTGTGCGACATCGAAAAATGTATTCGGAGACTGTGGCGTAACCGTCGCGACGATCTTCTTCGATGGATCCTTCTCTGCCACCCACTTCATCGTGTCGGCAACCTTCGCCGCATCGACGAGGATCTCGTCGAAGTAAGCGGAAGCTGCCTCGACGGGTTGTCCGTCGACCACGATGCGATCCGCGACATTCAAGCCCTGCGCACTCACGGCCAGACGCTTGATCGCATAAGCAGCGACTTCGGTCGTCGGCGCATCGAGCGTCACCCCGAATGACTGGAACGGTCCGCGCGTGCGCGCCCACTCGACGATCAGCTTCGTGTGCCGCTCGACTTCCTGCAGCGAATCGGCGGTCTTGTCGAGAGCATAGGAGACAATGACGGTCGTTTCCCCCCGCTGCTCCGCAGACAACGCGTCGAGCGCCGATCCTGCCTTCGCCAGATCGTTCTCGCCGATGCGGACGAGCAACGGCACCGGCGTTGCTGGTATGAGCGTCAGATCACTGACAGCTCCAGTACAAAGCGAGCATTCTTTAGGGGCTTCGGCTGCACTGGCAGAAAAGACCAGCAGCGTCAGAACGAGGAGAGACAACAGCAGTCGTTTCATCAAATCCCCCGAACGCCGTTCGCGGAGACGAAAATTGCCGAAACAAAAAGGGTTGCTGTTCTTCAACACCTCTGCCGGCATCCGGATGCCGGAGGCCGAGGCGAGTGCATTGCTGGCCGAAGCAGCAGATGCCGGGCTCGACGTCATTCGCATCGGCAGCGACACCAGGATTCCCTCGCTGATTCGCGAACGGATTGCTGCAGGACAGAGGTTGTTCATCGCCGCGGGGGGCGACGGCACGATCAATCATGTGGTGCAGCCGCTGGTCAACACGGACGCAGCGCTCGGCGTGATTCCCATCGGCACCTACAACCACTTCGCGCGCGACCTCGGTATCCCGCTCGACTGGCGGCAGGCGCTGGAGATCGCACTGGGAAGTGCGTCGCAACAGATCGACACGGCACGCGCGAACGATCGCTATTTCGTCAACAACTTGTCGATGGGACTCTACCCGGAACTGGTGGCGCGCCGCGAAGAACGCGGCAGGGACTATCCCCGGTGGAAGGCGCGGCTGTGGGGGATGTATGCGACCTTTCGCAAGTATCCCCACGTGACGCTCACCATCGAGACCGAGCATCATCAGGAAGTCATTCGCACGCACGTCTTCATGGTGTCGAACAACCGTTACGACCTGTCACGCATCGGAGTCGAAGCGCCGCGCGAGCGGATGACCGAGGGGCGATTGTCCGTGTACTGGCTGCCGCACATCGGACGCGTCGCGCTGATGCGATTTGCCGGTCACTATCTCGCCGGCCGCGTGCACGAGACGCCGGGCTTCCGTTCGTTTCGCACGCTGCGGATGCGCGTGCAGTCGCGCAAAGAGTTGCGCGTCGGAATCGATGGAGAGTTGTTCGAGATGACGACGCCGCTCGTAATCACGATCGTGCCGCAGTCGTTATTGGTGAAGGTGGGCCGATAACGCGGCCCTCATCCGCCTTCGGCACTCTCTCCCCGCCAGGGCGGGGAGAGAGTGCCTGGATCAGGAGCTATTGCGGGTTGTTCGTGTAGAAGTCTTCCGAGCCGATCACGAAAATGCCGCCGAAGCCATCTTGTGCGTTGACGGTGAGGCGGTGACGGCCGTTCGTCAGCTTCGTCGTATCCATCGTGAAACGCCAGCCCGACAGACCGCTGTTGAAGATGTGTGGATATTGGAGCGCAACGTCCGAGCGCGGGAAACCATACTGCGCGGTTCCGTACCGGTCACCATCGATGGTGATCACAACCGCATTGACGGGAGTGGCATCCGTGAGCGCCCAGCCCTGGAACGTCACTGTTCCCTTCATGTAGTCGTACGGAGCCGGAATGTCGATGAATCCGAAGGCTGCGGACGGAGACTCATCGCCGGCGCACTTGAAGAAGACCGGGAGTCCATCGCGGCTCGGAATCTCAGAGACATTGCCCTGCTGATCGCCAACGCGAACCTTCAGCACGTGGTGGCCTGGAGGCACACCGAGCGCGAGCAGCGCGCCGACATCGAGCGTGAACATGAAGCCGGAGCGCGGCGCGTCGGGATAGTTCGGATAGAAACGCTCGACGTCATAACGCGGCAGGCCGTAGCAGTTCGCATAGGCGCCGAATTGTGCGAAGTAGAAGCAGTCATCGGTCGAGATCCAGCGCACGCCATCGATCTGCAGCTCGACGTACGAGACGCGGCCGACATCCGCGCGAGGAGCCAGATCGAGAGCCCAGCCACGAATAGGTGTGATGTGCGCCTGCGGATTCAGAGGAATCGGCGAGACGACCGGAGTCTGTCCGCAGCGGCTGCCGAAGAGCTCAGCGTCACGCTTTGGCTCGTCGATGACTCCGAACGGCTTCGTCGTGTTCTCGCTATTGAGAATCTGGATGGTGCGGCGGCCGAGCTGACGACGCAGACCCTGACGATCGATTGCATACACAGTGAGCTGGTGGACGCCATCCGGAATGCGCGTCGTGTCGATGTTGGCGATGAAGCCGCTGTAGAGCGCAATCGGCAGGTCCGGAAAGGCGACCGCAACATCAGGCCGCGCATCGCCGTACATCACCGGCTGCGTGCTGCCGTCGTCGATCTGCACATCGACACGTTGAATGCCATCCGTGTCCAGCGCCCAGCCGAGGACCGGGAACGAACTGCTGGCGTTGTACGCCGCGCCGATGCCCGGAAGGTCGACCGTACCGAACGGCTGATGGTTCAGCGTGTTGTCGATCGTGATCGTGCGCCGTCCGAGTGGAAAGACCCGGTTGTCCGCCGTCTAGATCAAGACCTCGACAGTGTGCGCTCCGTTCGAGAAGAGAGCCGCATTGAACCCGGTCATGAATCCCGGTGCGATCTGTTGAATCCCCGGATAGTTCGGGAACGCTTCCACGATGTCGATTCGCGGAAGGTTGCGATTCGTCTGGTATTGGTACACATCGTCGACGTAGAGCTCGATCTTCGTGATATTCGAGTTCGTCGGCGGAATCGCCCAACCCTTGATCAGAATCTCGCCGGACTGTACGACACCCGGGTCGGGGCTATCGAGGGACGCGATGACGTCCGTAGACTGCGCGGTAAGCCCCGGCGCAAACAGCGAGAGGACTGCAGTGAGAACCAGGCCGCGGGTGGTAACCCATCTCCACATAACCCCAACCTCCAACCCCATGATGACCTTGGTACGTGGCTTTTCCAGTCGTCGCCGGACGACGCAAAGCGCCCGTCCGCTTTGGTTTGTGCGAGTTTATACTAACGCGGGTGACCTCTTCAAATATCACGGTATCCCCGGACGTCACCCTGACCCTCCAGGACGTCCGTGACGCCGCCTCCCGAATCTCCCCATACATCCATCGTACGCCGCTTCTTTCCAGCCGTGCTCTCTCTGAGCGCGCAGGGGTTGAGGTGCGGATCAAGTGCGAAAATCTGCAGCGCGCCGGCTCGTTCAAGATCCGAGGCGCGATGAACGCGCTCCTGCAATTAAGTGATGAGCAGCGGCGCCGCGGCGTCGTGGCATTCTCGTCCGGCAATCACGCGCAGGGGGTGGCTCTCGCCGCGCGGCTGCTCGGAATACCCGCCACGATCGTGATGCCGGAAGGCTCCGTCGCGACGAAAGTCCAGGCCACCGAGGGTTACGGCGCCACGGTCGTCACTGCTGGTGTCACGTCGGCAACGCGCGACACCATCGCGCGCGAGATCGCGGAAAAGAGCGGCGCGGCCGTGATTCCTCCCTTCGATGACGCGCGCATCATCAGCGGTGCAGCAACCGTTGGAATGGAGATCGTCGACGAGTGGCCGGAGGTGAACACGATCATCACGCCGCTGGGCGGAGGCGGTTTGCTGTCCGGTACGGCGCTCTCGTCCACGTCGCTCAAGTCCGGCATCGCCGTCTACGGCGTGGAGCCTGAAGCGGGAAACGATGGCGAGCGCTCGTTCAAAAGCGGTGCAATCGTCACGATCGATCCGCCGAAAACGATCGCCGATGGCGCGCGCACACTTGCGATCGGCAGCCGCAACTTCGCAATCATCCGCGAGCGGGTGCGCGACGTGGTGAGCGTGAATGACGAGATCCTCCTCGAGACGACGAAGTGGGCGATGTATCGCACGAAGCTCGTCATCGAACCAACCGGCGCCCTCGGACTCGCGGCGCTCTTTGCGGGAAAGATCCAACCGAAAGGTCCGGTGGCCGTCGTGATCAGCGGCGGCAATCTCGACTTCTCACTACTCTGTCCATGACCCTGTTCGACACGACCCCTCCGGAGCCATCGACGCCCAAGGATGCGCCGCTGCCGGAGCGTGTTCGCCCGAAAACGCTCGAGGAGGTCGTCGGACTCAGCGAGCTTCTCGCACCCGGCCGTTTTCTGCGCAACGCAATCGAGACAGACCGCATCCCGTCGATGATTTTCTGGGGACCGCCCGGCTCGGGAAAGACGACGCTGGCGCGCATCATCGCCAAGACGACACGCGCGCAATTCGTTACGTTCTCTGCCACCTCGAGCTCGATCAAGGACATCAAAGCGCTGATGGAAGACGCGCGGCGTATGCGTCACGCGCGCGGCACGAAGACGATCGTTTTCATCGACGAGATCCATCGCTTCAACAAAGCGCAGCAGGATGCGTTTCTGCCGTACGTGGAGCGCGGGACGATCGTGCTCATCGGAGCGACCACGGAAAACCCCTCATTCGAGGTGAACGCGGCCCTGCTCTCGCGCTGCCGTGTCTACGTGCTGCACGGGCTCGGC
>CAZKID010000126.1:0-12382 GCA_964552405.1 uncultured Thermoanaerobaculia bacterium
ACGCGGGCTCGTCGAAGAGCTCCTCCCGCAGCCTCCCCACGACAGAATCGGATAGTTTCCCCTGCAGCGCCAAGGCGAGGATTGTTTTCTCCGCAGTGTGGAGGACAGGCGCCCCGCCTGTCCCTCGGATGTCGGCAGGCGAGGGCGCCTGCCCTCCACTTCTTTTCCCTTTCACGCGGGACCAGACGGTCTCGAACTCGAGGCGGAACGCGTCGGCGATGCGCTGCGCGGCGTCGTTGCGGACGACGGGATCGGCCACGGCGCCGAGGAGCGGGACGAAGCCTTCGATGCGCTCGGACTTCTCGCGGCCGGTGAGGCGAGCGACGTCGCCGGCCCACTCGCGAAGCGCGAAGTCGAAGATGTCGGTGGCGTTGCCGAGGAGCTCGAGGAAGCGGTCGACGCCGTACTTCTGCACGAGCGAGTCCGGATCCTTCTCGCCTTGCAGGTCGAGCGCGGAGACGGTGAGGCCCGCGGACAGCAGCACCGGCGCCGCGCGCAGCGTGGCCGCGCGGCCGGCGTCGTCGCCGTCGTAGGCGATGACGACCCGCGTCGCGTAGCGGCGCAGCAGCGAGGCCTGTCCGCTGGTGAGCGACGTGCCCATCGACGCGACGACTCCCGGCACGCCGAGGTGATCGATGGCGATGGCGTCGAAGTAGCCCTCGACGAGGATGGCCCGGTCGATGCGCCGCATCGCGTCCTTGGAGCGGTGCAGGTTGTACAGGAGCCGCGATTTGTTGAAGAGGTCCGAATCCGGCGAGTTGAGGTACTTCGGATCGCTGCCATCCAACGACCGGCCGCCGAAGCCGACCAGCGCGCCGGTCTCGCGGTGGATCGGAATCATCAGGCGGTTGCGGAAGCGGTCGTAGTAGCCGCTGCCGCTCTTCCGCGGCGTGACCAGGCCCGCCAGCTCGAGCTTCTTGTCGCCGTACTTCCGGGCCAGGCGCGTGTAGACGTAGTCCCACGAGTCGGGCGCGTAGCCGAAGCCGTACTTGTCGACGATCTCTTTCGGCACGCGGCGCTCGCGCAGGTAGCGCATGGCCGCGTTGTCCGGAAAACCAAGTGCCTGGTGAAACGCCAGCGAGGCGTCGTCGATGACGTCGAGGAGGTCGTCCTTATCGGCCTCGCGCGACGTTTTCTTCCGCCGCGGCAGCTCGATGCCCACGCGTCCGGCCACGTACTCCACCGCCTCGGGGAAGGTGAAGCGCTCGGTGAGGGTGAGGAACTTGAAGACGTCGCCCCCCGTGCCGCAGCCGAAGCAGTAGAAGAGTCCCTTGTCGCGATCGACATGAAATGATGGCGACTTCTCGCGATGAAACGGACAGAGTCCCTTGTAGCTCTTGCCGGCGAGCTTGAGCGGTGTGACCTGCGAGACGAATTCGACGATGTCCGCCGCGGAGCGGACTTGCGAGATCACGAGGTCGTTGAGGTCGACGAGAGCCATGTCTTCAGGTGGCAGACAGCAGACAGCAGGCGGCAGGGGCGTTACGCACTGAGAACGGCGATCGTCGCACCGTCGCCTCCTTCGTTGTCATCGCCGGGACGCCAGGAGCTTACGGCAGGGTGCTTTCTAAGGTGTTCGCGTACTGCTTTGCGCAGCGCTCCAGTTCCGAATCCGTGAATGATGCGGACAGCTTGTTTTCCTTCGAGCAGGGCACGGTCGAGGAACTTGTCCGACTCGTCGAGCGCATCGTCAACACGTTGACCAATCAGATTGAGCTCGGCGCCAACGACCGGCGCAACGTCATTGTGTAGGACAGGCGCCCCCGCCTGTCCTCGGTTTTTGACAGGCGAGGGCGCCTGTCCTACACGTCCAACCGGCGTCAGCTCGCGCGCCTCCACCGTCATCTTCCGCCCATTCACATCGAGCACGGCCTTCTTGCCGTCGACGGAGACGACCTTCCCGGTCACCTTGAACTTCCGGTGCTCCGCCTTGTCGCCAACGCGAATCTCGCGCTGCTCGGCCGGGATGAACTCCATCGCGCGATCGACGGGCTTCGTCACCGTCTGCACGATCTGCTTTGTATCGATCGATGCGCGCGCGTTCCGATCCAGCTCGCGAAGATTCTTGATCTCGTTCGTGACCTGCCGTGCGACGTCGTCGCGGAGACGCTCGAGCTCATCGCGATATGACGTGCCGAGGCGCGCCTTCTCTTTGTCGAGCTGCGCGCTCTTCTCGGCGATCACGCGCCGTTCTTCCTCGATCGAATTCTTCAGCCGCGAGGCTTCATCCTGTTGCGCCAGGACTTCCGACATCTTCTTCTGCAACGTGGAAAGCAGCGTGTCGGTCTCGCCGTATCGGTCGCCGAGACGTGTGCGTGCTGCAACGATGACAGAAGAGGGGAGGCCGATCATCTGCGCGACGTCGATGGCACGGCTGCGTCCGGGAATGCCGGCGATCATCCGGTACGTCGGCTGGCCGGTTGCGACGTCGAACTCCATCGAGGCGTTGAGAATGCGACCGTCATCGACCGCGAAGCTCTTCAGCGATGAGAGATGCGTCGTTACGATGAGCAACGCTCCGGCCTCGAGCAGATGCTCGACGACGGCAGCTGCGAGCGCTGCACCTTCTTCGGGATCAGTCCCTGATCCGAGCTCATCGAGCAGCACGAGCGAGCGCTTCGTCACGCGTGCGAGCACCCGCTTGAGCCGTACGAGATACGCGGAGAACGTCGAGAGATGTTCGAGCACGCTCTGGTCATCGCCGATCAGAACGTGAATCGCATCGACGATTGGAATCGTGGTGCCGTCGTCGGCGGGAACGGGGAGTCCGCTCATCGCCATCGCGACGAGCAGCCCTGCGGTTTTCAACGCGACGGTCTTCCCGCCTGCGTTGGGGCCACTGACGACGAGCGCCCTTGGAGAGCGGCCGTCCCGGCCGCGGTCGGCGGCCGTCCCGGCCGTCGACTGTTCGTCGCCGAGCGAGACGCTCGACGACTGCGGGCGAGACGCCCGCTCTCCACCCAGCTCGATCGACATCGGGATGACTTTGCGCGATGACGGTTCCTCGCTGAATGCCTCCTCGCGAGCGGATGCAAGCCGCTCATCGAGGAGGGGATGCCGTCCGTTGAGAACGCGCAGCTCGCCATCGTTGCTGAAGATCGGACGCGACGCTTTGATCGTGCTGCCGAAGATCGCGCACGCCTGCAGCGCGTCGAGCTCGCCCGCGAGATTCGCTGCAGCGATCACGTTCGCCGCTTCGTCGACGAGCAACTGCGAGACGTAGCGAGTGATGCGCGCAATCTCTTCGCGCTCCTGGATGAGGAGATCCGCGAGGTCGTTGTTCAACTCGACCGCCTGAAGCGGCTCGATGAAGAACGACGCGCCCGAGCCGGAGCGTTCGTGAAGAATGCCTGGCACTGCATTGCGATGATCCGACCGCACCGGGATGCAGAAGCGATCGCCGCGCATCACGATCAGCGGCTCCTGAATCGCATCCACGCTGCGATTCATCACGTCGCCCAGCACGCGTTGAATCGAGTTGCGCTTCTGCTGCACACGCTGACGGATCGCACGAAGCTCTGCCGATGCTTCCTCGCGCAGCTTCCCATCCTTCGTGAAGTACTTCGCCAGCTTCGCCAGCATTTCGCCGAGGTCGGGGAGGTCACGCGCGATGGCAGTGAGGTGCGGATAGAGCTCGCTGCGAAGGAACGTTTCTCGGATCGCCTGCGTCGCGCGGGCGGCGCGCACGATCTGCCACGATTCCTCCAGCTCGAGCACGGTCTCGCGATCGAAGAGCGGCCGAACGTCCGTCAGGCCCGCGATCGGCAGCAGTCCTTCGCGGAGATAGAAAAGGCTCATCTCCGCGAGCTCGGACTGTGCGCGCTCGCATGCATCAAACGATGTGTGAGGACGGCGCCGCGCGACGGCGGCCTTCCCCGGCGTGCTCTTCGCTTCCATCGCGACGAGCGTGAGCACGCGATCGAATTCGATTTCGCTGAGTGTCATGCTGAGCGGGATGACGAAGAAAAAGGGCCCGCTTTCGCGAGCCCGAATCGACAAACTGCAAATTTGAAGGAGACTAGTAGCCGGCGCGACGCTCTTCTGCGAGCTTGCGAAGCACCTTCTTGCGTGCAGCAATCGCTTTACGCTTCCGCTTGGTGCTCGGCTTTTCGTAATGCTGGCGCTTCTTCAGTTCAGAGAGGATCCCCGACTTCTCACACTTGCGCTTGAACCTGCGCAATGCATTCTCGAACGTTTCGTCTTCTTTAACGTGGACGAGAGGCATGACCCCGATCTCCCCCCCTTCTGCATCAGATCGCCAGATTCTAGACTGGCTGAACAGCGTGTTCAACGGGGGAAAGGCAGAGGCCATTCCGTCGGGAATGCGTTTTTAATTCGAAATTCGCAATTTTTAATTTTGAATTTCTTAAGTCCAGATCCGGAACGTTAAAGTCCAAATTTCAAATTTCAAATTTCAAACTAAGAATTAAGTTGCTGATTCTTTAGTACTTACGCAAGAAGGTGCTCCACCCTCGAAATGATCGCGTCCAGCGCCACCTGGTTCTCGCCCCCCTCGGGAATGATCAGGTCGGCATACCGCTTCGACGGCTCCACGAACTCCTCGTGCATCGGCCGGACCGTCGTCAGGTATTGCTCGACCACCGACTCCAGGCTCCGCCCCCGCGACTGGATGTCGCGCATCAGGCGGCGCATGAAGCGGATATCGGGGGGCGTATCGACGAACAGCTTGATCCCGAGACGGCGGCGGAGCTCAGGCTCGGCAAGAATCAGAATGCCTTCGACGATCAGCACTTTGCGCGGCTCGACGCGCTGCGTCTCCTGCTTCCGGCTATGCGTCGTGAAATCGTATAGAGGCACGTCGACGGACGAACCCTTCGACAGCACATCGAGATGACGTACGAGCAACTCCGTCTCGAGCGCATCAGGATGATCGAAGTTGATCTTGTGCCGTTCGTCCGCGCTGAGCGCGTCGAAGTTGCGATAGTACGAGTCGTGAGAAATCCACTCGATGCGCGTCGCGCCGACGCGGTCATAGATCGACCTGGCAACAGTCGTCTTCCCCGAGCCGGTTCCGCCCGCAATCCCGATGATGACAGGTGTCTGCATCCGGCCTAGGGTTGCTCCTCGAGCTCTGCTTCCGTGACGAAGTCCGAGACGTCGTCAGCGCCACACGTGTTGCAGACGACCTGCGCCAGCTTTCCGTTGTGGTACTCGAACTGATACGTCGGAGTTTCGCACTGGAGACAGATGAGGTATTCGGGTACGTCGCCCATTTCCCAGAGTTTATGCTGAGCGAAGCGAAGCATCAACCAAGGCGCCGCCGGACCCGTGCCTCGGGCGATGCGCGTGTGATTAGCGCTGCGCGTTGGTTGATCCTTCGCTTCGCTCAGGATGACGGCAGCCTACGGCGTCCCCACCTGCGGCTGTACGAACGTCGCCGCATTGGTCTCATTGTCGATCACCGACGCGTACACGTACGTCTCCCGACTCGACGTCTCGACGACGAGGGAGAAGTCGTCGCCCTTCGTGATCAGCGGAAAGAGAAACTGGACCGGCACGTGCCAGATCGAATAGGGCGGCATCGGGATGTGCGCGACCGCGACGTTGCGTCCCGGCAGCCGCTGCGCCGCGACGACGAACGTCGACGCGGTCTCGCCAAGATTCACGAAGCCGACGTTCGTGCGAGATGCATCATTGAAGGACAAGCCGTGCAACACACGCAGCGAATACCACATCGCGTCGGACGTGACTGCGATCGGTTCGGGCTTGAAGACCTTGTCGCCGCGCGTGCCATACGCGGTCGCGCGAACGTTGACGGAGCGGCGGCCGAGGGTTTCGACGACGATCGGCGACAACAGCGACTCGACTCCGAAGGCCTCGGGTGCCACATCGGTGAAGCGGACGGTGTCGCCGGGACCGATCGTCGTCAGCATTGCGGGCTGTTCCGGCGCGGCCATCATCGTGATCGCGACGTCGACCGCACTCTGCCCGTCGTTGGTCAGCTCCAGCGCCGTTCGCCAGCGCACCTCGTTCGCGCCGAGGACGCTTCCTGCGACGGGAACGACGACACGAACACTGTCCTTCGACTCCTGTGCGATTGCTGGCATCGCCAGAAGCAGCAGCAGGACGATCTTCGGGGCGTTCACGGCTCGTAGACGATTGCGCGTCACGATCGGTTACACGAAGTGCGGTCTCAACATTCTCGTTCCGACGACCATGACCTTCTGGAACTTCGTCAGCGAGAGTCGCTTGCGGATGACGACGAGCGGATCCTTGCGGAGTTTCGAAAGAACAGTGGCGTAGATGCCGCCCATCAGCAGAACGCCGAAGCGTGCATCGAAATCGAGCTCCTGCAAGAGCGGCTCCGCCTCGCGGAAGTAGCGCTCGGCGCGTGCGATCTGAAATTCGATGAGGGCGCGCACGCGATCGTTCTCCTTGCGCGTCACGATCTCTTCCTCGCTCACGCCGAACTGCCGCAGCTCTTCGCGAGGAAGATAGATGCGATCGCGTGACAGATCGTCGCCGACATCGCGCGTCACGTTCGTCAGTTGCAGCGCGGTCGCGAGATTGCGTCCATATTCGAGCGCGCGCTCCGACTTGTAGCCGAAGATCGCCAGCGAGATGTCCGAGATCGACGTCGCCACGAGATCGCAGTAGTGCAGCAGTTCTTCGAACGTTTCGTAGCGCGACTTCACCATGTCCTGCCGGCAGCCGTCGATCAGCGCGATGAACGCGCTCTTCGGAATCGCGAAGCGCGTCAGCGCGTCGGCGAGTGCAATCGTGATGACGTGGGTCGGGTGGCCTTCGTAGCAGGCATCGAGCTCGCGCTGCCACGCGTCGAGCCGTTGCGCAATCTCCGCGCCCGGATCATCCGAGATGTCGTCGGCGACGCGGCAATACGCATACGCCGCGTACACCGCGCGCCGCTTCGCAGGCGGCAGAAACCGAAAGCCGACGGAGAAGTTCGCTCCATGTTTGTGCGCGATCGCGCGGCATTGGGCGTATGCGTCGTCAATCGCCGTCATGGTTCCTGAACCGGTCCCAGCTCCGGTACGCGCATCTCGGTGTCGCGTGAGCGGCACCAATGCTCGCCCGGTTTGTGCTGGCAACGTCCGCGATGCTGCCACACTCTGCGGATGATGGGGGAGAGAAGTCGCTTCCACCACGTCCGTGCGTGCCACGAACGGAGATACTTCTGAAAGTCTTTCGCGGATGCGGCCTGGCGCACGAACATCGACAGGCCGAAGTTGCCGCCGGCCTCGTACAAGAAGCGATTGACGAGACTCGTCTCCTGTTTGCCGGCAAGCGACTCGTGCCAGAGCTCGTCGAAATCGCGGCCCTGAATGATGCTTTGCGCGGCGAGCCAGCCGCTCGTCAGCGCATAGCGGATGCCGAGGCCGAAGAGGTAATCCTGAAACCCGGCAGCCTCGCCGACGAAGCGCGCGCCGTTCGCCGTCGCGCGGTCTTTCAAGTGGAAATTCATGTACGAGTAGCCGTAGCGGCGTTCGTCCGGCAATTCGAAGCGGTGCATCTGCTGCGCGGCCTGCAGCGAGTGATCGAAGAAGTCGTCGATCTGCTTGAAGCTCGAAACGATCGCGCAGCCGAACGTCGCGAGACCATCGAGGATGAAGAGATAGGAGTAGCCGCCCGGCGAAAGCTTGTGATTGAAGAAAACGTCGATGCGCTCGGGCTCATCGGTGTGCCACGTCATCTCCTTGGCGAGCCCGTCGGGAGTTGCGGGGCCGGTCGCCATGATGTCGGCATCGGCGATGCGGCTGTTGAAGATCACGCGCGCCCCGGCGTCGCGCGCCTGTGCCAGCAGCCCCCGGTCGAGCGTCCCTTCCTCGGCGCCTCGCTTGATGAAGTAACCGTAGGGCTCACTGCTGCGAACGACACGCGCGTGGCCGGCGGCGTCGTAGAACGTCGACCAGTTCGCGGGACGAAAGTAGAAGTTGCGCGCGACGCCGATGCGATCGAGAAACTCCGGCACGGGCTCGCGCTCCGACGATCCTTCGATGATCTGCAGATCGCCGATGAAGCGCATGCCGACGTCGCGCTTTGCTTCGTGCACTTCGACATCGCGTCCCGCTCGGGCGAGGGCGATGGCAGCGCAGAGACCGGATGGCCCCGCGCCTGCAATGCGAATCGGCTGTTGATGGATCTCGTTCATGCGATCATCGATGAGTCGTGTCAATGACAGTTAAGCACAGCTCGCGCGGGAGCAGCTTCGCCGTACTCGTGGCAGCCGGTATTTTTCTCACGCGCATCTCGGGCTTCGTGCGTGAGAAAGTCTTTGCCCATTTTCTGGGCAACTCCGATGCGGCCGGCATTTACCGCGCTGCGATCCGCATCCCGAACGTGCTGCAGAACCTCTTCGGCGAAGGGGTTCTTTCCGCGTCGTTCATTCCGGTCTACGCGCGCCTGCTCGCCGATGAAGAAGAGGAGACGGCCGGCCGCGTGGCGGGAATCGTCGCATCGCTGCTCGCCCTCGCGATGGCGGTCCTCGTCCTCCTCGGCGTCATCCTCACGCCATGGCTGCTGATCGCGATCGCGCCTGGATACAAGGGTGAGATCCGGGCGCTGACGATCACCGTGGTGCGGATCATGTGGCCCGGCGTCGGTATCCTCGTGCTTTCAGCCTGGTGTCTCGGCATCCTCAACAGCCATCGCAAGTTCTTTCTGTCGTATGTCGCGCCGGTGTTCATGAACATCGTGATGATTGCGACGCTCGTGATTTTCGGCGCGCGCAGCAACGACCGTTCGCTCGTGGTCATCGCGGCGTGGGGCATGGTGGTCGGTGCGCTCGCGCAGTTCGTGATCCAGCTTCCCGCAGTCTTTCGCTATGCGAAACATCTACGCTTCGCCATCGACACGACGCTTGCTCCTGTGCGCGAGGTCATCCGCAACTTCACTCCGGTCGTCGTCGGCCGCGGTGTCGTCCAGTTGAGCGGCTACATCGACAACCTACTCGCCACGCTCCTCGGCACGGCCGCAGTGTCGGCGCTCTCGTATGCGCAGATCGTCAACATGTTGCCGATCAGCCTCTTCGGGATGTCGGTGGCTGCGGCGGAGCTGCCACAGATGTCCGGCTTGCGTGGAACGCACGAAGAGATCGCGGCGGCGATGCGCAAGCGACTCGAGCGCGGATTGCGGCAGATCGCGTTCTTCGTCATCCCGACCGTCGTCGCCTTCGTGGCGATCGGCAACATCATCGTTGCTGCGCTCTATCAGGGCGGCCGCTTCAAGGCGGACGACACGCTGCTCGTCTGGTACATCCTCGTCGGTTCCACGCTCGGGCTGCTCGCCGTCACGCTCGGCCGCCTCTACTCGAACGCGTTCTACGCGCTGCGCGACACGCGCACGCCGCTGCGCTTCGCGATGATCCGCGTCGCGCTCACCGCGGCACTCGGCTGGATCTTCGCGATTCCGCTCCGCCCGCTGCTGATTCGCGCTCTGCAGTTCGCGCACGTGCCGCTGCCAGCTGTCGGCAATTCGCTGCTGTCGCTCGGCGCGATTGCGCTGACTGCGACCGCCGGCATCGCGGGCTGGCTCGAGTTCCTGCTCCTTCGCCGCGCATTGCAGAAGCGAATCGGTCACGTGCCGTTCCCAGCGTCGTTTCAGTTGCGACTCTGGGGCGCGGCAATCGCGGCCGCCATCGTCGCGGTCGCGTTCGAGACCATGATCGCCGGTCTCCTGCGGCATCTTCCTTTCCCGCACATCAGTGCCGCTGCACTCGTCTGCGGCGCGTTCGGCCTCTTCTACTTTTTCGTGACGTTCGCGCTGGACGTTCCCGAGGCGTCGGCAACGGTACGAAGGTTTATTCGGCGGTGATCGTCCCTGTGGGGCACAGGCGCCTCGCCTCTGCAACCGAGCCGGCAGGCGAGGGCGCGTGTCGCAACACCTCCACTGCATCGTTCTTGCTACGATGCCAGACGTGACCGAATCGCTGCTCGAGGTCAGGAACCTCCGCACGTCCTTCCCGACTGCCGAAGGTCTCGTCCACGCCGTCGATAACGTCTCGTTCACCGTGAAGCGCGGAGAGGCGCTCGCGCTCGTCGGCGAGTCAGGCTGCGGCAAGAGCGTCACCGCGATGTCGATCATGCGTCTCGTCGCAACGCCGGGCCGGATCACAGGCGGCGAGATTCGCTACAAGGGCAAGAACCTCGCGCAGCTCTCGGAAAGCGACATGCGCAAGGTGCGCGGCAACGACATCGCGATGGTGTTTCAGGAGCCGATGACGTCGCTCAATCCCGTCTTCAAGATCGGCGCGCAGGTCGCGGAGGCGATTCGCATTCACCGCAAGGTGTCGAAGAAAGAAGCGTGGAAGCAAGCAGGCGCGATGCTCGAGCTGGTCGCGATCCCCGATCCGATCAAACGCCTCGAGGATTATCCGCATCAACTTTCTGGCGGCATGCGCCAGCGGGTCATGATCGCAATGGCGTTGTCGTGCGATCCCGAGCTGTTGATCGCCGACGAGCCGACGACCGCGCTCGATGTCACGATCCAGGCGCAGATCATGGAACTCCTCGCCTCGCTGCAGCAGCGCCTCGGCCTCGCGATTCTGCTGATCACGCACGACCTCGGCGTCGTGGCCGAGTTCTGTGAGCGCGTGATCGTGATGTACACCGGCCGCGTCGTCGAAGAGGCGCCTGTCGATCAGTTGTTCGCGAATCCGGGACATCCATATACCCGCGGCCTGCTCGCGTCGCTCCCAGGCGCGACGCACGAAGGAGTGAAGCGGCTGCCGACGATCAAGGGAATGGTGCCGCCGATCAACCGGCTGCCGCAGGGCTGCAAGTTCAATCCGCGTTGTCCCGATGTGATGGAGATCTGTCTCGGCGACGAGCCGGCGTTGATGGCCGCTGGCGCCTCGCAGGTGGCGCGGTGCTATCTGCATGGAAACGCCGCCGATGCCGAGAGGCTGTCATCATGAGTGAACCGGCCACGCAACTCGAACAGCGCGCGTTGCTCAGCGTTGAAGGGCTCACCAAGTACTTCCCGGTCAGGCGAGGAGTGCTCGGCCGGACCGTTGCACAAGTGAAGGCAGTGGACGGCATCAGCTTCTCGCTTGCAGCGGGCGAGACGTTGGGACTCGTTGGCGAGTCTGGCTCCGGCAAGACGACCGTCGGCAGGTGCATCCTTCGGTTGATCGAGCCGACGTCGGGTGCGATCCGCTTCGAAGGCACGGACATCCTCGCGCTTGATGCCGGTGGCATGCGCCGCATGCGCCGCAACATGCAGATCGTGTTTCAGGAACCGTATGCGTCGTTGAATCCACGCATGCAGGTTGGCTCGATCCTCGCCGAGCCGCTCATCATTCATGGCGTCTCGAACGGCGGTGAGCGCAACGATCGCGTCGCGCAACTGCTGGAGAAAGTCGGATTGCAGCCCGAGTATCGGAAGCGCTATCCGCACGAGTTCTCCGGCGGGCAACGGCAGCGCGTCGGCGTCGCGCGCGCGCTGGCGACGAATCCGAAGTTCCTCGTGCTCGACGAGCCCGTGTCGGCGCTCGATGTGTCCGTTCAAGCGCAGGTCGTAAATCTGCTTCAGGATCTGCAGGACGAGCTCGGGCTGACCTATCTGTTCATCGCGCACGATCTCGCCGTCGTCGAGCACATCTCGACGCGCGTCGCCGTGATGTACCTCGGGCGGATCATGGAGCTCGCCACGCGTGAAGCGCTCTACGCGAATCCGCTGCATCCCTACACGAAGGCGCTGCTCTCCGCGGTTCCGATTCCCGATCCGAAGGTGAAGAAGACGCGGATCATTCTGAAGGGCGACATTCCGACGCCGCTCAATCCGCCGAGCGGCTGCGTGTTTCACACGCGCTGTCCCATCGCGCAGTTCCCGATCTGCAAGGATGTGGTGCCGCCGCTGGTTGAGCATCAGCCGGGCCAGTTCGCCGCCTGCCACTTCGCCGGGGCACCGGTGCAGGCAGCAGACAGCGGGCCTGTTCAGGCAGCAGACAGCAGGCAGCAGACAGCAGGTTGAGGCCTGCGAGATTGCATCACAGCCCGAAGGATCAGCCTCCTGCTGCCTGCTGTCTGCTGCCTGCTGTCTCCACGGGCCTGCTGTCTGCTGCCTGAATTACAATGCGCCGCGCGAAACTTCCTCTCGATCCTTTCGTACAAGCACCCGTGTCCAGGAGGATTTACATGACCGCTGTTCGACGGTTTTTCTCGATGTTCGTCATCTCGCTTGCCGCGACGGCAGCGTTTGCGCAGCAGCCTTCGACTGCTACGCAGCGCACCGAGCCGGTGACGGCCGAGACAGACAAGGACATCGAGAATTCACGCGCACTTCGTCTGAGTCTCGATGACGCCGTGCGCACCACGATGGAGCACAACCTCGGCATCTCCATCGAGCGTTACGACTACAAGATGGCCGGAGAGTCTCTGGTCTCCCAGTACGGTCTCTATGA
>CAZKID010000127.1:0-12358 GCA_964552405.1 uncultured Thermoanaerobaculia bacterium
GCGGTGGGTGCGCAAGCCCGCGGCCGGTTCCCCAACTTGTGTAACGGCGGGAAAGAGATGGGGGCGTAGGGTCCAGGCGCGCAGCCCGAGGGGATCACCGAAAAGCGCCTTCGAGAGATTCTCATAGTGACGCAGGCGGAAAATCAACTTCTGCTGCGAGGATAGCCCCGCCTCGGCACGCGCGATCGCGCCACGAAGCTGGACGGCCATCGTTTCGCGCTCAGGATCAGGACGTTCATCCACCGGCTCGAACGCGATCTCTTCGGCTTCGTCATCCGTCGTGCGCGTGAAGAGACTGATGAACTTGCGGCGGCGGAGCAGATCGCGTGACCGGTTGATCGCGATCCGGGTCAGCCATGTCTCGAGCTCGGAACGTCCCTGAAATTTCGCGAGATGCGTGTAGGCCTGAACGAACGTGTCCTGCGTGATCGTGTCCGCCTCGACTTCGTCGCGGACGATGGCGTAGGCGACACGATAGATCCGACGCTGAAAACGCTCGACGATCACCCCGTACGCCGCCCCATCGCCGCCAAGCGTGCGGACGATCAGGTCGTGATCGGAAGGTGCGTCGTTCACCTGATTCGAGCGAAACAATGCCACGGTACCCACAGAAGTTGGACGGCGAGGGTGGAGTTTCGTTTACACATGGTAGGACAAATGGGACGGATAGGACGGATAGGTAGAACGTCCCGTCCTATCATTTCCCATGCTTGACTACTTCGAGCGCGTTCGCGCCCGCACTCTCCTTGCCGTCGACCGCATCCCACCGGAAAAAATCGACTGGACCTACCAGGAAGGCAAGTTCACGTTTGGCGATC
This sequence comes from uncultured Thermoanaerobaculia bacterium, assembly GCA_964552405.1. Taxonomy (GTDB): domain Bacteria; phylum Acidobacteriota; class Thermoanaerobaculia; order Gp7-AA8; family Gp7-AA8; genus JAJPHC01. Next base: position 819 of record CAZKID010000127.1, read on the forward strand.
TCGTCCGGCATCTTGCTGCGATCGAACGGTGGATGTTCGCGGAGAACGCTTCGCTGCGGCCGAGCCGCTATCCGGGGCATGGGCGGGAGCTCGCGGATGGATACGACGATGTCGTCGCGTATATGAAGCGAATGCACGAGGAGGCGATGCCGCTGTTTCGCGCCGCGGATCTCGACGCTCGCTGCACGACTCCGGGCGGCGCCGAGATGTCGGTGGGGAAGTGGATCCGCGCGATGATCGAGCACGAGGTCCATCATCGAGGCCAGCTCTATCTCTATCTCAGCATGGTGGGGGTTCAGCCGCCGGCGATCTTCGGTCTGACGGAGGAAGAGGTAAAGGCCCGCTCCGACCCGACGGTGCCTGGGAAAGGGGAAGGGGATCGGGGGGATCAACGGCGGGGCAGCGCGGAAGTGGAAAAGTGCGGTCGCGCGTGGGGATCACGCCGGTGGAGGCGTTGGTCCCTCCACTCCATCCCGACCGAGCCTTCGCACAGCGAAGGGGAGCGGAGGGATCAATGACGGCGCAGCGCTGAATTGGAGGAGTGCGGTGGCTCGTGGGGATTCATGCCGGTGGAGGCGTTGGTCCCTCCACTCGCTCCGCTCGGTCGGGAGGGGGCGCGCTCCATTGGCTGAGCCATACGCCGGTGAAGATCAGCGCTGCGGCGACGATCGCGATGCGCCGGATCTCTTCGCCGAGGATGAATGCTGCGAGAAATGTCGTCAGCACTGGCTGTACATAGACGTAGGTTGCGACGAGTGAGCTGTCCGCGTAACGCAGCGACCAGCCGTTGATCACGTAGGCGAGCACGGTCGGGCCGGCGATCACCGCAGCGAGCGACCACCATGCCGATGAAGGAACCGTGCCGTAGTGCTCGTGCGCAAGCGACCAGCAGCACAGCGGCAGCATGATCACGCAGGCGACGGCGAACATCCGCGCCAGCACCACCCGCGATGAGTGCAGCGCCATGACAGGCTTCGACAGCACGAGGTAGAACGAATACGACATTGAGTTGCCAACGATCATCAGCGCTCCGATGAGCGATCGCAGCGAGCCCTCGATCCCTTCGCCCCAAACGACGAGCAGCGCGCCAAAGCCCGCGAGCGCGATGCCGCCGATCTTCAGCGCAGTCGCACTCTCGCGCCCCGCGAGTATTGCGATCCCGAGCGTGAAGACCGGAATCGTCGTGATGAGAATGGCCGCGATGTGCGCGCTCGTGTAGTAAAGACCCGCAAGAAACAACGCCTGATTCGTGACGACGCCGAGACAGGCGAGGAGCGTGACGTCCTTGTTGGGCAGCGGCCGCCACGCGCCTGGCAGGACGTTCAGGAGCAGCGCCGAGCCCAGTACGCGCAGATACGCGAAGCTGAGAGGGGAGAAGGCTCTCATCCCCACCTTCGAGATGATGTAGTTCAGCGAGAAGAGGAGGGAGACGGTGAAGAGGGCGGTGTGAATGGTCGCGCGGCTACGCGGGCTCGCGGGCTCGGCGAGGTCGGGGAACCGCGAGCCCGCGAACCCGCGTAGCCGCGAACCCCCGCTATTCACTCCCGCTCGAGCCAGGCGTCGTGATACCGCACCGGCGGCGGTACGAGCGAGGTCTTGATCCCGCGCACGTCCGGTTTGTGCACCACGAACATCCGCTCGTGGAACAGGCACACCATCGGCGCGTCGCGCAGCACCATCTGATCGAGCTGCTTGTAGATCTCCGCGCGCTTCTCGGTGTCGTTGGTGCGGCGCGCCTCGTTCACCAGCCGGTCGATCTCCGGCGTGTGATAGTGGAACCCGCGCAGCGAGCTCGAGTCGCTGTGGAAGAAGACATAGAAGAAATTATCGGAGTCGGGGAAATCCGCGTACCAGTTGCCGCAGAACAACATCCCATGTCCAGGATTCTGCAGCGGTGCGCGCGCCTCGGTCGCGGAATGCTTCGTCACTTCGACTTTGATTCCGATGACCGCGAGATCCTCGATGATGCGCGGCACCGCACCCGAGTTGTTGAACTCGTCCGTCTCCCAGGTGCGATAGCTCATCGTGAATCCGGAGCCATGTCCGGCGGCACGCATCAGGCTCTTCGCGCGGTCAGGGTCATAGTTGAAGCCGCGCAGCGCCGGCTCATAGCCGAGCAGGCCCGGAGGCAGGAGCGACTCGGCGACGACCGAGAGCCCTGCAAAGACGTCCTTGTTGATGCGCTCCTTGTCGATCGCGTAGTTCACGGCCTGCCGCACTTCGACGCGATCGAATGGTGCACGCGTGTTGTCCCAGCCGAGATACGACGTGTGCAATTGCGTGGTCTGCAGCATGTAGGGGGCATAGCGCGGATCCAGCTTCAACTGATTGACCATCTTCAGCGGCACACCGTGCGCGCAGTCGATCTCACCCCGCAGGAATGCCTCGGTCATGTCGCGGAAGCTGCGGAGATCGAGGCGGAATTCGAGCTTGTCGAGATTCGGCTCGCCGGGAACGAAGTAGTCCTTGTTTCGGATGAGCGTGACGCGCTCGCCTTCGATTGCCTCTTCGACTTTGAATGCGCCTGCACCGACCGCCTTGATGCGGAACTTGTCCATGTCGCGCGCTTCTTCGCAGGGAACGATCGCCGCCTCGTGCATCGTGAGGAGCGAGAGAAAGAAGGCGAGGGGCTCGATGAGCTCGATGTCGAGCGTGTAATCGTCGAGCACCCGGATGCCTGTGATCGTCTTCGACTTCCCGTCGATGACATCCTTCGCCCCCTTGACCCCGCGCAGGATCCACTGACCCGACGACTTGTATTCGGGTGCGAGGAGACGGACGAACGTGTCGTGCACATCCTTCGCGAGCACGAGCCGGCCGTTATGAAAGCGGACGTCGCGCTTCAGGTGAAAGCGGTAGACGAGTCCCGCCTCGAGCACTTCCCAACGCTCGGCGATATCCGGCACGAGCTCGGCACCTTCGCCGTACTTCACGAGCTTGGCATGAATGGCGTGCGACAAGTAGCCGAGGGCCGCGGCCGACGTGTGGACCGGATCGAGCGTGAGTTGCTGCCAGAGGACCGTGCCGGTCGTGAGTGTGCCACCGACGTTCGGTTGCGGAAGCGTGAAGCGTCCGAGCTCCTGCTTGAGCAGGTTCGATTCGTGGCTCAGCGTGTTCGACATCGAGTTGAGCTCGGTGACACCGAAGCTCGATTCGCGGGAGCCACTCTTGATGACATCCATCGATTTGACAATGGCGGACGACTCGGAAGCGAGCACCGAGGTCGACTCGAGCACGTTCTGCACGAGGCCCATGATGTTTTCCATGGCCCGGCTGATCGCGCGGGAGCCGGTTTCCTGCTCGTTCATCGCGCGTTTGAGGTGCTTGGTGTAATCGCGCACCATCGCGGCCTGTTCGCCGATCTTGCGAGACGTGATCGACTGTTCCTGAGTTGCAGTCGCGGTCTGCTGCACCATCTTCGTGACTTCTTCGATGGCCTGCGTTGCCGCCTGACTGCCGCGCGACTGCTCTTCGGTCGCACGTGCGATCTCCTGAATGGAGTTCGTCGAGCGATCAGTGAGATCGAGAATCTTGTCGAGCACCTGCTCCGCGCGCGCGGTGAGTCCGACGCCGTCTCCAACGCGGTCGCTGCTGAGCGTCATCTGCTCGGCCGCGCGGTCGACGCCGTTCTGCACGTTCTGAATCAGCGTGCGGATCTCTTCCGTCGACACGGAGGTGCGCTCGGAGAGATCGCGGATCTCGTCGGCGACGACGGCGAAGCCCTTACCGCGCTCTCCGGCCTGCGCTGCGATGATCGCGGCATTGAGCGCGAGGAGGTTCGTCTGTCCGGCGATCTCGTCGATGACGCGGACGATCTCGCCGATCTCCTGCGAACGCGCGGCGAGATCGGCAAGCGCGAGCTTCGCCTCTTCGACGGCCTGCTGAATGTTGCGCATGCCATTGACCGAGCTGCGCACCGCATCGCGGCCTTCCAGCGCTGCATCCTTCACATACTTCGACAGCTCCGCGGACTGACGTGCGCCGCGCATGATCTCGTCGGTCGTGGCGTTCATCTCGACCATCGAGCTCGCGGTCTCGATCGCGAACGACGAGAAGCTCTCGGTGTTCGTCGCGACTTCGTTGATCGACGCGATCATCTCTTCGATCGCGGAACCGGTCTGCTCGACGAACTCGGCGAGCGTGTCGGCGATGCGGCTGACCTCTTCGATCGAGGCCGACATCTCCAGCACGGATGTCGATGTCTCCTCGGCGTTCGCCGAGAGCTCTTCCATCGAAGTGCGGACGGCGTTGATCGACGTATCGATCTGATTGACGGAAGCAGACGTCGATTCGGTGGAGGCGAGCTGCGATGACGTACTGCGCGCGAGAATGCGGGCGCGGCCGCTGATCTGATCGCTGACTTTCGCCACGTCGGTCGTCAGCTGGCCGAAACGGCGGATCGTCCGCTCCAGGTTCGCCACGAGCGCACGGAGCGCGGATGCCATGCGCGCCGACTGTGTGGCGCGGAGGATCTCACGGGCGGAGAGGGAGAGGTCGCCGGCGATCACGCGATCGATCAGTTGAATCGATCCTTCGCGGCGCATCAGCACTTTGCTGAACCAGAGCTGGAAGAAGACTGCGCACGAGCCCGCTCCAACCAGCGCGAAGCCCATGATCTTCAGCCACAGCATGAGGTTCATCTCGTCGATGAACCAAATCAGCGCGGCGAAGAAGACCAGAGAGGCGATGAGCAGGATCCAGCCCTGCTGAGAACGGCTCAGGTATCGGACGTTCATAGCTTCCCTCGCGATGCTAACATGCCGTTGAGCTTGAACGAGTACTTCGCCGCCCGGCGGTCCCTTCTCGACGCGGCCCTCAGCGGCATCGCCGGGGCGACCGGCGCACCGGCGGTGCTCGATACGGCGCTGAAACGGGCGCTGGCCTCGCCCGGCAAACGCGTCCGCGGCATCCTCACCATCGCCGTGGGTGAATCCCTTGGGCTTCGTCCCGAAAAGCTGCTCGATGCGGCGGCGGCGATGGAGATGATCCATGCGTCGTCGCTGATTCTCGACGACCTGCCGGCGATGGACGACGCGATCCTTCGTCGCGGCGAGCCGGCGCTGCATCGCGTGGTTGGGGAAGACCTCGCGATTCTCGCGGCCGTGGCGCTCTTGAATCATGCCTACGGCTTCGTGGCGCAGGCGCATGCTTCGTTGCGTCCTCGACGCTGGCCTCTCGACCAGGTGCTGCAGCGCGTGGTTAGTGCCGTGGGCTGGGATGGCAGCGTGGCAGGGGAGTCGGTGGACCTGCACAGCGAGGGCGCATCACTGGACTTCGACACGCTCGAGTTCATTCACTCGCGAAAGACGGGCGCCCTGTTCGTCGCCGCGGCATCGCTCGGCGGAATGCTGGCGAACATCCACCCCGCGCCGCTCCAGCGCATCGAAGTCTTCGCCAAGAACCTCGGCCTCGCGTTCCAGATCACGGACGACATCCTCGATGTCGTCGGAACGCCGGAACAGATTGGCAAGGATGTCGGGAAGGACGAGCAGCGTCTGACGTTCGTCAAGCTCGCCGGAGTGGAAGGGGCGAGGAAACTGAGTGCCGAGCTGGTGGAGACGAGCCTGCAGGCGATCGATGGGATGAAGGCGCCGGCGCTCAGGGATCTGGCGGTGCTAGTTCGCGATCGGGTGAGGTGAAGTGTAGGACGGGCGCCCCGCCTGTCCCCCGAGCCGACAGGCGAGGCGCCTGTCGTACACCCAAAAAAAACGCCGCGAAAAATTCGCGGCGTTTTCTCTGGCCTGCCTTCCGGCTGCCTACGAGGTTAGCTGTCGGATTCGGGCTGGAAGCCCTAGAGGCTTTTGGCCTCATTCACCCCGGACGGTGGCAAGCCGTCGCTTTGGTTCCCCCGCTCCTCGGCGCCGAGGATTAGGCTGACAAGTCGCCACCCATCAATGGCGGCGGAATGAGTGTAGCAGAATCCATGCGCGCAAGATTCGGGTCCGTCCGAGGGTCCGTCTAATAGTCCAATTGGTTGACTATCAACAAAACTGACGATACTATGTCGTCATGTCGAGTGAGGCTTCCATGCCCGTTCTTCTCCGGCACGCGCGCAGTGCGTACGGGTCGGCGATGTCGGCGGCGCTGGCCGAAGCGGGGTATGGGGACATCCCGAAGAGCGCGTTCTCTTTGCTTGGCGGCCTGGCTCGGCAAAAGGGAGTGCGTCCTCTGAGCGAGCTCATCGCAGATCTGAGGGTCTCCAAGCAGGCTGCGGGACAACTCGTCGATGCGCTTGTGACGCGAGGTTACGTGAAGAGGGACGTCGATACCGAGGATCGGCGCAGATTGACGGTTGCTCTTACGACGAAAGGGCGGGCAGCGGCGAACGTTCTGGCGGACGTGCGCGCAGCGGTCGACGCCCAATTGCTCTCGCGCGTCGGGGCCAGAGATGTCGAACGAACACGCCGGGTACTCTCGGTCCTGATCGATATAGGCGTCGATCTGCTGAAAGGATAAACATGGCAAGTCTCAACGTTGTCGAAATCAAAGCATTCGTTCCATCGAAAGCGTTCCCGCTTTCGAAGCAGTTCTATCAGGACCTTGGGTTCGAGCTGGCTTCGGACTCGAATGGTGTCGCCTATTTTCGTCATGGCGACGCCAGTTTCCTGTTGCAGGACTTCTACGAAGAGGGTCTGGCGCACAACCTGATGATGCACCTGCTGGTCGAAGACGTCGACGCATGGTGGGCCAGCATCACCGACGCGGGCATCGCAGAACGATACGGGGTCAAAGTCACAACGGTTGAAACGCGACCGTGGCGCATGCGCGATTTCGTCCTCATCGATCCCTCGGGAGTCATGTGGAGAATCGGGCAAAACATCAGGTAGGGGCGTGAGATTCGGGACCGCAGTTGTAATAGGCAAGTTCTACCCGCTGCATCGGGGACATCGCTTTCTGATCGAGACCGCGCTCGCGCAGTCGCGCGAAGTCATCGTGATCGTCTGCCAGCGGGCGACCGATACGATTGCGGCGGAGTTGCGCGCAGCCTGGCTGCGCGAGATCGTTCCCGCGGCGAAGGTGATGATCGTCGAAGATGTGTACGACGAGCGCGATTCGGTGTTGTGGGCAGAGCTCACGCGCCGCTGGCTTGGACGTGCGCCCGACGCCGTGTTCACGTCCGAGGCCTATGGGGATCCGTGGGCGCGTGCACTGGGATGTGTGCACGTCGAGGTCGATCGCGCGCGGGCCACAGTGCCGGTATCGGCTTCCGGGATTCGCGCGAATCCGTATGCGCAGTGGGAGTATCTCGATCCTCCCGTGCGCGCGCATTACGCGAAACGCATTTGCGTCGTGGGTGCTGAATCGACGGGAACGACGACGCTCGCCGCTGCGCTGGCCGATGCGTATCAGACCGTGTGGGTGCCCGAGTATGGCCGCGAATATTCGGAGCGCGTGATGCTCGATCCCGCGCACGTCTGGACGACTCCGGAGTTTGTCCACATCGCGGAGGAGCAGACGGCGCGTGAAGAGCGTGCAGCGCGCGAAGCGAATCGTCTGTTGATCTGCGACACGAATGCGTTTGCGACCGTGCTGTGGCACCGCCGTTATGTAGGAACGAAGGACTTCGCGGCGCGCGCGCGGGCGGACCTCTATCTGTTGACCGGCAACGAGATCCCGTTCGTACAGGACGGCTTCCGCGACGGAGAGCACATCCGTCACGACATGCATCGCTGGTTCGAAGAGGCGCTGCGCGCGCAAAAGGCGCCGTGGCTCCTCGTGCGCGGAACGCACGAGGAGCGGATGGCCGCCGCGGTAGCGGCGATTGACGCGTTGCTTACCTGACCGCGCTGCGCATTTCGAGGAGATGCGCCGTCTTGACCTTCGTTCCCGCAGTGATTGCTTCGCTCCAGGGGAGTTGAGATCCGCCAAGGAGCGCGCGAGCCGCGTTCAGCTCTGTTCTCAGTTCTGTGATGTGCAGTGCCTTGATTCGAAGGCCTGCAAGCGAGGGATCCGTGAACGTTACTGGCGCTACGCCTGCCGCGGCTCTCATGAGATTGACCGCCGTGCGCAATTCCGCGAGGTGGGTTGCCTTGATCCGAGTCGATCTGGCGACTGGAGGGTCATCCGTAAACGCAATCGCAGTGGTGAAGTCGGCAGCGCTCAGAGCCGTCGTGTTGACACCGTCGCTCGCACGAACCTTGTAAAGATACGTGGCGTTTGCAGGCACTGTGTCGAAAAAGTTGTTTCCGATCGGAGTCCCCACGACGACATAGGGCCCGTTGATGCTCGTACTGCGAAGGACCTCATAGCCAGACGCGTAGGACACGCCGCTCCAGTTGATGCTCACTTGCGTGGGTGAGGTCGCGATCGCGTTCGGTGTTCCCGGGACGACGACAACTGAAAAATACCAATAGGTGTAGTTGTTGTATGTGTTGGACTCCCCGGCTACGGTTGAAACAGTCGCGCTGTTCGATTCATAGGAATAAGCAGTCGCCTTCACATCGAGCGTAACTGTGATTGGCGGGAACGTGCTCGTCGCCGCGAGCGCATCGTTCCTCGAACAGGAATGAGAGGAAAGCGTGCAGTTCCAGCCCTGGCCGGACATCGCCGTGATCACGAGGCCATTGGACACGGTGTCGGTGACGACAATCGTTCCGGTCGTCGCCAGGTTGCCGACGTTTCCGACGTTGAGCGTGAGCGTCTTACCCGTCTGACCGGCGAGGAGGGTCGAAGGATTCGACGTGGTCACCGCGAGATCGGGAGCATAGACGATCGTAGTCGGGTCGCTCGAAGTGTTGTTCGCCAGGTTCGAGTCCGAACCTCCCGAGAGTTTTGCGACGTTGACGACGCTTGTCGGCGCGGAGGGCGATATTTTGACATTGACGGTGATGGGGCTGTACGAGGCGCCCGGGGCAAGCGAGTCACTACGGGTACATGTGACGGACGGCAAGTCACAGGACCAGCCGTAGCCGTACAGTGCTGTCGCGATGAGGCCTGCCGGCATGGTGTCGGTGACTGTCACGGTGCCGACGGAAGTTCCTGCGTCACTATTGCTGACAGTAATGGTGTATGCGCCGTCACCTCCCGCCTGAAACGAACCGTAGTGCGACTTGTAGATGCTCAAGTCATTACAGACGCCGCCGATCTGGACCGCAAGGGAGCCGTAAGTGAGGAATGCGAGATCCGGCAGCCCGTCGCCATTGAAATCACCGATGGCTGTTGAGTACGTCGATGCCGAATTGAGCGTCACAGGCGTCTGGAAAGTACCATTGCCATTGCCGCTCCACAGCATCAGCCCATAATAGGTGGAAACGATCAGGTCTGTGATTCCATCACCGTTGTAGTCACGAACCATGATCGAAGTCGGATCGGATGTCGTGCTCATGCTCGTTGGCGTGCCGAACGTACCGTCACCTACGCCCAGGAAGATGTCGACCGTTCCGTATCTCGCCGCCGCCAGGTCGGCAATACCATCGCGGTTGAAGTCCCCGGTCGTAATCGTCGAATAGGCCGTTGTGGTACCAAGCGAAGTGGGCGTCTGGAACGTTCCATCACCAACGCCCAGCAACACCACGAGCGTGTCGGCCGGGCTGTAATCCTTTGCAACGACCGCATCGAGGATCGAATCTCCATTGACATCGGCCAGAGTCAACTGACGTCCATTGGTTACCGGTGAAGACGAGCCACTGAGCAGCGTTCCGTCGCCATTGCCGAGGAGCGGCGCGATCCCGTTGTACGTGAGAACGGCGACGTCCGGAACCCCGTCCGCATTCAAGTCAGCAACGCGAATATCGCGAGTGCCGCTGACGCTGTATTCGGTCGCTGCTCCGAGCGTACCGTCACCATTGCCGAGGAGTACCGATACCTTATAGGTATCCGAGCTGCCAATTACGAGGTCGATCTTGCCGTCATGATTCATGTCGGCAGGCACGATGAATGATGGCCAGCTAACAGTTTGCTGCACTGGTGAGCCGAATGTCCCGTCTCCATTGGAAAGGAGCACAGAAACCTTGCCGTTCCAATAGCTGGCGATTGCGAGATCCTGGCGTCCATCTCCATTGAAATCGGCGAGCACGATTCGGGATCCGTCGATGCTGGCGTTGGAGTAAGTAGTCGCGCCGAAGCCATGACAGCTACTCGTGGTCCAGATCTCTGTCGGATCCAACGCGGTGTCGTCCGTGGTTTTCGTCTCGCCGCCACCCGATACGACGGCCGTGTTGACGAGCAGCGAGGCAGCATTGGACGCCACGTTGACGGTTAGCGTGATCGCTGGATATGAAGTACTTGCAGAGAGAACGTCGCTTCTCGTGCAGGTCATCCCTGCGCACGACCAGCCGCTGCCCGTCATTCCCGTCGCGGTCAGTCCGGCTGGCAGCGTGTCGGTGACCGTTACGAGACCGCTGGTCGCAGCACCGCCGTTGTTTCGCACAGTGAGCGTATACGTGCGCCCGGTGGCACCCCGCAGGAAGCTTCCGCCGTGCGCCAACGTGATCGAGAGATTCGGTGCTGGCGTCACGACTGTCGGGTCGGACGCGGAATCGTTCAATGTATTTACCTCACCGCCCCCGGAGACCGTCGCGGCGTTCGTAATGGTTGCGGAAGCACTGGATAGAACGTTCACTGAGACCGTCAGCGCCGGATAGCTGCCACCGGCCGCGAGCGAATCATTGCGCGAGCAGGCAGCCGAGCCTGCTGGACAAGTCCAACCGGAGCCGGAGATGGAGGCGAGGTTCAATCCGGCAGGAAGCGTATCGGTGATGCTCACCGTACCTGTTGTTGGACCGCTTCCCACGTTCGTTACGACGACTGTATAGGTGCCTGAGCCGCCCTGGACAAAGTTCCCTGTGTGACTCGAGGTGACTGCGACGTCTGGGGCAGGGCAGGTATCACGGAGGATCGACAGCGTTGCGTCACCGCCGTTTATCAACGCGATGTCGGTCTTCCCGTCACGATTGAAATCGGACAGGACGATCGCATTCTGTCCATTGCCTGCGGGCGTGTTCACGGCAGCGGCAAACGTTCCCGTGCTGGTTCCCTTCAGAACCGACACGTAGTTCGTGTCGTGGTTTGCGATGACGAGATCGAGGGTCCCATCCTGATTGAGGTCGGCCGCACCGATGCCAATTGGGTTTGCGAGAACCTCGTATTGGAAGGTCTGGAACGTACCATTGCCGTTCCCGCGGAAGAGCCACACGGCGTGATCGCCGCTCATCGTCGCCGCGAAATCGAGTTTGCCGTCGCGATTGAAGTCACGGACGAACAGTGCCGAAGGCGCGGTGCCCGCAGTCAGCGATGTGGCGTTCTGGAATGTTCCATTGCCGTTGCCCGCAAGAAACGAGATCGTATTGGAGCCGTAATTGGCGACGACGAGATCGAGGCGGCCATCGCCGTTGAAATCGCCGAGGGCAAGGCTGCGCGGCGAAGTTTCCACTGTGTAATTCACGGCAGAATCGAAGGTGCCGTCGCCATGTCCCATGAGAATGGAGACATTGTTCGCGCCGCCGTTCGCAATGGCGAGGTCGGGTTTCCCGTCGCCATTGACGTCACCGATTGCAATGGCGCTCGGGTTCGTTCCTGCCCCGAAGCTCGTGGCGGTCTGG
>CAZKID010000128.1:0-12346 GCA_964552405.1 uncultured Thermoanaerobaculia bacterium
CTCGACGACGTCGAAGGACACGTGGTCACCCTCCGAAAGCGTCTTGAACCCTTCGGCGACGATGTCCGCGTGATGGACGAAAACGTCCGCGCCGCGCTCGCGCACGATGAAACCGTAGCCCTTTGAGGCGTTGAACCACTTCACTGTTCCTTGCTCTGCCATCAATTCCTCACAATGCAAATTTGCGCCCCACGGTACCGCGGCGCTCGTGCCAGCGTCAACTCGCCTCCTCCTGCTCCTTCTCCAGGTCCTCGATCACGTCGCGCAGGAACGAAATCATCCGCTTGCGTTGCGTGCGCGCGGTGGCGCTCCATTTGCCGTTCTCCGCCTTCTTATACGCGATCTTGAACTTCAGGCCGGACATCGAAGTCGTGTAGTCGTTCGCGTTCACCTTGCACACGTTCTGATGCGCCAGCACGTACCAGTGGTACTCCGTGCCGACCGGAACGCCCGAGCCCTCGGGCGCGTGGCCGGCGCGGCGCTTGGTCACCGCGTAGTTGATCTGCCAGAGGTCGGGCGTGATCTTCTTTTCCTTCCACTCGCCCTTGTCGTAATACCACTTGTGGCTGCGGCCGACTTTCATGCCGGTATAGCGCTGCCCCTCGTACGTCTTGAAATCGTTGTAAGAGACGGCCGGATCGCTCTGGCCATTCTTCTTCGTGCGTGGCATGGCAACCTCCCGCCGCTAGCGCGTCGCAAGAGGCAGGCCGGTTACCGGAACTTGCGGTTGAGCCGCTCCCGGGCCAGGGCGTCGACGCGGGTCAGCGTCGGGGCGAGCGCTTCCTTCTGCTTCTCCACGAGCTGAGCGATCCCGCTCTTGGCCAGCGACAGCATCGCGTTCATCTCGTCCTCGCTGAACGTCGCTCCCTCCGCGGTCCCCTGCAGCTCCACGAAGCGGCCCTTGTCCGTGGCCACGACGTTCATGTCCACGCCGGCCTTGGAGTCCTCTTCGTAGTTGAGGTCGAGGCAGGCGTTGCCGCCGATCATCCCCACCGAGATCGCCGCGACGAACGAGTTGATCGGCCAGCTGGCCATGTTGCCGTCGATGTAGAGCCGCCCCAGCGCCAGCGTCAGCGCCACCATCGAGCCCGTGATCGACGCCGTGCGCGTCCCGCCGTCGGCCTGGATGACGTCGCAGTCGAGCCAGATCGTCCGTTCCCCCATCAGCTCCGCGTTCACGGCGGCGCGCAGCGAGCGGCCGATCAGGCGCTGGATCTCCATCGTCCGGCCGCCCTGCTTCCCGCGCGCGGCCTCGCGCTCGGTGCGCTCGCTCGTGGCGCGCGGGAGCATGCCGTACTCCGCGGTGATCCACCCTTTGCCGGCGCGATACAAAAACGGCGGAACCTTTTCCTGCACCGAGGCCGTGCAGATCACGCGCGTGTCCCCGATCTCGATCAGCGCCGAGCCCTCGGCGTGCTTCGAGAAATTCGGAGTGATCGTCACGCGCCGCATCTCGCCGGGCGCGCGGCCGTCGTTGCGCGGCTTTGCCGGCGTCGTCACGCTGCTCATTCGCTCCTCGCCGGGACGAGCTCTTCGATCTCGGCCCCCTTCGGCACCACCACGATGCCCGACTCCGTCACCGTGAAGCGCTGCCGGTCCAGCTCCAGGTCGTGGCCGATCGTCGTGTGCGGCGGAATCTTCACGCCCTTGTCGATGATGGCCCGGCGGATCTTGGAGTGGCGGCCGACGTCGACGCCGTCCATCAGAATCGACTCGTCGACCTCCGTGTACGAATGGATGCGCACCTTCGGATGGAGCACGCTGCGGTTGATCGTGCCGCCGGAAATGATCACGCCCTCCGAGACCATCGAGTCCGTGGCCACGCCGATGCGCTGCGTGTGCGCGTCGGCGAACACGAACTTCGCCGGCGGCAGGTGCATCGGCGCGGAGACGATCGGCCACTGCGGGTTGTACAAATTGAACGCCGGCGTGACCGAAACGAGGTCGAGGCAGGCCGCGAAGTACGAGTCGATCGTGCCGACGTCGCGCCAGTAGCCGCGGTTGTGCTCGGACTCGCCGGGGATGTAGTTCTTGGCAAAGTCGTACGCGTAGACCTTCATCCGGTCGTACATGTCGGGGATGATCTCCTTGCCGAAGTCGTGCGCCGAGTCGCGCAGCGCGTTGCGCTGCAGCGTGTCGATCATCACGTTCGACTTGAAGATGTAATTGCCCATCGAAGCCAGCACCATGTCCGGCCGCCCCGGAATCGTCTTCGCCCCTTCCTTCGGCTTCTCGACGAATCCCGTGACGCGCCAGTCGTTATCGACTTCGACGATGCCGAAATGATGCGCCTCGGTCACCGGCACAGGTATCGTCGCAATCGTCAGATCGGCGTCATTCGTGATGTGCTCCTGCAGCATCTGATTCACATCCATCTTGTAGATGTGATCGCCGCCGAAGACGCAGACGAACTCCGGACGCTCATCGAAGATCAGCTCGAGATTCTGAAAGACGGCGTCGGCAGTGCCGCGGAACCAGAACGGCCCCTTCCGCATCTGCGCCGGCACGACGTCGACGTACTGTCCGATTTCGGGAACGAGCCGCCACGTGCGCGTGATGTGCTCGATGAGCGAGTTGGACTTGAACTGGGTGAGAATCTTGATTTTCGTGAAGCCGGAGTTCACGAAATTGTTGATCACGAAATCGATGATGCGATACCGGCCGCCGAACGGCACCGCCGGTTTTGCGCGATCGCGCGTGAGTGGATACAGGCGTTCGCCCATGCCACCCGCGAGAATCATCGTCAGCACGTTGCGCCGCGAGAGTAGCGAATACATTTGCCTCCCTGCCGCTTTGATCGATTGTTGTACGACACGATGGCGCAAAGCAAATGTTTGACCAGTGGACATTGTCGGTGGGGGCACCCCACCGGAGAATCGACCGCTATACTTCGACACCTGACCCATGGCTGACCGCGACTACTACGACATCCTCGGCGTAAAGAAATCGGCGACCGACGACGAGCTCAAGAAGGCTTATCGCGCACTCGCCAAGAAGTACCACCCCGACAAGAACAAGGGCGACAAGGCGGCCGAGGGCAAGTTCAAGGAGATCTCCGAGGCCTACGCGGTGCTCGGCGACAAGGAAAAGCGCGAGCAGTACGACCGACTCGGCTCCGAGGCGTTCTCGGGCGGCAATCCGTTTGGTGCAGGCGGTCCGTTCGGCGGCTTCGACTTCTCGCAATTCACGAACCGCGGCCGGCGCCCGGGCGGCGGCCGCACGCGCACGACCTCCGGAAACTTCACCGACATCTTTTCCGATCTCTTCGGCGGCGGCGCTGGAGGTCCCGGATTTCAGACGGACGTCAAAGGTCCCGACACCGAGGCCGAGCTCACGATCGACTTCCGCGATGCGGTGCTCGGCGCCACGATGGAACTGAACGTGAACGGTGATCGGGTGAAGGTGAAGATTCCTGAAGGCGTTCGCGACGGACAAAAGATCCGCATCCGCGGCAAAGGTGCCGCGTATCCAGGCGGTGAACCGGGCGATTTGAATGTCCTCGTCCACGTGCGTCCGCATTCGTTCTTCGATCGCAAGGGCGATGACATTCACATCGATCTGCCGATCACGATCGGCGAGGCGGTTCGCGGCGGCGAAATCGAAGTACCCACGATTCACGGTCCCGTGCGCGCGCGCATCCCGGCAGGCACGCAGGGCGGTCAAACCTTTCGCCTCTCAGGCAAAGGGGTGAAGAAGAAGGGCGATCACTACTACCGCGTGATGATCGTGCTTCCGAAGGAGCCTTCCACCGAAGCCGTCGAATCGATCGAATCCGCCTACACCGAAAATCCACGCGCGAATCTGAAGACAACCCTGTGAGCGGACGCATCTTCGTCATCGGTGATTCCCATATCGGGCTCGGTGAAGGCGCCGAGAAATCGGTCGTCGCATGGTGTGACCGCCTCGAAAAACATGCGCCTGCCGCGCTCTATCTCAATGGTGATCTCTTTCATTACCTGATCGCGCATCCGAAGTTCTTCACGCCCGCGGTCGGAAAAGTGTTCGAGCGATTCAAGGCACTCCGAGACAACGGCGTGCCGATCCACTATGTCGAAGGCAATCGCGATTTCTTCCTTCGCGGATCCTTCGTCGAGGACGCCGTGACCGATGTCGCCGACAGGTACGACATCGTCACCGGCGGGAAGAAGTACCTCATCATCCACGGCGACATGATCAACGACCGCGACTGGAAGTACCGCTTCTGGCGGCGCGCGTCGAAAAATCCGGTGTCGAAGTTCGGCATCAACCTGATTCCGCGCAAGCTCGCGCGCAACTTCGTCGACAGCGTCGAGAAGCGGCTCTCGAGCTCGAACTTCAAACACAAATCGCGGCTGCCGGTCGAACTGATGGAGGAGTACGGCCGCAAACGCGGATCCGAGGGCTACAACCACGTCGTGTTCGGCCACTTTCACGAAAAGAAGACGATCCCCGCCGGCGACACGACCGTCAGCATCCTGCCCGCCTGGTTCGAAGAAGGGGAAGCGATGACGATCGATCCGGTCACCGGCGACTACGATTGGACGACGGTCTGATGATCGTCACCTTCCTCGGCACCGGCACTTCGACCGGCGTGCCCGTCGTCGGCTGCACGTGCCGCGTCTGCACCTCCGCCGATCCGCGCAACAAGCGTCTGCGGCAGTCCGTGAAGATCGAAGCGAAGGGAAAGCATTTCCTCATCGACACGACACCCGATCTGCGTCTGCAGTTGTTGCGCGATCCGATTCCGCGTCTCGACTTCCTGCTCTTCACGCACTCGCACGCGGATCACATCATGGGCCTCGACGACATCCGCCCGTTCAACTTCCGTCAGCGCGAAACGATTCAGGCGTACACCAGCCACAACACGGTGAAAGCGATCCGCCGCGCGTTCAGCTACATCTGGGACACGAACGCGCAGCTCGGCGGCGGCAAGCCGCAGCTCGAGCTGACGGAAGTCACAGGCCCGTTCTCGCACGACGATATCGAGATCGTCCCGATCCCCGTCATTCACGGCGACTGGACCATCCTCGGATTTCGCATCGGTCCGTTCGCATACATCACCGACACGAACGGCATCCCTGACAGTTCACTGCAGCTACTGGAGGGAGTGGAAGAGCTCGCACTCGATGGTCTGCGTCCGACGCCGAACCATCCGACGCACTTCACGATCTCCGAGTCCGTCGAAGCCGCGCAGCGCATCGGCGCGAAGAGGACGTGGCTGATCCACATGGCACACGAAGTCGATCACGCGACTGTCGAGGCAACGCTGCCGGAGAACATCCGGATCGCCTACGACGGTCTGGTGTTGAGGTTCGGATGAAGCATCCGTGTAGGACAGGCGCCCTCGCCTGTCCAAAATCTTCACCATGAAAGTCATTCCTAAGATCTCCCGCTTCGACGCCACGGTGACCATCCCACCGTCCAAGTCCTACTCCGTTCGCGCGTTGCTGCTCGCGGCGATGGCCGAGGGGACGACGACGATCACGAATTGCCTCGACTCGGACGACACGCGTTACGCCTTCGAAGCCCTGCGCGCCATCGGCTTCGAGGTTGGCGGTTCGTTCGCGAAAGCGCTGACGATCGGGCCGCGCACCCACATGTCGGCAAACGATGTCACGCTGTTCATCGGCAACGCCGGCACCGCGATGCGCTTTCTCACCGGCTGGCTGGCGTTCACTCCCGGCCGGTTCCTCATCGATGGCGAAGAGCGGATGCGCAATCGTCCGATCGGCGATCTCGTCGAAGCGCTGCTCCAGATCGGCGCCGAAGTCGAGTACGCGGAACGCGAGGGCTACCCGCCGCTGCGCATCCGCGGCAAGAAGATGCGCGGCGGATTCGAAGTCAGAGTTTCGGCGGACACGTCGAGCCAGTTCGCATCGGCGCTGATGATGGGCGGCGCGACGCTGCCCGGCGGCATCACGGTCGTACTCGAGAAGGTCGCATCCGCGCCCTACCTCGACATCACCGCCGACGCGCTCATCTCGTTTGGCGCGCGCGTGGAGCGCGACGGCAATCGCGTTCACGTTTCCGCACGCACGTTGAAATGCGATGCGTATCGCGTCGAAGGCGACTACTCGTCAGCGTCGTATTGGTTTGCGGCGGCCGCGGCAACGAGAGGGGTCGCACGCGTGCGCGGACTCGTTTCGCCCACGGCGCAGGGCGACGCCGGCTTCGTCGACATCCTCTCGCGTATGGGATGCAAGGTCACTGTGAATCCCGACGAGATCACGCTCGAAGGACCGCCGCAGCTCGCGGGCGGCACGTTCGACTGCGTCGACACACCTGACATCGTTCCCAGCCTCGCGGCGATCGCGCCACTTGCGTCATCACCAGTCGAGATCGTGAACATCGCCAACCTGCGGGTCAAAGAATCGGATCGCATCGCGACCGTGACCTCCGAGCTTCGCCGGCTGGGTGCGACAGTTGAAGAGCGTCCCGATGGCATGTTGATCCAGCCGGGATGGAGCCAAGAGACGGCGGTGATCGAAACGCACAACGATCATCGGATCGCGATGGCCTTCGCCGTGGCGGGGCTCGCACGGGGCAACGTGACGATCGGCGATGAGCGCGTCGTCTCGAAATCGTACCCTCGCTTCTGGCGCACCCTGGACGAGGCGATAGAATCGGGATCCCCTGAATGAACCGTCCGCTCAGAGGTTGTGAAGGAATCAGGCGACGCACCAGGCTCCTCGTCATGAAGAATTCGCGAGCCGTTCTCCCTGCCTCCTCCTCGTGCTTCTCCTGCTGTCCGCTGCCTTCTGTCTGCTGCCTGGCTTCGCTCAGGATGACGCGCTAATACGCATGCCCACCTGGTATCTGTTTCTCGCGCTGCTATTCATTCTGGCGAACGGATTCTTCGTCGCGGCGGAGTTCGCGATCATCCGTGTGCGCCCGACGCAGCTGGCCGAGAGCGCGGCCGAAGGGAGCACCCGCGCGCGAATGGCGCGGCGGATCACGAAGCGGCTCGACAGCTATCTCTCCGCGACGCAACTCGGCGTCACACTGATGTCGCTCGCACTCGGCTGGGTCGGTGAGCCCGCCTTCGAAGCGATCATCCGTCCGCGTCTCATCCACCTCGGCGTTTTCAGCGCCGCGATCTCGCACTCGATCGCCGCAACGATCGCCTTCACCGTGATCACCGTGCTGCACATCGTCATCGGTGAGCTGGGGCCCAAATACATCGCGATCGATAAGACCCTCGCCACCTCGCTCGTCGTTGCGCATCCGCTGCGCGGCTTCTTCGTGATGATGTATCCCGCGATCTGGCTGCTCAACCGGATCTCGAACACGTTGCTGAGCGCCGTCGGGATCCGCCCTGCGAGCGAAGGCGAGATGGCGCATTCGCAGGAAGAGCTGCGGATCATTCTCGCCAGCTCGGAAAAAGCGGGCGTGCTGTCGGAAGAAAACCGCGAGATCATCGAAGGCGTCTTCCAGTTCTCGAAGCGGACGGCGCGACAGATCATGGTGCCGCGCATCGACGTCGCGATCCTCTCGACCGCGAAGTCGATCTCCGAGAATCTCGAGGTCATTCGCAAGACGCGGCACACGCGCTATCCGCTGTGCGACGGCGGCACGCTCGATCAGACGGTCGGACTGATTCACGTGAAGGATCTCTTTCACGCGCAATTGCGCGGACCGGGACGCCCGCTCAATGAGCTGAAACGCGACATGCTCTTCGTGCCGGAAAACTCGACGGTCGAAGCGCTGCTCTCGCAATTCATCGAGCACAAGACGCACATGGCTGTGGTGCTCGATGAATATGGCGGCGCGTCGGGCATCGTGTCGCTGGAGAACATCACGGAAGAGCTCTTCGGCCAGATTCAGGATGAGTTCGATCGCGAACGTCCTGAGATCGAGCCGCTCGGCGGCGGACGTTATCGCGTGCGCGGCGACTACCTCATTGAAGATCTCGCCGATCGTTTGAAGGTCGACGTCGGTCAGCCCGCGGAAGAAACGATCGGCGGCTATGTCGCCGCGCGCATCGGTCATGAAATCGCGGCAGGCGACACGTGCGAGCTGGGCGAGTTGAAGATTTCCGTGCTCGAGGCCGAACGCTTTCGTGTCCGCTGGGTGCTCGTGCAGACAAAGGCAATCGAAGCGGCAGAAGAACCGGAGCCCGAGGAAGAAGCGCAGCAGTAGCTCCTCGTGGAGCAACAGCTCCACGAGGCATCAAAGATCAATGGCGCCGGAGAATCCCAGTCAGCCGGGCCGGGAGGTGCGCAACGTTCTTCCACAAACGGCTGAGGCGCCCCTCATGCTCCGACTCGCGGCTGGCGCTACGCGAATACCTCGATTCCTTCAGGATTCTGTCGGTTTCTTTGAATTCGCATCGAGACCTCCTTCGCAGTTCATCTATTGCGAGGGAGATGCCTGCTTCGAGCCGTGCTCGATCGCGCGATCGTGGTATTCGACGACGATGTCACGCACCTTCTCCGGCTCGTCGACGATGTGAATACTCTCGACGTCTTCGCGCAGAATGTTGTTCTCCTTCAACACGACGTTCCGGAGCCATTCAACGAGCCCGCTCCAGTAGTCGGTGCCGAAGAGAATCACCGGAAAATCGGAGATCTTCTTCGTCTGAATGAGCGTGAGCACACCGAAGATCTCGTCGAGCGTTCCGAAGCCGCCGGGAAACGTCACGAATGCCTCCGAGTACTTGACGAACATCGTCTTGCGGACGAAGAAGTAGCGGAACGTCATCGACTTGTCGACGAACGGATTGACCGTCTGCTCGAATGGCAGCTCGATGTTGCAGCCGATCGACAGCGTTCCGGCGTCACGCGCACCTTTGTTGCCGGCCTCCATGATTCCGGGGCCGCCGCCGGTGATGATCGCGAAGCCGGCCTGGCCGAGGAGCTCGGCGGTTTTGGCGGCGAGGTCGTAGTAGCGGTTGGAGAGCTTCGTGCGCGCCGATCCGAAAATCGAGACTGCGGGATAGACATCGGCGAGATGATCGAAGCCGGCGACGAACTCGCTCGTGATGCGGAGCACGCGCCACGACTCGCTTTGCAGCGTCTCTTCCCGCGATGGGCGATCGAGCAGCTTGCGATCTTCGAGCGACTCGCGTGGTTTTGGAGGAATGTGCTGTTCGTGTTCTTCCATGGTCGTTCATTCTCTCAAGACGCCGCCGCAGTAGACTCAGCGAATGGCGCGAATGCATTTCACAGGCCTCTGCACATTGCTGCTGCTCAGCGCGGGTGAGCTTTCGGCTCAGGATCCAAAACTCGCGTTGTCCCCTTCGAGCGGAAAGGCGGGAACGATCCTGGCGGTTGCGGTGCTCTCGCCTCCGCTTGACGGAGAGGGTGCATCCATCACATTCGAGCCAGCCGGTGCGCTGACCGTGTCGTCGCTGCAAGTCCTCAACCAGCAGCTGCACTTTACGATCGCGATCGAAACAAACTCCAGGCCAGGCCCGTACACGCTCGTTTATGCGCGGCCGGCGGCGGGCGATGCCGTCGCACCGCTGCGATTCGACAACGCCTTTACGGTGCTCGAACCGCCGAAAGCAGTCCGGGTTCGCGTGCACGACATCAAGCCCTCGAAAGTCATTGCGGGCGGACCTCCCGTGAACGTGACGATCACAGGCACTGGCTTCCAGCCCGGAGCGAAGGTCGCGTTCGTGGGGGGCGGCATCCTGGCGGCGACGACAAGCGTGACCAGCGAAACGTTGACGGCCACCCTAACCGTGGACAGCAGCGCGCGGATCGGATCGCATCCGTTCATGATCCAGAGTCCTGACGGCCCGTCGATCGTGGAACAGTCGCCGTTGCCCATCGTGGAGGTGCTGCCGCCTCCGCCGCTGTGACCCGGCGGGGGGACGGGCGCCCTCGCCCGTCCATCTCGCCGGCAGGCGAGCGCCTGCCGCTCCACCGGAATCACCCGCGTTACGGCCGCAACTTGATCACCGCGGTCTCCACCAGTTTGTCGCCGGGAAGATCACGCTGCCACGCCGTTGCCTTCACGCTGCTCGTCTCCCTCATCGTTCCGAAAGAGGTGCGCACGCGGAAACGCATCGTCGAGTCTTCGCCCGGTTGAACATTGCCAAAGGTGAAGTGATAGACGTTCGATCCAGGATCGTGCGATTCCACGACACCGCGCTCATGAGTATTGTCGAGCACGACGAGCTGCGGCGGCAGCTCCACATCGACGAGCACGTCCTTCATGTTGTTGACGCCACGATTCGACAGAATGACGTCGAGATTGTCCTCCCCTGCCTCTGGGAGATCCTTCGGATGCATGATGTTCAGCTTCAGGAGTTGCCCACGCGTGGTGAGTGCCATGCCGCTCGTTTTGCAACCAGCGGTGGCGAGGAGTGCGGTGGCCAGGAGGACCACCGACAGGATCGCTACAGCTCGATTCGTTTTCATTCGTTACCTCCAAGGCCGGGAATGTGCAAAGAGAGCACCCGGATGAGAAACACATGAGCCACTTTCTCGGCGTCGACGGCGGCGCGTCGAAAACCGCGGCGATCGTCACCGACGAGCACGGCACGATTCTCGGCCGCGGCCTTGCCGCCGGCTCGAATCATCTGCGCGTCGGCATCGAAGAAGCGACGCGCAACGTCGAGCGCGCGGTCAACGGCGCGCTCGTCGAAGCCGGGATCGCGATACGCGAGATCGAGTATGCCTACTGCGGCATCGCGGGCTCGGATCACCCATCGCATCACGAGCGGGTCGTCGAAGCGCTGCGTGTTTTTTTTCCGCGCGGCAACTTCATCGTCGACACCGACGCACGCGTGGCGCTGACCGGTGCCATCGGCTTTGACGCAGGAGTCGTCATCATCTCCGGCACCGGCTCCGTTGCATTCGGGCGCAACGCGCTCGGCCGCGAAGCCCGTGCCGGCGGCTGGGGCCCCACCCTCGGCGACGAAGGAAGCGGCTACGCGATTGCGCGCGACGGACTCGCTGCGATCGTCCGCTCGTACGACGGACGAGGAACGCCGACGCTCATGACACAGCTCCTGTGTCACGAGTACGACATGTGCGACCCCAATGATCTGCCGAAGTTCGTCTATGCAGCGACGACCCATGCCGACGACATCGCGCGCTATGGCAAGCTCGTGATCGAAGCGGCGCAAAGCGGCGACGAAGTCGCACGCGGCATCGTCGCGAATGCGGGACGCGAGCTCGCGGTGTGTGTGCTCGCAGTCGCGGACCGGCTGGAAATGCTCAGCGAGGCGTTTCCCGTCGCCTACGTGGGAGGCGCGTTTCACGCGCACGCGCTGCTACTCGATCCGATGCGCGAAGCGATCAACGCGCGCGCACCGCACGCAACGATTGCACCGCCCAAGGCCACACCCGTGGAGGGGGCGGCGATGATGGCCGTTCGCGCCGCAGGTGGCCCGCGGCGCGAACGGGTGTAGGACAGGCGCCCTCGCCTGTCCACCATCGGCTGTCGCTACTTTTTCAAACTCGCATCGCGCACGCCGCGGAATTCGTCGCCAGCGTGCCAGTTCGGCATCTCCTGCGCGTTCGCCGCCTCCCATCCGAGCCAGAAGCCGAGCTGTCCCATCTCGACGGCTTCCGACCAATCCCACTTCGGATCGAACTCGTCGCTCGGCTGGTGATAGTGATGCTCGCGGTAATCCGTCGACTGTTCTTTCCCCCAACCGGCGGGCTTGCCGATCACATCCTGTCCAGGGTCGACTGAGAACGCAGGGACGCCGACTTTGCCGAGACTGAAGTGATCGGAGCGATAGTAGTGACCCTGTTCCGGTTCTGGATCAGGCACGATCGTGATGCCCATCGCCCTGGTGATGCGTTGCGCGGCCGTGAAGAACGTGGTCCGCTCGATCCCATTCATGTAGACGTCACGCACACGTCCCAGCTCGGGAATCGCATCGAAGTTGATGTTGAGTGCAATGCGTCCTGCAGGGATCGAGGGATGCTTGCCGTAGTACTCGGAGCCGAGCAGTCCCTGCTCTTCTGCGGCGACCGCGTTGAAGATGATCGAGCGCTTCGGCTTCGGACTCGTGTTGGCCCAGACACGCGCCATCTCGACGAGCAGGGCACAGCCCGACGCGTTGTCGATCGCGCCGTTGTAGATCGTATCGTTCGGGTTCTTGTCGTCAGGCCGGCCGATGCCGAGATGATCGTGGTGCGCGCTGTAGAGAATCGCTTCCTTGCTCAGCGCCGGATCGGAGCCTTCGAGCTTCGCGACGACATTCGCCGTGTCGAACGCGCGAGTCCTGCTGGCCAGCGTACCGGTGAAGTGATAGCCGCCAAGCACCACAGGCTTGAAGTCGCGCGAGGCCGCGGCCTTCGTGAGCGCATCGAGATCCTGTCCCGCGGCCTTGAAGAGATTGCGGGCGACATACCCGCTGATCCATCCGGCAAACTTGAGACCGGGATCGCCGGCACCGCGCCCC
>CAZKID010000129.1:0-12331 GCA_964552405.1 uncultured Thermoanaerobaculia bacterium
TCGCCGATCGCCTGCCGGCGTCGATCATCAACGCCGGCGACGGCGCGCACGAGCATCCGACGCAGGCGCTCCTCGATGCGTTCACGATTCGCGAGCGCTTCGGCCGTCTGTCGGGACTCAATATCTCGGTCATCGGCGACATCGCGCATTCGCGCGTCGTCCGCTCGAACATTCATCTCCTGACGAAGATGAAGGCGAACGTCACGCTGGCCGCACCGCCGACGCTCATCCCTGCCGAAATCGAGAAGATGGGTGTGCGCGTCGTGCATTCGCTGGACGAAGCGGTCGAAGGCGCCGATGTCGTGATGATGCTGCGCATTCAGCTCGAACGGCAGGGGAAGCTCAGCTTCCCGTCGCTGCGCGAGTACTACAACACGTTCGGCCTCACGCCGGAGCGGCTGCGCCGCGCGAACAAAGATGCGATCGTCATGCATCCCGGCCCGATGAATCGCGGAGTGGAAATCGCATCCGATGTGGCGGACAACGCGGAGCGCTCGGTGATCCTGCAGCAGGTCACCAATGGCGTCGCCGTCCGCATGGCCGTTCTCTATCTCCTCGGAGGAGCACACGTTGTCGAGTAGCGTTCTCATCACCAACGGCCGCGTCATCGACCCCTCGCAGGAGCTCGATGAGAAGCTCGATCTTCTGATCGAAGATGGTCTCGTGACGAAGGTCGATCGCAAGATCAAGTCGAACGCGACGACGATCGATGCCGCGGGACTCGTCGTCACGCCGGGCTTCATCGATCTGCACACGCATCTGCGCGAGCCGGGGCAGGAACACAAAGAGACGATCGCCACCGGCACGCGCTCGGCGGTTGCTGGCGGATACACCGCGGTGTGCGCGATGGCGAACACCGTGCCGCCGAACGACGAGCGCGCGGTGACGGAGATGATCATCGCGGAGTCGGCGCGCAACGGCGCGTGCCGCGTCTATCCCGTCGGCGCGGTCAGCCGCGGACTCGAGGGGAAAGAGCTCGCCGAGCTGGCCGAGCTGCGCAGCGCGGGCTGCGTCGCGGTGAGCGATGACGGCAAGCCGATCGCAAACGCGCAATTGATGCGCCGCGCACTCGAGTACTGCTCGATGCTCGGCATTCCCGTCGTGGCTCACGAAGAAGACGCGAACCTCAACGAGGGCGGCGTCATGCACGAGGGTTACTACTCGACGCTCCTCGGCATGAGCGCGATCCCTGCAGCGTCGGAAGAGACGCTCGTCGCGCGCGATGTGATCCTCGCCGCGCTGACGAAGTCGCGGCTGCACATCGCACATCTTTCGACGGCGGGCGCGATCGACACCGTACGGGCGGCGCGCAAGCGCGGCGTCCAGGTGACGTGCGAAGTCACACCGCATCACATCGCCCTCGGCGACGACGCGGTGCAATCGTTCTCGACGAATCTGAAGATGAATCCGCCGCTCCGTTCGACGCAGCACCGCGAGGCTCTGCTGGAAGCGATCGCGGACGGAACGATCGACGCGATTGCGACCGATCACGCGCCGCATCACTTCGACGAGAAGAATGTCGAGTTCGATCTCGCGCCGTTCGGCGTCATCGGGCTCGAGACGGCGTTCGGCGTCTGCTATGACCGTCTCGTGCGCGAGAAGGTCGTCGCGTTGGAGCGCCTCATCGACTTGCTCTCCTGCGGCCCTGCACGTACGTTCCGCCTTCCGGGCGGCACGCTTCGTGAGGGGAGCCTGGGCGACGTGACCATTCTCGATCTCGATACGCGTTACGCGGTGACGAACACGTTCGCATCGAAGGCGTCGAACTCGCCGTTCATCGGCGAGACGTTCCACGGCCGCGCCGTGATGACGATCGTCGGCGGCAGCGTGAAGTTCGACATCCGTCCCGGCGTCGCGCCGGCGAAGAGCTCGAAGAAGACGACGAAGAAATGAGCGACGAGACGAAGAAGCGGATCGTCATCGTCGACGATTCTCCGGCCTACTGCGATCTCTGGTCGAACTTCATCACCGAGCGCTACGAAGAAAAGGCGAAGGTCGAGGCGTACAGTCATCCGTACGAAGCGCTGCCGAAGATCGACGCGTCGATCGATCTGCTGATCGTCGATCTCGAAATGCCGGGCATGGATGGCAAGAAGTTCGTCGACTACGCACATCAGAAGGGCCTCTCCGCGCGGCGGATCATCGTGACCTCCTCCCACTCCGCCGACGAACTGCACCAACGCTTCCGCCTCGGCGAAGCGATCGCCGTGATCAACAAGACCGAGGCGAAGCAGCAGGAGGCGTTCTTGATGATTTTGGATAGTGTGATGAGGCGGTAGCCGCCTTCATGCTGAGCGAAGCGAAGCATCAACCAAGGCGCCGCGCAACGCATTCTTCAGGGACATGACCGTCAGGCTACGATCTGCCGGCGCCTTCGTTGATCCTTCGCTTCGCTCAGGATGACGGCAGAACCGTATAATCTCCCTGCCGTGACATCTCCCACTCCGACCACCGCCCCACCCGAACAGCAGCCGCAGTTCCAGCTGAACGATCTGCTCGTGTACATGGCCAAGCAACAGGCGTCGGATCTTCATCTCAAACCGATGCGGCCTCCGCTCATTCGGGTGAAGGGGCAGTTGGTGCCCGTTGGAAACACTCCACTGAAGCCGCCCGATCTGGAGCGCATGCTGCTGCCGCTACTCAATCGCGTGCAGAAAGAGAAGTTCGATCATCTGAATTCGGTGGACTTCGGTTATGGCGTGGCTGGAATCGCGCGCTTCCGCGCGAATCTCTATATGCAGCGCGGCACGGTCGGGGCGGTGTTTCGCCGCATTCCGATTCAGATCATGGGCATCGATGCGCTCGAATTGCCGCAGGCGATCCGCGACATGACGCAGATTCCCGACGGCCTCGTGCTCGTCACGGGTCCGACGGGTTCCGGCAAATCGACGACGCTGGCGGCGATGATCTCCGGGATCGCGGAGAGCGAGCCGCTGCACATCGTGACCATTGAAGATCCGATCGAGTTTCTCTTTACGGACAAGGTCGCGGCGATCTCGCAGCGCGAAGTCGGCAGCGATACGCCGAGCTTCAAAGAAGCGCTGCGCAACGCGATGCGCCAGGATCCGGACGTGATCATGGTCGGCGAGATGCGCGACGTCGAAACGATGCAGACCGTGTTGACGGCGGCGGAGACGGGACACCTCGTCTTCTCCACACTGCACACGAACAACTCGTCTCAGACGATCGATCGCGTGATCGACGCCTTTCCGGTCGATCAGCACAAGCAGATCCGCTCTCAACTCTCGCTCGTGCTGCGCGGGATCATTTCCCTCAAGCTCGTCAAGACGAAGGACGGCAGGCTGACCGCGGCTGTGGAGATTCTGAAGAATTCTCCCCGCGTGGCGAAGCTCATCGAAGAGGGAGCGACGAAGGACATTCACGACGAGATCGAAAGCTCCGTCGGCTTGTACCGGATGCAGTCGATGAATCAGTCGCTGATCGCACTCCTCGTGCATCAGAAGATCACCTACGAAGATGCGATGGCGCTCTCGAGCGATCCCGATGATCTCTCGCTGAAACTGCGCAAGCTGTTCCCGCAGATCGAAGAACGCGTGCGGCAGGGAGGAGACATGGCCCCGAGTTACTCGGATTTCTCGCAGATCACCGAGCTGATGGACATCAAGCGGCTCTACGAAGAACAGGAAGTGAACTGGCGTCAGCGCTTCGCCGAGAAGGACGAGGAGCTCGACAATCTTCGTCACGACATGGAGTGGCGAGTGCAGCAGGCCGCGCAGCAGGCGTCAGCATCGTCGGGCGCCGAGCAGGAAGTCGCGCGGCTCAAGGCCGACAACGAACGGCTGCGGGCCGAGGCACAGGCGAAGATCACCCAGCTCCAGGAGCGCATCAAGGAGCTCAACCAGAAGTTGATGGCAGCGCAGCCGCAGGTGAAGAAATAGGTCGCGCAGGCTCGCGGTTGCGCAGGCTCGCGGTGATGCATGGCCACCAGACCTTCCAAAGACCTAGAGACGTTTCCGAATCCCAATCCTGAGCGCGACTACGAGATCTCGTTCGAGGCGCCGGAGTTCACCTGCCTTTGTCCGATGACCGGGCAACCCGACTTCGCCACGATTCGCATTCGCTACACGCCGGATGCGAAGTGTGTCGAGCTCAAGTCGCTGAAGCTGTACCTCTGGTCCTTTCGCGACGAGGGAACGTTCCATGAAGCGGTGACGAACCGCATCGCGAACGACATCATCGCCGCGATCGAGCCGCGCTTCCTCGAAGTGGAAGGTGACTTCTACATTCGCGGCGGAATCAAGACGAAGGTCAAGGTCACGCATCGCAAGTAGGTGTACGACAGGCGCCCTCGCCTGTCGGTTTGTCGGGACAGGCGAGGGCGCCTGTCCTACACTCCATGATCGCGGCGCAGCCGCCACATCTCGTCGATCTTCCTCAGAAACACCGCGCTCCCTGACTCCACCCATTCGGTGAGAATGTCGACCGACACTTCGTCGAGCGCTTCCACGATGGAGAGGCTTGCAGCGGCCGCGATGCGCTCGACCTCCTTGTCGAGCTCCGCGACCACGCGTGCTGAGCGTGCGAGTGTTCCTGCCAGCTCCGGCTCGTAATCCATCGCGATCATGCGCGACGCGGCGAGTGTCAGGACGATCGCTGCGTTCCAGTTCGAACGCTGCTCCCAATGCGGCGGAAGGACGAAGCTGGCCAGGCCATGCTCCGCCGCGAGTGCCGCGATGTGGCGCTCCGTTGCCGTCTGAATCGGCTCGAGATCAGCGTGAAACAACATCTCGTACGTCTCGTCGTCGGTGCCGAGTGCATGCTTGGCCGTGGCGTCGAGCTCGATGCTCACCGCTGCGAGAAACTGCGCGCCGTGCTTCTTTGCCGAGGCTGCGAGGTCGCGCAGAACATCGAGCTTGGTCGTGACCGGATACATGACCGGAATCACCGCGCCCCAGCGAAGATTCGATGCGCCTTCGAATGCCGCTGCCGAGGTCAGCGCGAGCGTTGCGCCGGCTGGCAGCGAGGTGGGGACGACATCCGACAGCAGGATCGCATCACCAGCGAGAGCCGCGATCTCTTCGCCGCGGCGAAACACGGTTTCCAGATTGCCGGTCGCATCGACGAGCACCGGTGCATCAAGGCGCGCGGGCAACTCGATGCGCTCGCAGACGGTGACATCGAGGCGATCGCCGGCTGTGGCGCGCATCGTGAGGTAGTCGATCGCGATCGGTGTCGTGCGACGCGCCGAGTAGGGTGAGATCGTCGTTGCGGCCCAGAAGGGCGGCTCTGGTGCCGCGAGGCGGCGCAGCCGGAGTTGCGGTGTCTTCCGATAGAGGATCACTTGCGGATGTAGGGTGCCACAAGTGCGCGCAGATGCTTCGCGATCATGTCGAATTCGAGGTTCACGCGGTCTCCGCTCTTCGACGCACCGATGGTCGTCCGCCGCAGCGTCTCGGGGATGAGTGCCGCGCCGAACGAGCTGTGGTCCGGATCGACGATGGTCAGCGAAACGCCATCGACGGCGATCGATCCTTTCGGCACGACGAGCTCCGCGTATTCCTCGGAAAAGCTCCAGCGGTAGACGGCGAACTCCCCTTCGTCCTTCGTCGAGACGAGTGTGCCCACCGTGTCGACATGTCCCTGCACGAGGTGGCCGCCGAGTCGGTCGCCGATGGCGAGCGCGCGCTCCAGATTCACGCTGCAGCCGGTGGTTAGACTGCCGAGGGTCGTGCGCGCCAGCGTTTCGTCGGAGACATCGGCCATGACGATGCCGTCGCCCTCCGGCAGCATCGTGAGGCATACGCCGTTCACCGCGACGCTCTCGCCGCGGTGCAAGTCGAACTCCGATGGAACCTGAAGGCGCAGGCGCGCGCCCTTGTCATGTCGATCGAAGGAAGAGATGGTGCCGCTGTGAAGAATGATTCCGGTAAACATGGTGCACAGTGACGAGTGACGAGTGACGAGTGACGAGTGACGAGTGACGAGTGACGAGTGACGAGAGACGAGTGACGAGAGACGAGTGACGAGTGACGAGTGACGAGTGACGAGAGACGAGTGACGAGTTCTTGGCGTGTTCAGGTACTCGTCACTCGCTACTCGTCACTCGTCACTCACGTCGGATAGGCCGTGATCATGACATCCGATCCGACGATCTCGGCGCGATCAAACCGAAAGCGGTACGCATCTGTCAACCGGCTCACCGGTTCGCCGGCAAAGATCGACGGTGCCTCGGCGCCGCCGACGATGACCGGCGCTGCGAAAATAATCATCTTCTGCCAGAGACCGCGGCGGATGAAATCGGAGTGGACGAGCGAGCCTCCTTCGACGAGCAGCGAGCGGATGCCTCGCTCATGGAGCTCGCGCAGGACCGCGATCAGATCGAGCCGTCCGCCGGGTGCCTGCATCTCGACGACCTCGACCGACGTCGAGAGATCCTGCGGCGCGCGCGGCGTGAAGAGAATCGTGCGGCCGCCATCGACAAACATCTGCGCATGCGCCGGAGCATTTCCAGCCGCGTCGAGCACGACCCGCGCGAAGGGCGTGATCGAGGTCGCCATACCGAGACGGCGGGTGAGGCGAGGATTGTCGGCGGTCAGCGTGCCGCTGCCGATCGCGATCGCATCGTACTCTTCGCGCAGCATCAGGCTGCGTTCGCGGGCGGCGCTCGATGTGATCCACTGGCTTTCGCGTGCGACGGTCGCGAGCTTGCCATCGAGCGTCATCCCCGCTTTCAGCAGGACGAAGGGAAGCTGCTGCGACATCGACCAGGCAAATTTCTCATTCAGACGACGCGCTTCGGCCTCGAGCACTCCGACCACGACTTCGATTCCAGCCTCGCGCAGTTGCTGGATGCCCTGGCCGTCGACGAGCGAGTTCGGGTCGCGCATCGCGATCACGAGTCGTACGATGCCGGAGGCGATGACCGCGTCGGTGCAGGGTGGCGTGCGGCCGTGGTGGCAGCAGGGCTCGAGCGTGACGTACATCGTTGCGCCGCGCGGATCGCCGTTGCAGTTGCGAAGGGCGCCGACTTCCGCATGCGCCTCGCCTGCGCGCTCATGAAATCCTTCACCGATGATCGCGGCCTCGCGCACGATCACGCAGCCGACCATCGGATTGGGGCTGACGCCGTAACGGCCTCGCTCCGCGAGATCGAGGGCGCGGCGCATGAAGAGCTCATCGTTCATGCGCCGCGCATTGTAGTGGAGCTGCTAGGGAATCCGCAGGAACCGGTATCCCGACAGCGACTGGCCTCCGCGGCCGCCACTGCTCGTGACATACACGCGAATCGTCTGGCCGCTCTTCAGTGCATCCACTGCCGAACGGAAATCCGCCGCGTTGTTGATCTTCTGTCCCTGCACTTCGCTGATCACATCGCCTTCGGCGATGCCGACTTCACCGGCAGGCGAGACTTCCTTCACGCCGGTCACGACGACGCCTCTCACGTTGTCGCCGAGGCCATAGAGCTGACGTGACTGCGGGGTGATCTCCTGCACGGAGACGCCGAGGCGGTTCTTCGTCGGACCGTTGGGGTTTTCGCCCTGTGCCTCTTCGCTTTGATCGCTCTCGTTCGGACGCTCGGCGGTCGTGGCGGCGACGGTCTTGCGCTGACCGTTGCGGATCAGGGTGATGTTCACCTTCGTGCCGACGGGCAGATACGAGATGTAGTCGATGAGCTCGCGGTTCGTATTGATCTTGCGGCCATCGATCTCGACGATGATGTCGCCTTTCTCGATGCCGGCCTTGTCGGCGGGCTTGCCTGGCTCGACCTGCTGGACGAGTGCGCCGCGCGCCTCCGACAGGTTGAAGGCCTGCTTCACATCTTCGGTGACCTCGAAGATGCCCATGCCGAGGTAGCCGCGAACGATCTTGCCCTGCTTGAGCTGCGGCAGGAGGCGCTTCGCGGTGTTGATCGGAGTCGCGAAGCCGATGCCCTGCGCGCCGCCGCCACGGATCGCGGTGTTGATGCCGATCACCTCGCCGTTGATATTGATCAGCGGACCGCCGGAGTTGCCGAAGTTGATCGCGGCATCCGTCTGGATGAAGTTCTCGAACGAGCGTGTCTGCGTCGAGAGTCCGAGCGAGCGGCCCTTCGCCGAGATGACGCCGACCGTCAGCGTGTTCTCGAACTCGAACGGATTGCCAATGGCGATGGCCCAGTCACCCTTGCGGATTCGTTCGCTGTCTCCGAGTGAGATATTCGGCAGGTTGCCGTTCGATTCGATCTTCAGAAGAGCGATGTCGGTCGCGGCGTCGTGACCGATGATCTTCGCATCGACGGTATGTCCGCCGTTGCCATTCTCGTCGGCGCCGTAGTGCACTTCGACTTTCGTCGCCCCTTCGATCACGTGGTTGTTCGTGAGGATGTAGCCGTCGGGCGAGATGATGAAGCCCGAGCCGCCGCTGCGCTGCGCGTGCTCGTCATCCTGGTCGTTGGGCTGCTGTTGCATCCCGTGGCGGCGCGGAGTCTGTCCCGGATTCGGGAAGAAGAACTCGAACGGATCGAAGCCGCCGCCGCCGCGCTGGCGCATCTCGCTGCTCTTGACGATCTCCGTCGAGCGGATCGAGACGACCGCGGGCATCACGCGCGCCGCGACGTCAGCGAACGACGGAATGGTCACGCTGGTGACGCTGCCGGACGTGGTTTGAATCTGTGGAGCTGGTTGTGCGTGAGAACTGCGCATCAGGCCGAGATCGGCGCTGATGATGACCCCGAACGCGACCGAGGCGATGACGATTGCGATGGTCGACAAAACTCGTTTCGTCGATGCTGTCATGACTATTCGAACTCCTCCTGGGAACGCTGATGAATGTATGTGGAAACAGGGTAGGCCCGCGCGGAAATTGCGAACGCCCGGGGCGCACCCCTTTTAGAACATCAGACGTAACGATGCATCTTATGGTTCGCTCATGGGAGTTACGAATTCGGTGACAAATCGTTGAACGAGTTCTGAGTTCTGAGTGCTGAGTTCTGAGTCGGTACACATGACAAGGCCTCGCCGGACTGGGCGAGGCCTTTGTCGCAGTAACTGTATTTCACGCCGCGTCAGACGGTTCGTCTGCCGACGATCAACCGGTAGATGAATAGCAGGGCCATCGCGCCGACAATGGAGCCAATCCAGCCGGCCGTCTGCTCCTGATGACCAAGAGCGGACGCGAGAAATCCACCGACGAACGATCCGGCGATACCGAGAAGGATCGTCACGATCCAGCCACCGGGATCATTGCCCGGCATCAGGAACTTGGCGATCGCACCCACGATCAAACCGAACAAAAGCCATCCAAGAATGTTCATGTCTCCTCCACAGTTGGGCCGGCACCTGGGGCGCCGGGTACTGAATGGTTGAGCAATGGGAGTGCCATCGGGACCGAGTTCTGAGTACTGAGTTCTGAGTGCTGAGTAGAGGCAGGCGCACTCAGCACTCAGCACTCAGAACTCAGAACTCAGTACTCAGAACTCAGAACTCAGTACTCAGAACTCAGTACTCAGAACTCTATACTGATCAAATGGCACGCAAGCGCATCGGCATTCTTACCGGGGGCGGCGATTGTCCTGGTCTCAACGCGGTGATCCGCGCGGCGGTTCGTACCGCGATCCGCGACTACGACTTCGAAGTCTTCGGGATTCAGTTCGGCTTCGAAGGACTGTTGACGAGCTCGGCGATTCCGCTCTCGCTCGAGGCGATCCGCGGCATTCTGCCCAAGGGCGGCACGCTGCTGCGCACGACGAATCGCGGCAATCCGTTCGAGTATCCGACGATGCAGGATGGCGAGCGCATCTGCATCGATCGCTCGGCCGAGTGCGTCGACAACATCCATAAGCTCGGCATCGACGGCATCATCGCCATCGGCGGCGATGGGACACTGAAGATCGCGCAGCGCCTGTGCGACATGGGCATCCCGATGGTCGCGGTGCCGAAGACGATCGACAACGATCTCGAAGCGACCGATTACACGTTCGGCTTTTTCACGGCGGTCTCCGTCGCAACCGAAGCGGTCGATCGGCTGCACACGACGGCAGAGAGTCACGATCGCGTGATGATCCTCGAAGTCATGGGACGCGATGCCGGATGGATCGCGCTTTATTCGGGACTGGCAGGCGGCGCCGACATCATCCTGATTCCCGAGATCCCGTACACACCGGAGAACATCATCGCCTCGATTCGCGATCGCGATCGCGAGGGTGCGACGTTCGACCTGATCGTCGTGGCCGAAGGTTCGAAGCCCCTCGGCGGCGAAGAGGCCTATCTCGATCGCCGCTCGAAGCGGCTGGGCGGAATCGCGTATCGCGTCGCCGATCAGATCGCGCAGCACATCAAGCATGAGATCCGCGTGACGGTGCTCGGTCACATCCAGCGCGGCGGATCGCCGATCGCTTACGACCGCATCCTCGCCACCCGTTTCGGCAAAGCCGCCGCCGATCTCCTCGGCCGCCGCGAGTACGGAAGGATGGTCGCGCTGCGCGGCGACGAGATCGTCTCGGTCGCGATCAAAGATGCGGTGTCGAGGATGAAATACGTCGACCCCGAAGGATCGATGGTGCAGACCGCGCGCAGCGTGGGGATTTCATTTGGCGATGGGCGATGAGAGGGTGCTGCGCACCCTCGACCCGCCCCTAGTGGCCCAGCGCCCCAGCGCCCGCATTCCTCACCACCTCGCCCCCCTTCATGACGAACACGATCTTCGACATCACCTTGATGTCCTTCAGCGGATCGCCGTCGATTGCGACGATGTCCGCGTAGTGTCCCGCTTCGAGTGAACCGATGTTCGCGCTCTGATCGAGCAGTGTTGACGCGTTGATCGTCGCGGTCTGCAGCGACTGCAGCGGCGTCATCCCCCCCTTTACCAGCGCCTCGAATTCGCGCGCGACGACGCGTGGGTCGTCATCGAGTCCGAAGGCGATCTTCACGTGATATTCCCCTTCTCCAGCATCACCGGCTCCTGCCCCTGTGACAGGCCGATCTCCACTCCGCGCTGGACCGTCTCGAGTGTGGGAACGAGCCACGTGCCGCGCTCCGCCATCAGCTTCGCGCCTTCTTCATCGAGCACTGTGCCGTGCTCGATCGAGTCGACGCCGGCTCGCACTGCCGCCTTGATTCCAACGGTCCCTTCCGCATGGGCCATGACTTTCTTGTGCGCGCGATGTCCCCACTCGACCGCCGCGCGCAGTTGCTCGTCGCTGAGCTCCTGCACCGTGAAGTCGCTGAGTGGATCCGTGACGCCGCCGGTTGCCATCAGCTTGATCCAGTCGACGCCGTTGCGTACATCGTGACGCACCGCCTTCTGCACGTCGTCGACGCTGTCCGCGATGTTGGAGTAGACGGGCATGGTGACATCGGGAGCGAGCGGGTTCACATCGGCGTGACCACCGGTGACCGACAGCGGAAAGCCGGCCACGAAGAGGCGCGGACCTCGGAACATCCCTTTGTTGAATGCATCGCGCAATGCGACCTGGCCATAGGCCGGATCGCCTTCACCTGCATCGCGCAGCGTCGTGAATCCGCGATCGAGATACCACCAGGAGTTCTGCAGACCGAAGAGCGTCTTCTGCGGTGAAGACATGCGCAGAAACGAGGTCGACGAAAAATCGGTCCAGTCGGTGACGAGGTGAACGTGACAATCGATCAGGCCCGGCAGCACCGTCGCAGCGCCGAGGTCGATGACCTTCGCGCCCGCCGGGGCGGATTTCGCGATCGCGTCGATCCGTTCTCCCTTCACGACGATGAACGCGTCACTCACGCTGCCGGTCCTCACATCGAGCAGATGGCGGGCATGAATGGCCGTGACCGGCGGTTCTGCAGCGGAAGCAACCGTCGTGAGTGCAAACAGGAATCCGTAGAAAAGCCTCATGGCGTACAATCCCCCACTTCATCAAGAAAACGGAGATTCGAATGGCTGGAAATCTGGTCGATTACAGGGTTGACAAGGGCGTCGCAATTCTCGAATTGAACGATCCCCCTGCCAACACCTACACGTACGAAATGAACAAGGAGTTGGACTCCTGCATCCTCGAGGCACGCATGGACGATTCGGTTCATGTCATCGTGCTGCGCGGATCGGGCGAGAAGTTCTTCTCCGCCGGCGCGAACATCAAGATGCTTTCCGAGGTGACGCCGGGATTCAAGTACATGTTCTGCCTGCATGCGAACGAGACGCTGCTCCGCCTGGAGCAGACGCCGAAGCTGGTGATCGCGGCGCTGAACGGCCACACGGTCGGCGGCGGACTGGAGATCGCGATGGCGGCGGACATGCGCATCGCGCTGCAGGGCGCGGGCAAAGTCGGTCCTCCGGAAGTCTCGCCCGGCATGCTTACCGGCCCCGGGCGGCCCCAGCCGGCGTCCCCCCCCCGTCGGAAAGCCGAAGGCCACCGGGC
>CAZKID010000130.1:0-12281 GCA_964552405.1 uncultured Thermoanaerobaculia bacterium
GGAGTCGAAGGGAAGCTCTTTCGGGTCACGCCCAAGGGGGAAGGGAAGGTCTGGTACGACGCCCCCGAAACGCATCTGCGTTCGCTCGCCGCCCGCAGCGATGGCTCGCTGCTCGTCGGCAGTGCGGGCAAGGGACGCATCTACGAACTGCGCGCAGATGGTTCCGCGCACGCGCTCTACGACTCGACTCTCAACGAGATCTCATCGATCTATGTCGAGCCTTCGACCGGCATCGCGTGGGCCGCGGGCGTGAGCAACGTGCTGCCCTCGAGCGCGCCCCAGAAGGCGCAGCCGAAGCAGGGACAGG
This sequence comes from uncultured Thermoanaerobaculia bacterium, assembly GCA_964552405.1. Classification (GTDB taxonomy): domain Bacteria; phylum Acidobacteriota; class Thermoanaerobaculia; order Gp7-AA8; family Gp7-AA8; genus JAJPHC01. The sequence goes on from CAZKID010000130.1 coordinate 308, forward strand.
GAGGTTCGTCAGGCGACAAGAAGGACGCCAGCGCGGAGCCCACGCCGACGGTCGACGTGAGCGTGTCGTTCGAAGACGCATCGACGGCGGCCGCACAGGCCGGGAGCGGTGAGATCTACAAGATCAACACCGACGGCTTCGTCGAGATCGCGCGCAAGTTCGATCGCGAGATGGTCTACTCGATCAGCGGCGCGCGCAATGGCGGCATTCTTCTCTCCACCGGTCCACAGGGACGCATCTACGAAATCAAAGATGGCGAGGCTGCGCTCATCGCGGCGGTTCCCGAGAAGCAGGTCGTGTCGATCTCGACGTCGAATGGCGAGACGTTGATCACGACGACGAACAGCGGCGCGGTCTATCGCATGACGGGCGCGCCCGCTGCGAAGGCTGAATATCGCTCGGCCGCGAAAGATGTCGAGCGCTTCTCGCATTTCGGACACTTCCGCATCGAGGGAACCAACGTAGGGGACGGTCACGTCGCCGTTGCTTTCCGCAGCGGCAATACACGAACGCCCGACTCGTCATGGAGCGGCTGGACGAACGCGATCGCCGCGGCAGAGGGGACGATCACCGCGCCGCCGGGACGCTACATCCAATACAAGCTCACGATGCCGAAACCGGGAGCCGACGTCTCGATCGACAACGTGACGGTTGCGTACATCAATCGCAACGTTGCTCCAGCCATCGATACGGTTGCCGTGCAGGATCCCGCGGTCGTCTTCATCAGCTCCTCGTATCCAGCGTCGCCGCAAGTCGTCGAGGCGTCGAATCCCGATGAATACGGGATCTTCACGAGTCTCGAAACGCCGCGCGACAAGAGCGACCAGGGAAAGAAAGTCTTCCGCAAAGGTTTCCGCACGATCACATGGCGCGCGCACGACGACAACGGCGATCAGCTCCGCTACTCGCTCGCATTCCGGAAGAAGGGGAGTGAGAAGTGGCTGCGCCTTCGCGACAACCTCGAAGAGACGCAGATGAACTTCGACACGTCGCAGCTGCCGGATGGACTGTACGAGTTGCGGCTCATCGTGAGCGATGCGAACGACAATCCGGATGGACCGCTGTCCGACACGAAAGACGGCGTGATGTTCCAGATCGACAACACGCCGCCGTCGATCAACGGGACGACGCAGGGCGACGAGACAGTCATTCGCATCACAGACAAACTCTCGACCATCGGCAAAGTCGAATACTCGGCCGACGCGACGAAGTGGATTCGTCTCACACCAGCGGATGGAATCGCCGACTCGAGCGACGAGACGTACAAGTTGAAGCGCAACGCGGTGGAAGGGAAGTTCGTGATCATCCGCGCGACCGACTCGTTCTACAACGTGGCTACGACATCGGTCACGCTGCCGTAGGTTAGGCAGCAGACAGCGGGCAGCCGACAGCAGAAGAAAAATCCTGTAGTTGGCTCCTGCTGTCTGCTGCCTGCTGTCTGTCTGTCCCCTATAATGATGGCGCTTTGCGCCGCACACTGATTGCCGCTCTCTCGCTCGTTCTCGCGGTCTCGTGCGGCCACGAGAAGCCGGCGGCCACGACAACATCCACGGCCATCGATGAGTCATCACCGCAGGATGGCGGCACGCTCATCCGGCACCTCTCCACCGAAGTCGCAACACTCAATCCAATCGTCGCAACGAGCCGTTACGACCGGCTGGTGATGAATTACATCTTCACGCCGCTCGTCTACTTCGACATCGATCTCACACCGATCCCCGGACTTGCGACGAAGTGGGAGATCTCCGCGGACGGTCTCGACTACACGTTTCATCTCGATCCGAAGGCGACATTCTCCGACGGCTCTCCGGTTCTCGCCAGCGATGTTCTCTTTACGCTGAAGAAGATTGTCGATCCGGCGATGGAAGCCGCTCAGGTCGGCGGAGAATTCGACAAGATCGACATGACGAAGACGCGGGTCGTCGACGATCACACGCTCGTCGTTTCATTCAAAGAGGTATCCGCACCGCAGCTCACACACTTCAACGACGTCCTCGTGCTGCCGGAGCATGTCTACTCAAAAGGTGACTTCAAGACCGCGTACAACTTCAACGCCCTCGGCAGCGGCCCTTATCGTCTCGCTCGCCGCACTGCAGACAACGACATCGTTCTCGAGCGCCGCGAAGACTACTGGGGTAAGAAGCCTTACCTGAAGACGGTCATCTTCAAGACCATTACCGACGACAACACCGCATGGAACGCCGTGAAGCGGGGCGACGTCGACGAGGCGATGATCACCTCCGACGTGTGGCAGATGAACTCCACACGGCCGGAGCTTCTGAAGACGCTCGAGTTCCGCCGTTTCTACTACCTCACCTACAACACGATCTCCTGGAACAACCGCGTTCCCATTCTCTCCGACAAGCGCGTGCGGCTGGCGCTCGCGAAATGCGTCGACGTCAAGTCGCTGATCAACAACTACTATCACGGCACCGCGCGCGCAATGAACGGTCCCTTCACGCCGGATCAGTGGGCGTACAACCCGAACGTGCCGGTGATCGAGTTCGATCCGCTTGCGGCTCAACGCGAGCTCAACGCACTGGGCTGGCTCGACACCGATCACGACGGCGTGCTCGACAAGGATCACAAGCCGTTCAAGATTGAACTGCTCATCACGTCGGGGAATGCTCCCTCATTGCCGCTCGCTCAGCTCCTCGAGTCGGAGTTGAAGAAGATCGGCGTCGTGGTCACGATCACGCAGATGGACGGCACCGCGATGTTTCAGCGCCTCCTGGCCGGCAACTTCGACGCGGCATTGAGCGCATGGGATCTCGATCCGGATCCGGATCCATTCCCTCTGCTCCATTCTTCGCAGTGGCCGCCTCACGGACAGAACATCGTCTTCTACAAGAATCCGGAAGCCGACGCGTTGATGGATGCCGGACGCAAAGAGCTCAATCAGTCGAAGCGCGTCGACATCTATCGCAAGCTGCACGCGCTGATCGCCGCCGATCAGCCGTACACCTGGACCGTGCAGTCCTCGGTGAAGTGGGCCATCAACAGGCGCGTGCATGGCGTTAAGGAGTCGAAAGGCTTCGGACTCTTTCTCTGGTATCCGGGTGAGTTCGACTGGTGGATTCCCGTGAGTCAGCGGACGCACGAGAACGCCTCTCCCGCGGCGAAGCCGCAGTGAGGCCGGGATGACGGCGTACCTGGCGAGGCGCTTCGCGTACGCAGTCCTCACGTTCTTCGGCATCACGATCGTCACATTCGTGCTTATCCACAGTGTTCCCGGCGATCCAGTGACGTTCTACATCGCGAAGTCCGGTCCTCATGGCATTCCACCGGCAATTCTCGCGGCGATCCGACACGAGCATCATCTCGACGAACCTCTGGTCAAGCAGTACCTCTGGTGGCTGCGCGGAGTCGTCACGCTCGACTTCGGTCCCTCGGTGATCAATCACCGGCCGGCGATGGAGAGGATCCTCGACAAGCTGCCGAACACGATCGTGCTGAACGGCCTCGCGTTTCTCCTGGCGGCAATGACTGGAATTCCGATCGGGCTCTGGAGCGCGTCACGATCCGGACATCTGCTCGAGCGCGGCTCGTCGGTCGTTTTCTTTCTGCTTTATTCGCTGCCGTCGTTCTGGGTTGCGCTGCTGCTGATGGAGCTTTTTGCAGTGCACCACGACTGGCTTCCGCTCTTCGGCATGACTTCGGATGACTACGAGCTCCGTTCGACGCTGGGGCAGGTGAGCGATCGCTTCCAACACATGATTCTGCCGGTGCTGACGCTGACCTACGCTCAGCTGGCTTTTTATGCGCGATTCACGAAGTCGGCGCTCTCGGAAGTGATCCATCAGGACTTCATCACAACCGCGCGCGCGAAGGGTGTGAGCCAGCCCGTCGTGCTCTGGCATCACGCATTTCGCAACGGTCTGCTTCCGCTCATCACGCTTCTCGGTCTCACGATTCCCTATCTGCTTTCAGGCAGCGTGATCGTCGAGTCGATCTTTCAGTGGGACGGCATCGGCCGGCTCTACTTTCAGTCGCTGCTGAGCCGCGACTATCCGACGGTGCTCGCGCTCACGGTGGTCACGGCCCTTTTCACGCTGCTGGCGAGCGTCCTGGCCGATGTCTTGTACGCGATCGCGGATCCTCGCGTGCGGATCGAGGGGCGGCGATGAATCCCGGGCACGAAGTGTGGAGGCGGTTCCGCCGGAGCAGGGTCGCCAATGCTGCGCTGGCGTATGGATGCTTCATCACACTCTGCGCGCTATTCGCGCCGCTCCTTGCGAACTCGAAACCGTTGCTCGTTCGAACGCCTGACGGATTGCGCTGTCCGGCGATGCGGGATCTGGTGAGCGAGCAGCAGGGTGTGGAAGAGAAGGTGGAAGGGCACGTGCTGCTGCGGCCACCCGTCGCGCATTCGCCAAACGAGATCGATCTCATGCGCCGCCTCGAGCCGCCATCTGCGGAGCATCACTTCGGCACGGACGATGTCGGCCGCGACGTACTCACGCGATTGATTCATGGCGCGCGCGTTTCCCTCACAGTCGGTTTTCTCGCGGCGGTCATTGCGCTGCTGGTAGGCGCGGTGCTCGGCGCCATCGCCGGCTTCTACGGCGGCGCGCTCGACTGGCTCGTGTCGCGTGTGATCGAGATCGTGCTCTGCTTTCCGTTTCTCTTTCTCGTCGTCGCGATCGTCGGTCTCTTTCGCCCCTCGATGTACACCATCGTGATCGCCCTCGGCATCACGACGTGGACGGATGCCGCGCGCTACGTGAGGGGAGAGATTCTCCGCATCCGCGAGCTCGACTATGCACAGGCGGCGCGTGCCATCGGCGCGCGCGACCTGCGCATCATCTTCCGGCATCTGCTGCCGAACGCACTCGCGCCGGCGCTGGTCTCCGCGAACTTCTCGGTCGCGGCGGCCATTCTCACCGATTACGCGCGTTCTTTTTTCGGTCTCGGCGGGCCGCTGCCCGCGGCGGCCTGGGGCGGCATCCTGAGTCTCGCGGAGCAGCCCATCGACTACGCCTGGTGGCTCGTGCTGTTTCCCGGAGTGGCGATTTTCAGCACTGTGGCCGCGTTCAACGTGGTCGGCGACCGGCTGCGGGAAGCGCTCGACCCGCGAAGCGAGTAGGAGAGGGGCGTCTCGCCCGCTCTCCTGTACCATTCTCCCGTCCAACATGCGCACTCTGATCCTGCTCACTCTTCTGTTCTCGTTCAATGCCTCGGCCCAACTGCAGTTCGCAGTGGCTGGCGACTCGCGCAATTGCGGCGACGTCGTGATGCCTGCGATCGCGCAGTCGGTCAGGAACACGAACGCGCAGTTCTACTGGCACCTCGGCGACTTCCGCTGGCTGCTCAACATCGATCAGGACATGCTCGGCGCGAACGAAGTGAAGAACGCGCAACGCCCCGCCGATCAGCAAATGACGCTCAGCATCCGAGACTACAACCGCAATGCATGGCCCGATTTCATCGCCAGCCAGGTGAATCCATTCGGCACTCTGCCGGTCTATCTCGGGGTCGGCAACCACGAGCTGTACGAGCCGAAGACACGGAACGACTGGATTACACAGTTCGGCGACTGGCTCACGAAGCCGAACATCGTCGCGCAGCGGCTTGCGGACGATCCGAATGATCACGTGCTTCGGACCTACTACCACTGGATCCAGAACGGCGTGGACTTCATCAACACGGACAACGCCGAGTACACGTACGACAGCGCGCAGTTGCGCTGGCTGAAGGATCGGTTCGAATACGACAAGACGCATCCTGAAATCACAGCGGTGGTGATCGGCGGACACGGCGCACTGCCGCACAGCTTGAGCTGCGATCACAGCATGAACGAGACGGCGAACGGGGAGCGCAGCGGCGTCACGGTGTACAAGCAGCTGCTCGAATTGATGAAGGCCGGGAAGAAGGTCTATTCGTTCGCCAGCCATTCGCACTTCAAGCTCGAGAACGTTTACGACACCGAGTATTGGCGCGCGAATGGCGGTGTCGTTCCAGGATGGATCGCCGGTACCGCCGGTGCGACACGTTATCGGCTGCCGGATACGACGGCCGGGATGCCGGTGAGCCGCGCGCAGACGGATGTGTACGGCTACTACCTCGTCACGATTGCGGCGGACGGTTCAGCGACGGCCGAGTTCCACGAGGTGAAACGAGCGCACGTTCCGGCGCAGGTCGAGGCAACGTTCGGAAAGAAGACCGTGGACGCGTGCTTCGCGGGGAACAGCGATTTTTCGGCGAGGGTGTCGAAGAATTGCGCGAGCGCGGCGGTTTGCGGGATGCCGTAATCAGACCGCAGACAGCAGACAGCGGGCCTATGAGCCCACAGTCACAGGCAACCGCGCCTTCAAAGACTCCAGCACCAACGGAGGCACCAGCCGCGCTACGTCGCCGCCGAGCCTGAAGACTTCCTTCACGAGGCGTGAGGAGACGTAGGTGTATTCGACTGCCGGCAGCATGAAGATCGTCTCCACGCCGGGGTGCAGCTCGCGGTTCATGAGCGCCATCTGCAACTCGTACTCGTAATCGGAGACAGCGCGGATGCCGCGCACGACGACGGTGGCGTCGACGCGCTGCATGAAGTCGACGAGCAGCCCGCTGAACGAGTGCACTTGCACGGCCGGCAGATCGTGCGTGCAGCGTGCGATGAGATCCATTCGCTCCGCGACGGAGAAGAGGGGCGACTTTCCTTCGTTCTCCAGCACGGCGACGAGCAGACGATCGAAGAGCTGTGTGCCGCGGCGAATGATGTCGAGGTGTCCGTTCGTCAGCGGATCGAAGGAGCCGGGATAGACGGCGACGCGCATCGGCGAGATTGTAGCGGAATGCCGATGGTCAAGTACTTGACGATTCACCGTTTCGGTCCTACACTGTTATTCAAATTCGAGTGAGAGTACGGATGGGAGGGTGTGAATGCGGCAGCAGATTCAGGTGAAGCGCTCGAATCCCGCGCTGAAAACCAGACTCCTCTCGACGATCCGCACCTACCTGCCGGGAGCCTGGATCGATCCCAAACAGAACGAGCTCGTGTCGCTCTATCGCCTTCGTTACAAGATGGCGATGGAAGAGCAGAAGTACGACACCGCGATGATCTTCCTCAACAAGATCCTCGAGCTCGAACCGATGAACGTCGAAGCCAAGCTCTGCAAGGCCGAGATCTATCACCGTTGCCTCAAGGATTACCCGCACGCGATCGAGCAATACAACAAGGTGATCCGGCTGACGAGCGATCGTCAGGAGGAGCCGGTTCACCTCCGCGCGCGGGCCGCGATGGCGGAGATCATGGAGATGTTGTCGTAGGGGTTCTTCTCCGCGATCTCCGCGTCTCCGCGTGAAACCGTCTCTCGCGGAGACGCGGAGATCACGGAGGGGAGACTACTTGTCCCTCTCCATCACGAAATCCAACGCCATCTCCAGCGTCTCTTTCGCATCGGAAGCGGGGAACGATTCCAGCGACGTGCGCGCTCTCGCCGCGTAGTCGCGGGCGATGGCGCGCGCTTCCTCGAGCGCGCCGTACTTGCGCACCACGTTCACGATTTCGGCCGGATCGGTTCCGTTGAACGACTTCTCTGCGGCGACGTGCGCGATCAGTTCGCGCTCGTGCGCGGAGGCGCGCGGCATTGCGAGAATCAATGGCAGCGTGACCTTCCCTTCTTTCAGATCGGACAACGCGGGCTTGCCGAGGACTTCGGTGCTCGATGTGAAGTCGAGCAGATCGTCGATCAGCTGGAAGCAGATGCCGAGATTCAACCCATAGTCGTAGAGCGACTTCGCCGCGCTCTCTGAGACGTTGTCCGCGAGATACGCCGGGATCCGGCAGCAGGCGCCGAACAGCAGTCCCGTCTTGCGCGTCACGACATCGAAGTAGTCGTCGATCGTCAGATCGGCGTGGCCGTTCTGCTCGAGGCCGATGATCTCCCCCTCGATCATGCGGATCGTCGTATCCGACAGCAGCCGCAGAATGTCGAGATTTCCCTCGGCCAGCGCCAGGCTCATGGAATGTGTATAGAGGTAGTCGCCAACGAGTACCGTGAGGTTATTGCCCCACCGATAGTTGATCGACGTGCGTCCGCGTCGGATCTCTGCCTCGTCGATGATGTCGTCGTGCACCAGCGTCGCGGTGTGGATGAACTCCACGACGGCGGCATAAACCACATCGCGACAGTCCTCGTAGTTCAGAAGCTTCGAGACGAGCAGAAGCAGGGCAGGGCGCAACCGCTTTCCGCCGCCGCCGAGGATGTGCTCACCGACGTCGTGGATGGTCTTGACCTTCGATTGGAAATTGCGGCGCAACTCCTCCTCGACCATCTGGAGCTTGGGCCCGATCGGCTCGAGCAGACGCTCGGCTCGCGATAACTGCTCGTTGAGGGTATGAGGAGGGGCTGTCACTCGGGTCAAGAATAGTCGATGAAGGATTGCGTCTCAACCGCGGTAGTTCGTGAACTGCAGGGGAATGCCGAAGTCCTTTTCCTTGACCAGGGCCATCGCCTTCTGCAAATCATCCTTGCTGCGGCCGGTGACGCGCACCTGGTCGGCCTGAATCGATGCTTGAACTTTGAGCTTGGCGTCTTTGATCGCCTTCACGATCGCCTTCGCTTTTTCGCTCTCGATGCCCTGCACGATCTTCGCCTTCTGGCGAACGGTGCCCAGCGATGCATCTTCGAGCTTCGCGTAATCGACGGCTTTGAGGGAGACGCCGCGCTTCACGAGCTTCGTCTCGAGAATGTCCTTCAGGCTGCGCAGCTTTCCTTCGTCGTCGCTGACGAGGACGATCTCATCCTTCGTGAGGTCGATCGTGCTCTTGCTGCCTTTGAAATCGAAGCGCTGCGCCAGCTCCTTCTGAGCCTGCTGCACCGCGTTCGAGACTTCCTGCATCTCCGTCTTCGAGACGATGTCGAATGAAAACTCCTGGGCCATGGAAACTCCTGTGTGACAGGCGGCGCCTGTCCTCCACTACTGTTCGATTTGCTGGACGCCGGCGGGAGGCGTAAAGCGGAATGCGTCGGGCCCCGCGGCGGCGGGATGATATCCCGACAGCTCGAAAACCGTGCGATTTCCCTGACGATCGTTGTATTCGACGGAATCGATCAGATGCGTCGCTGAGGACGACGTCACCACGATGGCGGCGAGGAGTCCGTTCGCGTCGCGTGGCGTGAGAGTCGTGACGATCTTCGCGCCGCGCGCCTGCTCTTTCACGACGAACGCCTTCTCGCGCGCGGACGGATCGCCGATCAGCAAAAAGGGCAGATCGCGGCGCCGTTGCGCATCGATCGTCGCGACGGTCACCTGCTTTTCGGCAGGGACGTAAAACCACGACTTGTTGCCGTCGTATACGAAGAGTTTCTGCTCCGGCTTCGCGTACGACCAGCGCATCTGCGGCAACGCGCCGAAGAGCACGGTTCCACTCTCGGTCTGCGCCTTCTTGAAACCTTTCGGCGTGAAGTGCTGCGTGAATGACGCTTCCTGACCGGCCAGCGTGGCAGAGACCTTGTCGATCTCCGCGGCATGAAGTGAAAGGGCGAGGACGGCTGTGAACAGCAGTAGTGTTTTCTTCAACTCAGAGTCTCTCCACTTCGATCGATGCGATCGCAGATCTGACAACAAAGATCCGCTCGTTTTTGCTCCGATCGAGTGGAGTGAGGAAGAAACCGCTCGCGGCCGGATCGAATGTCGCGTTGCCACGGATGACCTCGCCGTCGTCGAACTCGACGGCAATCAGGCTGCCCGGCGGATCTTCGAGTTCTTCATCCGGCGTGACGCGCGGAAAGAACACCGCCTTCAGTTCCGAATATGGAATCTGCAGCCCCGAACCGTCGTCGGCGAGAGTTGCATTCAGAAGCTCGTTGGTGCCGTCGACGTCAGCCGTCGTTGCCCGCTCGATGCGGCCATCGCGATAGCGGAGGATGACGTGTCCTTCTTCGTACATCATTCAGAACAGCTCGAGACCCCAGAGATCATGAAGATGAATGATACCTGCGACACGCCGTTCTTCATCAACGATAAAGAGCGAGGTCACTTTTCGCTGCTCCATGATCTGGAGGGCGACCGACGCCAGCTCGTTGTCGTCGATCGTCAGCGGATTGGCGTGCATCGATTCGCCGGCGTTCTTCTTCAGCACGTTTTCATCCAGCTGGAGCAGCCGGCGAAGATCGCCGTCCGTAATGATGCCCGTCAACCGCTTGTCGGCATCGACGACGGCCGTCACCCCGAAGCCCTTCTTCGACATCTCGTAGATGACGTCGTGCATCTCGGTGTTCATCGCGACGAGGGGAATCGCCTCGCCGCCGTGCATCAGATCGATGACGCGCAGGAATCGCTTGCCGAGGCGGCCACCGGGATGGAGGAATGCGAAATCTTCTTCCTTGAATCCTTTGCGGAGCAGGAGCGCCATCGCGAGGGCGTCGCCGAGTGCGAGGGTTGCGGTCGTCGAAGCGGTCGGTGCGAGTCCGAGCGGGCAGGCCTCTTTCGAGATCGCCGCAGACAGATGATGATCTGCCCCTTTCGCGAGGGATGACGCCGGGTTGCCGGTGATTGCGACGATGTCCGCGCCGATTCTCTTCAGACTCGGAATCAGGCGCACCAGCTCTTCGGTCTCGCCCGAGTTCGAGATGGCGAGGACGACATCGCCCTTCACCACCATCCCGAGGTCGCCATGAATCGCTTCAGCAGGGTGGAGGAAGAATGAGGGAGTGCCAGTCGATGCGAGCGTCGCGCTGATCTTCTTGCAGATGATGCCGCTCTTGCCGAGCCCCATCGAGACGACGCGGCCCGCGATTCCATTGATCAATTCGACGACGTCGATGAAGGTCTGATCGAGGTGATCGATGAGACCTAGGATGGCGGCCGATTCGACTTCGAGAACGCGGCGTGCTTCGGCGATGGCGGGGTGATCGTGCATTGGCATCGCAGTCTATCCTGCACGATCTCAGGATGACATCGCTCGTTCCATCGGCAACAGGAGGGCGTACATCATCTCGTGCACCGGTACCGCCACGTTCGACTCGCGTCCCATCCGCACCACCGCCCCGAGTTGCGCCTCGAGCTCGGATGGTTTGCCTTGCATGATGTCGCGCTGCAGCGAGGAGGTCGCGTCGGCAGGGAGTCCATCGTAGCGGCCCATCGTCTGCTCGATCGCCTCGGGTGACAGCGGTACTCCGCGTGCCGCGGCGATCGCGACGATCTCTGCAACCGCGCGCTTCGCGAGCTCGCGCGTCTCAGGCATCGTTCGCCACACACCGGCAGGAACGCGGGTGAGGGCTCCGATTCCGCTCATCGGCGAGATGAAGAGGAATTTCGTCCACATCGCGCGGTGAATGTCGGAGGGAATCTCGGCGACGACGCCCGCGGCGAGCATCGCGTCGCGGATGCGCGTCGCACGTTCCGACTTCGAATTGTCGAGCTCTCCGAACATGATGAACGGATCCGAGCCGGCGTGACGGACGTGTCCCGGCGCGACGAGAAAGCTGACGATCGCGCAGAGTCCGCCCATCGCATGCTCGCCTCCGAGCGCGTGCGCGATCAGCTCCGGCGCTTCCATCCCATTCTCCAGCGGGATGACGACGGTCTGCTCGCCGACCATTGGCCGCGCAGCCTCGATCGCCTCGACGACCTGTGAAGTCTTCACTGCGAGCAGCACGACGTCGGCGTTGCCTGCACTCTTCGGATCGTCAGTCGCGTTCACCTTCGGCAGAACGAAATCGCCTCCGATGCTGTCGACTCGGAGTCCGTTTGCGTTCAGAGCGTCGAGTGATTTGCCGCGAACGATGAAGACGACATCAGCGCCGCCTTGCGCGAGCTTCCCGCCGAAATAGCCGCCAACACCACCCGCGCCAATGACCGCGAATCGCATTTGTCAAAATTACCACCTTGCCTTGGGCGATGAATAGGCGCCTCTCACACGCGTCGCCTTATTGGCCGCTGTCTCCGTGGGCCTGGAGTCCTGGTTGAGACTGCGGACCGGCCGTGCTTGCGAACGTTCCCCAACCCCCGGATCGCCCACTCGTGGCTCTTC
>CAZKID010000131.1:0-12233 GCA_964552405.1 uncultured Thermoanaerobaculia bacterium
CCCTCATCCGCGCTCCGCGCACCTTCTCCCCTCGCGGAGGGGAGAAGGAACTAGGGCATCGCCAGATTCGCTGTCATGTTCGTAAACGGGCGCGCAGGCGCCGATTCGCCGCTCGGGATGACGAAGATCAGCGTTACCCCTCGACTTCGCCTACATCCTCCACTCGTCGATCAAGCTCGCCACCAACGCGGTCCAGCCCGTCTGGTGCGAGGCGCCGAGGCCTTCGCCGGTGTCGCCGTGGAAGTACTCGAAGAAGAGGACGAGATTCTTCCAATGCGGATCGTGCGCGAAACGCTCCGCCGTCACCGTGCCGCGGCGGCCGTAGAGCGGGCGATAGCCGTCGGCATCCGGCAGAAAGATTCCGATCATCCGCTCCGCGAGTTTCTGCGCGACGCCGCTCAGCGTCGTCGACTTCGGCAGCAGCCGCTCGTGCGTGTCGATCGTCATCCCATGCGTGCGCATCACTGCGCCGAGTCCTTCGTCCGCGCGCGCGTCGGCGAGCTCCTCATCGCGCACTGCCACCTGCACGCTGCCGAATGCCTTCTCCAGCTTGCGCAGCGACTCGATCATCAGGAAGCTCGTCGGGAACCACACCGGCCCGCGCCAGTTGCTGTTCCCTCCCTTGAGCTTCACCACCGCCTCGGCCGGCTCGTAGCCGACCGACTTGTCGCCGAACACGAACGGATGTTCCTTGTGGTACTTGCTCAAACTGCGCAGTCCATACGGCGAGAGGAATTCTTCGGAGTCGACGATGCGCGCGAGCAGATGCTGCAGCTGCGCCTGATCGACGACCGCGAGCACGTGCGTGATGTCGTGATCGCTCTCCACCGTCGTGACGCAGCGGTCGACGATGTCACGGCGATGCTTCATGAACCATTCGAGGTTCTCGCTGAACACATCGAAGGGCTCGATCCACTTTCGTTCGAGGCGCTCGATCGCGTAGAGCGGAATCAAACCGACGAGTGAACGGACGCGAAACGGAATCGCCGTGCCGTCGGGAAAACGGAGCAAGTCATAGAAGAAGCCGTCCTGCTCGTCCCACAGCGTGCGATCGCCGCGCATCATCTTCATCGCCGCACCGATATAGACGTAGTGCTCGAAGAATTTCGTGGCGAGTCCTTCGTACACGTCGTTCTTCTTCGCCAGCTCGAGCGAGATACGCATCATGACGAGGCAGAACATCCCCATCCAGCCGGTGGCATCGCTCTGTTCGAGCGTCGCGCCGCCGGGGAGCTTCTCGCTGCGATCGAACACCCCGATGTTGTCGAGACCGAGGAAGCCGCCTTCGAAGACGTTTTTGCCTTCGCGATCGCCTTTGTTCACCCACCAGGTGAAGTTCAGCATCAGCTTGTGAAAGCACTTCTCGAGAAACTCGACGTCGGGCTTCCCGTTGCGGATGCGATCCATGTTGTAAACGCGCCAGACGGCCCAGGCGTGCACCGGCGGATTGAGATCGGAGAACTCCCACTCATACGCGGGGATCTGTCCGTTGGGGTGCTGAAACTGCTCGAACAGCATCAGCCAGAGCTGTTCCTTGGCGAAGTGTTGATCGATCAGCGCGAAGACGATCGAGTGGAACGCGAGATCCCACGCGGCGAACCAGGGGTACTCCCACTTGTCCGGCATCGAAAGGATGCGCATCGAGTTGAGATGGCGCCAGTGGGCATTGCGGCCATGATGCCGTGACTCGGGCGGCGGCATCGCGGGATTGTCGCCATCCATCCAGACATCGACGTCGAACAGGTAGCTCTGCTTCGTCCAGAGCAGGCCGGCGAAGGCCTGGCGCTGCACGTTCTTCTCTTCATCGCTCGCCCGCTTCGGATGAATCTCCGCGTAGAACTCATCCGCCTCGGCACGCCGCGCAGCGATCACGTCGTCGATGCGTGTGTCGGTGTACGGTTCCGCGTCTGCCGGACGGAGGACCATGCGCATGACGGCTTTGTCGCCGCCGTCGACTTCGAAGCGCAGCCAGCCGCAGGCTTTCGTGCCGGTCATCGCCGGATTCACGGCGTCGCGATCGCCACCGATGATGCGCCGATGAAACGCATCCTTGACGAACGGACTGCGTGATTGCGCCCCCTCGCCGTAGAGCCGTTTCGCATTCGTCTCGTTGTCGGTGAAGAGCCGCTGCGTGCCCGAGGGAAGCTCCAGGATGCGCGGTCCGACTTGCGTCTTGTGAAGGAGTCCGGCGAGCGGCGGCGCCTCGCTGTCATCGGCGAACAGATGGCGTGATCCTTCCGCGCGAATGACCGGCGTCGTCACACTCTCGCCGCTCCAGGCCCACGTATTACGGAACCAGAGCTGCGGAATCACATGCAGCGGCGCGCGTTCGCGGCCGCGGTTGTGCGCGGTGATGCGGAAGACGAGCGTCTCCTCCCCATCCTTCGCGGCTTCGATCTCGACGTCGAAGTAGGCGTCGTCGTCGAAGATGCCGGTCTCGAGGAGCTCGTACTCACGCTCCATCGGACCGCGCCGGCGATTCTGGTCAATCAGTTGACCATATGGATAGGCCCGCTGCGGATACTTGTAGAGCATCCGCTGATAGGCGTGCGTCGGCAGCGCGTCGGCGTAGAAGTAGTACTCCTTCACGTCCTCGCCATGATTGCCTTCGGTGGGAACGAGGCCGAAGAAGCGCTCCTTGAGAATCGGGTCGCGTTCGTTCCAGAGCGCGAGCGACCAGCAGAGAATCTGATAGCGATCGCAGAAGCCGGCGATGCCATCTTCGCCCCAGCGGAATGCCTTCGATCGCGCGAGGTCGTGCGGGAGCCACGACCATGCATCGCCGTCCGCGCTGTAATCCTCGCGCACGGTGCCCCACGCGCGGTCGGAGAGATAGGGACCCCACTTTCGCCAAAGGGCGAGGGAGTGGACGTCGCCCGCGAGGCGCCGTTTTTCTGCGTTCATGGATGTGGGGAAGGATAACGTGTTCGGAGGGATGAGGGATGAGGGATGTGGCCTCTCTCAGCCCTTCGCCCGCACCTCAACCCGCCCATCCCTCACTCTCACGTCGAAAACTCTTTCCGGAAACACTGCAGGACCATCGAGCACTGAGCCGTCGCGCAGGCAGAATCGCGAGCCGTGCCACGGGCAGCGAATGCCATCACCTTCCACCTTGCCTTCCGACAAAGGGCCGCCGAGGTGCGAACAGGAATCGCGCATGGCGAAGATCGTGTCGCCTTGCTTCACGAGGACGATCGACACACCATCGGCGAGCGTTCTTGCGGGCTTGTTCTCTTCGAGATCCGCTTCCGCGAAAACATCGACGTACTGCTTCGGATCGTTCTGGTCCGCGGTCGCTGTGTGATCGACGCCGATCTGTTCTCCGTACGTCAGATGACCGCCGAGATAGCCGGAGCCCGCGGCGAGGCCGAAGGCAATCATCGAGAGCGTGATGCCCTTCGATCGCGAACGCGCTCTCACCGGAAGGGACAGTGCATAGAGCGCGGCGGCCGTGATGTTCAACAGACCATGCGTCAATCCGATGCGTTTCGCACGCTCATCGGTCTCGCTCCAATCCGCAAGGCCTGCCATCGCGGCAGCAAGGGCGCCGGCGAGACCGACTTTGATGGCGGTGTCGGAGGCGCCGCGAACGTTGCGCGCGCCCGCGATCTCCAGCGCGTCGAGAACTGCCGCGAGCGTCCACGAACCGAGAGGGGGAGCGATAAGCGCGGGATGCAGCGGATGACCAAGAGCGCGGCGTTGCAGAAAATCCTTGAGGTGCCGCCCTGTGTGGCCTCCGCTCTCGAAGATCGTTCGCACCGCCTTCTGCAATGGCTTCGCGACGTCATCGAGCCATTCCTGATCGCCGAGGGCACGGATGAGCTCATTCACGGGGAAGAGGTCTGTGCACGAACGACGCCCGCCTCACCACGGATGGATAGTGGCAGGAGAAGCAATCCCAGAAAGATCATCTCGCGCAGACGAAAGAGCGTGCCGAAGTTGTTGACCGCATAGGCCACCGGCAGGGTCACGAGAATCGTCGTGGCGATGAGGAGCCAGGCGAGCGAGCTTCGCCACGGGCGCTCGCGCCGTGCGAGGAACATACCCACCGCGACGATCAACAGCATGCCGTCGAACACGAGAGTGTCGAGCTCCGTGAACCAGAGCATTCCATATCCGCCGTCGATCTCGAAGAGATCGAGATGCTGCCCGAGCGTGCGCGGAAGAAACAGCGCAGCGACGCCGGAGAGGAGCCGGGCGGCGCGTGACTGTGTCGAGATTGCGGGCTGGAATTTCTGCAGGGTGATCTTCCAGCCGGCATCGGGAAAGTGATGCAGCGCAACCGCGAACGGCCGGACGATGGCGGCGCCTTTCGACGTCTCGCTCCAACGTCCCGTGGCCGTCGCGTCGTCACCAGACACTGTCGTCCGTACGTCAGTGATCGTGAGCAGACCGAGGCCGCCAGATCGTTCCGCACTCCGCCGGCACGAAGCGGACAGACGATCGAACCCGCGTACCGTGGCCTCGCCGTCGACGAATTGCAGCTCCGGCGAGCTCCAATAGCACGTCATGAGGAGTCCGGGCTCGTTGGCGTTCCAGGTGCGGGCCAGTCTGGTGAACAGCTCCCGAATCTCCGCGTCGTCATTCCGGGCCGGACTGGGAAAGGGAGGACGCAAAGGTGCAACGGCTGGTTGGGCTGCGCGAGCGGCAGCCGCCAGAGGCGATGAAGCGATCGACGGGAGCAGTGCGAACCGGGCGATCTTCCACTTGCCGTTCACGCGAAGCATGCGAATCTCGAAGTCGCCGTTGTTCCGCTGACCACCGGCAGCATCATAGGTCCACTGACCTGTGACGACTGGCGAAGCGGCCGGCCCTCCAACATCGAGGTGCGAAAGTGTGATCGTGCCGCCCTGACTGCTCGGCAAGGAGAGGAGCTTGCGTGTCTGCCTCCAACCCCGAACCTTCTTCCCGTCGCTGATCAGCTCGAAGTCAGGCGAATTCCAGAATCCCGCCATGCGCGCCTGCAGGTCATTCCCGTTCCAGGCGGCAACCTGAGCATCGATGAACGCTCTGATCGAGTCTCTCGCGCTTCCATCCGACGGAACCGGACTCGAGGGCCTGGGACTCGGCGTGACCACCGGCAGCGGCAGCGGGATCACCGAACCCTGCTGCAACGGCGTGTTAGTCTCGAGCCGGCGTCCCAGTTTGATGATCGTCGTCGCGCTGGTGCTGTCGAACCCTCGCCGCGTCTGGTCGACCGAGGCGAGCAGGGCAGCCGGAGTGTGGGCGAGTGAGCGGATCGCTGTCGCCGGCGTGAGCACAGCGGCGAGGGCGGGAGGCATGGAAGAACGCGCGCTGATCGCGAGACTCTGCGTGAGCAACAGGAGCGCGACGGCGGCAGACGGCAGAGCGAGACGCAGCGGCTCCGCCGAACGAAAGGCGACGATCGCGAGAAAGATCGCCGCACCAGCCAGCAACGCTCCGGCCAAATACCAGCGCATCCCTGCGATTGCGAACATCAGCACCATCAACAATGCGCAACTTCGCAGGCGCGAGGCCAACGCCCGCGGCGTGTTCCATGCGGCCTGCCACGCCCGGCAGGCCGCGACAAATGCGACGAAGAGCATTTGGAACAGCGAATCTTTCAACGGTTGCAGCGACCAGAGGATCAACGACGGCGAGAGGCTGAACGCGACGATCGCCAGCGCTACGGCACGATGCAGCTCCGGCGCTTCGCGGCTCCAACGCTGCAGGATCGCGACTGTGCCGAGGTACGAGAAGAGATTGATCAGCACACCGATCGCGACGCTGCCGCCGAGAAACCAGATCGCTGCCGCAAGCGTCTGCACATAGGAGGGCGACGCCGAAGAGCGATCGAACAGGAGAATCGCGTTCCATCCCGTCTCCGCAGCCCTTATGGCTTCCGGAAAATAGAACGTTGCGTCAGGCGCAATCACCCAAAGGCCATTGCCGAGTTGCAGCGAGCGGCCAAACGGCAGATTTCCCCAGGAGATCCAGAACATCGCCTGCCCGCCGATCGCCCGCGCGAGAAACCCCGCAGCGACGACCAGTCGCAACCATCGATGTTGTGGAACAGCCGTGCGCCAGAGAAGGAAGAGTGCGACGCCGGCCGCGAGGAGGAAAAGGGTCTGAACGAGGAAGGGGATCATGGAACTCGGGTCACGAGCGGGCGATGGTAGCACGTTGCATTTACTGAAAAACCGTACCGTTCAGGCTCAGCCAGCCAGCGGCGTGGCGCCCACTCGGATCGCGATGCGTCCAATGCACGATGCCGCCCTTCTCGTTCCAAATGTATTCCCCTCGGAACGAGATGCTGTCGCCGCGATGCAGCGGCTCGACGCGCGGAGCGAGATCGATGTTGTGCGCGATCAGCACCGTCGTACCGGATGCGACTCGCACCAGGAATCGCTGATGCCGGCTTCCCTGATCATCGTCGGGAAGAATCGCGACGACCGTGCCGTGATCTTCGACGCTGACATTGCGCTCATGCGTCTCGAACGCGGAAGCGACCGCCGTCTTCTCTGCGGCATGAGACGGTTCATGCGTTCGCGCATATGCGGCGACGAGAACGATTGCGACGGCGGCGAGCGTGGGGACGAGCTTCTTCATGGCAATTCTGCAGTTCCGTACTCCACCCTCACAATACCCTCTTGATGTACTCCTCAATCAACTCCATCTGCACGTCCCAGTCATAGGCACGCGCGATGTTCATACGGCGCTGCTCTTCCTCGCGGCTGTTCGTTGCGATCGCGGTGCGCAGTGCGGCGACGAATGCGGCAGGCTCGTCGGCGATCGCTACTGTTCCCGGATGCTCACTCGCGAACTTGCGCACGTCGGGCAACGACGTCCCGACGATCGGCAATCCTGCCGCGAGGTACTCCTTCAGCTTGGCCGGCATGATCGCCGAGGTGAAATCGTTCATGACGTAGGGAAGCACCCCGACATCGGACCACGCCATGTAATTCGGCACTTCGGTGTGCGGGACCGGGCCGGCGATCGACACGTTCGGCAGCGCATGAAGGCGGCGCACATTCGTCATGATCGGACCGACGAAGGCGAAATGCAGATCGGGCGCGAGCCTGGCGGCCGCGGCGATCAGAGCGAGGTCGAGCTCCTTCCGCAGCGTGCCGATGAATCCGACCACCGGACCGCTCCGGCGCCCGAACAGCGAAGGCCGCGGCGCGCGCGAGACTCTCGCCTCCTCGAAATCGCGGCAGCGGACGCCGCACGGCAGCGCTTCCACCCGCGACGTGAACGCCAGCGCACGCTCGTGTAGATCCTCGGACGTCGTGAGGACGAGGCCGGCCGTGGTCAGAAGTTCCTCTTCAGGAACGCGCAGCCTGCTCGCCTGCGGGGAGCTCTCTGCCAGACGGTCGATACAGTAGTAGACGACGAGATCCGGATCGAGTCCCGTCACGAGCGAATGCACGAGCGGCGTCGGAAGAAACGTAAAGAGGATGAGCGGGCCCGCATCGCGCTTGCCGATCCAGCGACGGACCTTGTGCAGCAGCAGCGGCGCGTTGATGCGGCGCGCGAGCGATGAATACGGAAAGGGCAGCAACAGCGGCGACAAAACATCGAGCCCCGCATTCGTGTGCCGAGGAGCGCCCGAGGCACGCAGCCAGTTCGCAAACCTTGCCCACAAACGGGTCACATCACGGAGAAAGGGACGCCGCACACCCGTGTTCTCGATGAAGAGCACACGATTCCCCTGCTCGGCGAAGCGAGAGGCAACTTCCTGGGGCTGTTGCCAATTGAAAGACCAGTCGATGGCCGACACACAAATGATGGTCGCACCGCGAATCAAGGGGCAGGCTCCTCTCAGACAGCGGTGCGAGCAGTGTAGCGAGTGGGTTTCACGATTGCCATGAGTCCGCCGGCGAGCTCCAGCGACCGGGTCATCACACCAACCAGCGCGAGGAGAGGAATCGCGAAGAGAGAGATCCCGATCTGCCGGCGATGGCGGACGAGCCGCACCCAGTCGAGCAGAATTCTCCTGACGGTGATACCCGCAAGCGCCAGGGGACCGAAACGGCGAAACGCGCGCGTACCGCGCAGGACGCATTGTTCGTCGAGGCGATAAATGGTCACGCCATCGTAGCCGCGATCGAGGTGTTTGCGAATCATCGCTGCACCTCCGGGGAACGCGTGCGACGTGCGCGCATTCGGTTCGTAATCGACTCGCACGCCGGCGGTACGAAGCTGGTTGAAGAGGAAGTAGCAGCCGCCATTGCGGCGAATCCGCTCATCGAACGGATGCTGCAGAAAGACCTCGCGGCGGATCACCACATTATTAATGTTCATCCCGGTCGAAACGCCCCCCTCCTTCTCCAGAACATAGGAGAAATCGGGGACGGAGAAGATGCGCGCGAGGAGCGACCGGCCCGCGTAACGCGTCTTCCCGGCAACGCCGTCGACTTCCGGCGTGAGCCGGGCAAGCAGAGTCTCGAGCCAATCCGGCGCGGGGACGCAATCGCCGTCGAGCAGCGCAACGATGTCGCCGGCCGCCGCCTGAGCGCCCGCGTTCTTCGCGGCGAAGTAATTCGACGCTCGCGACGAGGGGAATCGCGCCGATGGATAACGCTGCTGCAGCTCGCTGGCCGTCGCCGCGCCGACGAGGTCGTCGAGCACGATGATCACTTCATCAGGTGCAACGCTCTGTTGGGCGATCCCCTCCATGGTCGGACGAAGATCGGCGGCTAGATCGCCCGTCGAATCTTCGCGGGCGGTGATCGTCTCCACGACGACCGAGACGTTCATGCAATTCTCCTTTGTAGCTCGTGCAGTGCGAAACGCAGCGTCCACGGCGCGGCATTGAATCCCGCGACGCCCCACGCTGTCTTCCAGGCCAGCTGCCAGGGATGCGTAACGGCGCGGGCGCGCCTCCGAATTGCGGCGAGCATGAGATGCAAGGAAAGATTGAAGAGCATGCGCCGCAGAATGAGGCGCGTGGCGCCATCGCGCGTCCGCTCCAGCTCGCCCGCAAACAAACGAATTCGCGACTCCAGCGCGCGGCCGAGATCGTAGCTGATGCCTTCCGCGTGAACCGTGTACTCCGCGACGATCTCCGAGGCGTAGTGGACCTCATGACGGAGCGCGATGCGGAACCACATCAGATAGTCGCAGGAGATCCGGTTCTCCTCGGAGAAGCCACCCGTCTCTTCGAGACATGCGCGTCGCGCCAACACCGTGACCGTCGGAATGAAGTTCGCGAACGCCAGACGATCGGCCACCCTGCCTCGATACGGCGGCGAGACCTGGAAACAAGTGGCTCGGCGGGGTGGGACCGCGAGCCCGCGAGCCCGCGCAATCCCGTTACCAACGACGTGCAGCGCATCACCATAGACGAGCCCTGTCTCACCTCGCGACATCAGCGGGACCTGCACGCTCAGGCGATGCGGAAGCCAGATGTCATCGGAATCGATGAACGCCACGAGCTCACCCCGCGCGTGACGCAGCGCGAGGTTTCGCGCCGCATACGCACCGCCATGCGACTGGTCGAGAATCGTGATGCGGTCTCCAAACGATTCGAGCACGGCGCGCGTCCCGTCGGTCGAACCATCATCGACGACGATGAGCTCCAGCGGGCGATACGACTGCGCGAGGACACTCTCGATAGCACGCGCAACCAAGGGTTCGCGGTTGTAGACGGGGAGAATCACAGTGACGAGAGGATCGGGCATGCGCCGGACGGATTAGACTGGCGTTCTTATCATGATGCGACCTCTCTTGTCGTGGTGATTCTGCTCCAGTTTCTCGTCCTCTGCGCCGCAGGGCTGGCGCTGTTCCGTCTATGGCGGCTGGCCATGCCGCCCGAGCCATGGCTGCAACGAATGGTTAGCGCCGGATTTCTGCTCCGTGCCGTCTCGGGACAGTTGCTCTTCTGGATCTCCTGGGCACGGCTTCCGATCGCCCGCTCGCTGCAACTCGGCGATGGATTCTGGATCTTCGCGCGGGACGCGACGTTCTATTTTCCCGAGGCGGTTGCAGCAGCGGGGCGGGGCTGGCCGGCGATCCTTTTCTAACCCCGCGGTTCCGCATCGCCGGCGTAATTGCCAATCCCCCCACACACCGTCTGGTGCCCCCGCCGCCCGGTGTCGCACAGCCTGCTCCTCAACCTCTTTTCCTATCTCGGCGCGATGGCGATTCTGAATCACTGGGGCCGGCGAGAGCCGGCTGCGCAACGCGCGATTGCGATCGCGATCGCCGCAATCAGTCTCTCCCCTTCGTTCATCCTCTGGTCGCTGCAGGCACTGAAGGACACCTTCTTTCAAATGCTCTTCGTCGCGTTCGTAGCAGCGTGCGCGGCCTGGCAACGATCCTGGCTCTCTCCCGGCAGGTGGCGGGCCCGCGTGACGAGCGGCCTTTTGCTGCCACTGCTGCTGTTCGAGCTCGCGGGCCTTCGCTGGTACTTCGCCGCCGCTCTGCTCGTGGCCTCGGTGCCGTTCATGCTGATGGTGGCGCTGCAATCTCCCGGGCGTAAATCGATCAGTCTCGCGGCGATGGTGATCGCCGGCGTGTTGTTGTCGCGCAGCCTGCTCCTCAGCGCGGGACCGTATCTGTCCCCTGCCATGACCGCGGCGCTGCGGCTTTCGGCCGGCGGCATGACGAGGACGCCCGCCGCAGCTCTGTCATCGATCGAACAGGCGCGTCAGAATTTCGAGGTCACGGCGGCAAGCACTTCGATCGAACCAGGCACGCTGTTCGGCACTAACCATTCGCTACAGCAGCCCCAGCCAGGACTCAGCCCGGTGCCTCCGCCCCAACCGCCCGTTGCAGCCGACACTACGCAAAGCTTCAGCGCGGCAGATGAAGCGCAGATCCGAACGTCGTTCGAGAGAGCGTCCGTTGCATGGAACCGCAATGATCTCGAGGGTTTCATGCGCCGCTATTGGCGATCGCCGGAGCTCGTCGTTCTGGAGAGCGGGATCATGACCGGTGGTTACGACCGCGTTTATGACACGTATCGAACGCGGTATCGCGACGAATTCGGCCTCGGCCAGCTCAGATTTACACGCGTTCAGATCAGAGGGCGCGGCGATGCCGCATCGGTGAGCGGACGCTGGCGGCTCTCTACGAGTGAAAAGATCCTGCAACCCTCGGTCTTTTTCCTCACGCTGCGGCGCTTCCCGGACCAGGGTTGGAAGATCACGCGCGAAGAGTTCATGAGCTCCCGCTTGATCCCGGTCGAGGTTCCGCCAGGACAAGCCGGCCGGGTGATCGCAGGCCTTGCAACGCAAGTCCTGCCGCACTCACTCGGCCCCCTGCTCGGGCTCTTCCGGGTGAACGGAGGGCTCGGCCTGTTGTGGTTTGTGGATGCGGACACGATCGTTTTCGATGCAGTCCTGCTGTTCCCCTGTTTCGCGCTCTGGAGCAGACGATCATCGCGCTGGTTGCGCAACCCATTGACCTGGGCTGTTGCCCTCCCAGCCCCCTTGATCACCTTCGCGATCGCCTATTCAATCGGCAACTTCGGAACGCTTTTCCGCTTGCGCGAGATCATCTACCTCGGCGCGCTGCTGGTGCCCATCACGATCGACACGAGGCGTCCGGTCTCTCTTCATTGATTCATCGGATCTTCATCAGGTCCGCGGCCAATGTCTTCCGGTCCATGCTTGTGCGACGGCGGCGGATGGAATCCGAGCCGCCGCCAATCGATACCTTTGACCAGACTTACAGCAACGGCCGCGACTCCAAATGCAGCTGCGAGCACCCAGCCGGCCGGATTGGCGAACATGAAGAGAAAAAGCGCCGCCAATAACAGCAGCCCGATCGATATGCCACAGCCAGCTCGCATGCTTTGAGTTCGTGCAACAAGGTTGCCGCCCTTCCCGCTCACTCTGCTTCGGCTTTGACTTCCTCTCGTCAGTGCCGCTTGAAATACTGCACGGCACGCTCATGCTTCTGCGCTGCCGCGCGCGACTGGAACGTCCCAAGATTGCGGCGCTTGCCCGTCTTCGCATCGGGCTTGCGCGAGTAGAGGCGGTACTCGCCTGATTTCAATTTGCGAATCATGCGAACGGACGCTGCAAACGCAGCGCCGCCGCTCTACGGCATCGGCACCGACACGGATCTCTCGAGCGTGACGGCGCGTGACCGGAGGAGAGGGTAAGGATTCACGGCCACACCTTTCCACCACTCTTTCGTCGCAGGCAATTTCTCGACCGCGAAATGGAGGTGCGGCGTATTGGCAGCGGCGTTGCCCGTGGTACCGACGTATCCGATGACATCGCCGCAATGCACACGATCGCCTTCCCGGATGGATGCATAGC
>CAZKID010000132.1:0-12220 GCA_964552405.1 uncultured Thermoanaerobaculia bacterium
CCTCTGCAACGGAAGCAAACTGGAAGCGAATTCGCTTGGAAGTACCATTCGCTCCCCAAGAATGAGTACCAACTGAACTTCGCGACCAGGACTCGCATTGGCATCGTACCAACCGCCGTTGTCAGAAAAGTCTTGCAGGATACGTTGCAGGTGTGGGCAGATCATGCCGTTCATGAACAGGATGTACTGCGCTATCGCGTTCCGGTTCTTTCGCCGGAGATGATTCAGCCCGTGAAAGGTCAGGAGGATCCGCGCGTGTCGCTTCACGTCCTACGAGCGGAGATTGGGGATGTCCTGGACAACATCGCACGGCTCTCGGCCTTGCCCGGGGCAGAACTGGCGAGAACTAATGACGGGACTTCTCTGGAGGAAGTGCGGCTGCGCCTAGATTCCCTGGTCCGTTATCGCATAGAACCACTCGCAGCTTCGCTCCGCGGCGCCGATTTTGGGGACCGGTCCGAGGCCGTGATTTTCCTCGAAGAACAGATCGCCTCTGATCAGAGGCGTCTGGCGGGCATCGACGAATACATCGAGGGCGCAAGAACAGCAATGGCTATGTATTCCGGACACGACCGTGTCGAAGTCAGCGCTGATCGCTCAGCCGTGCCACAGTCGAAAGCGGTGACTGAGTCCGTCATGCCGCAAATCAACGAGACCTTTCTCGACAAGCTGTTCGCACTAACAAAGTCTTCAGCGGATGCCGACTATCGTCAACAAGTCGTCGCGGATATGAGAAAGGCAGTCGACCAAAGGATTCCGATCCAATTGAATCTTGCCTATCACCAGCATGCGCTTGCGGAACTTCGTGGGGCATCGATATCGAAAGAAAAGGATGGCTCCCTGATCAATCGTGAAGTCCAGGATGCATTCGAAGAGGCTCGGAGTCTGGTCGGCTTAGTGAAGCAGATTTATACACGGCTATCAGGCAATCTGAATCCATCCACGCAACTCTATACGGTGATGTCTCCCGCACTTCAGACGACCGAGGTTGGAATCGACCTGACCAGCTTGCTCATGTTGGGACTCGGGGTGGGAATCCTGGCTACTGCGATGGCGATCGCGGCGGCACTCCTTCATGCACGAATCCGGCGCGAAGAATCAGAGGAAGTGCGCCGAATGCAATTCGACCAAAGCGTCGCTTCCGATCCGGTAACTTGAAGTAATAAGTTTTGACATCGCGCGTCTATTGAGGGCCTATGTGACGCTTGAGCTGATTGAAGAATGACGGAGCGATCGAGTTTCGTGCCCAAAATGATCCCGTTCTTCACCCGCTGATTAGCGCCGAAGGTGATCTATCACGTCAAGAGGCTATCGAGGCGTTGATCATCCTTGAAGCGATGCCGCAGATTCGGCGGGCTTTCTTGATGAGCGGCAGGGCGGCGCTATTCAAGGAAGAAGAAGCCAATGACATCAAGTCCGCCGTGGTTCTGCGGTTGCTTTCCAGGCTGCACGTGCTTTCGGAGCGTCAAAGAGAGTCGATCCCGTGTTTTAGAGAGTTCGTCTCGCGCTTGACCTGCAATGCAGTCTTCGACGCGATGCGAAATCGATTCCCAGAGCGCGCGCGACTGAAGAATCGTCTGAGACACGCTCTTCTTAAAGACTCTCGGTTTACCACGACGATTGGTACTTCGTTGGGTAGCGGATTGGTCGCTGGACTTCGCGGGTGGCATTCCCTCCGTGCTGTTGCTGTGAATCCCTCGGTAGCGGTGGATCAAATTACGGGACGAATGCTGAATCATGATGACCCCGCAGGTGCTATGGAAGATGTCATCTCAGCGACCGGATGTCGCGTCGCGCTCGATGATTTGATCAGGATTCTGTCCGACTTCTGGGGAGTGACGGATGATGTGAATCCTAGACCGGTGAACGAGCAGACGGTCTATTCACATGGACTGCTGGCCCTGGAAGCCCGTCAGACGCTGGCGTGGACGTGGCGAGAGATCGGATTGCTGCCACCGCGGCAGCGGAAGGCGCTTCTCTTGAATCTTCGCGATCCGTCGGAGTCCAATGCGACGGCCTTACTGCTCGCGACTGGCGTTGCCACTTTCGACGAAATCGCTGCTGCAATAGGCATGTCGAAACGGGAGCTCGTGTCTGTCTGGGATGACTTGCCAATGGAAGATCGACTGATCGCTGAACGCTTGGACGTTACGCAACGTCAGGTGATCAGTTTGCGTAACGCTGCTCGAGAGCGGCTGAGGCGCCGAATGCTGCGGCAGATTGGAGCCAGCGTTCAGCCAGCCCCGCATTAGTTTGGTTCTGCCGCTTTGCCCGTAGTGCGGCCACCCGCAAGTCCCGCGTGTCAGCTGGTAATGTCGCCGATCGCGACGATCCGCTGAAAAATGGACCATGTAGTCGACCAGCATCATCGCGCGCGAAAGCGCGCTCCATTGCGATAGTGTGCGGAAGTCGGCTGCGCAACGACGGCATCGCCAGACCGAGTGGGGTCGCGACAACAACCGGCGGCATCAGCAGGAGTATCGCGACGCACGCGCAGACGACGCGTAAGTGATCCCTCTTCCACGACGCCATGTTCTTCGGCGAAGCTCTCGCTCCGCGCGGCCAGACCAATCAACCGTGGGATACGTCCGGTGTGGAACGCATGTTCGATGCGCAACAGTGTGTGATCTGCGGGGCGATTGGACGGGCTGAATGTGCGCGGCGGCAGACCCCGACAGAATGCTGGACGCCAACACCATCGCCGAGATTCGGCGTATGGAAGCGCCGTGAAGACTTTCGCGAAGACCCAGACGCGGGATTTAGGCGGAAAATAATAAGAGCCACCCGTAAGTGGCTCTGACTTAGTAGTTTATGGAGCGGGAAACCGGACTCGAACCGGCGACATCAACCTTGGCAAGGTTGCACTCTACCAACTGAGTTATTCCCGCTTAAGGAAGGCGAAGCTTAGTCAGCGAGCTACCTGCTGTCAAGCGCCGCGTAATCGCCTCTAACGGAGGGAGGGGCGATCCTATTTCCGGTATTTCTCCCTCAGGGTCCGGAGGTGATGCAGCTCGTGTCCCGCGATGTGAAACGCGAGTCCGCGCACGCTCACCTCATGGCCGTTCGTGCTTCCTCGGCGGTCCCACGCTTCCTGCGGCAATCCGGCGAACAGCGTGACGGTCGCATGACGGACGGAACGGTATTCCGCCAGAAGATCCTCGATCGTCCGCGACTCGAAGTTTGTGCCCGGCATGTATTCGTTCTCGTCGAAACCGGGGAGCGGCCCCTCTTCGCCGCGCGCGATCCAAGCAGGCGGACTGAAAGATTCGTTCATCATCGATGAGATGGTCTAGTGGGGGGCGTCGTCGCCTTGCACGACCGTCGCTTTGCACGAAGTCGATGTCGCTCTTCGCATACGCCGCGTACTCGCCTTCAGTTGGCCGGCCTGATTTCATGCCGCACTCCGTTGCGGGAACCGGCGCCGCAGTGTCTCCACCAGCGCGCGATCCGCACGCTCCGACAGATAGCCGAGCGGCGAGTAGCCGCGCGACCATGCGACGTAGAACGTGATCACGAGTGAGATGCCGGTGATCACGAAATTCTGCCAGCCGTTCAGCGGCCACTGACCGTCCCACGACAGCTCCGGCGTGCGCGAGAACGGCAGAAAGTAAGGAATCGGCCATTGATAGCCGTCGGGCCCGCGCGCACCCGCGAGGTCGCCGAGGATGTGGGAGTGAAATGCGATGGCGGTGAGCGTTGAGGTAAGTGCTCGCCGCTTGGCCATTGCGAAGGCGACTGCGGTTACGACGACCGCGAAACCGATGTTGTGCGCCAGGATGTGGTGATAGTCGGTCCACCAGAGCAGAGGATGATTCGTGTTGCGTGTCGGAATCTCGACGAGCATTCCGAGACCGTCGATGTCGGGGATGACCGCGGCGGTGGTGATGATGAGACGCTCGCGGCGGTCGAGTGCAGACGATGCGCTCGCGATGCACCAACCGATGAAGAAGTGCTCGATCACGTTCATGGAGAGTGACGTAATGCTAGCGCTTCTGATGTGCGGCGTAGAATGCCCTCAGTCCGATGCTCCCGCTCTGGATGGCGGTTGTCATGGCGGTGCTGCCCGCGGTCACCTCCGCGTCGTCCTCGCCTCGCTTGCCGATTGCCGCAGTGACCGCGAGAAACGCCGATGGCAAGTCCGTTCATGAAGGTGAAATCGTCACCATCGCGGGTACGGCCATCATCGACTCGTCGGCGTTCTACAAGAATCTGACGAAGTTCTTCATCGAAGACGATCAGAGCGGCATCGCAGTCTTCTCGCAGAAAGTCTTTCCCACGCACGTGGCGCTCGGCGATGTCGTGCAGGTCACCGGCCGCATCGTCACGTATCAAAGTTCCATCGAGATCATCCCCGACAGTCTCGATGTGATTTCACACGGCCGCATCCCGCAGCCTCAGATGCTCAGCGGCACGCAGCTGGTGCAGGATCGATGGTATGGACGCCTGGTGCAGACGCGCGGCCAGGTCGTCGACGTCATGCAGCGCGCGCGCGGTAATGACGTTCGTGTACAAGCCGGGCGCGAGCTGATCACGCTTCACTTCACCGATCTGCAACGGCCTCGGATGCCGCAGTTCGAAGTCGGTTCGACGATCGTCGTCACCGGGATCTGCTCTACGTTCGTCGTCTCACGACGCCTTACGGCGCAGATTCTTCCGCGTTATCCGGCGGACATCGAGATCGTCGAGCCACCACCCCTCTTCACTCGCGAGGATGCGACGAAGGCGGCGGTTGTCGCGAGCACTCTGATCCTTCTCTTCATCACCTGGAGCCTCACTCTGCGGCGCCGCGTGCGCAAGGAGATGGAGCAGCATCTCGAGAGCGAAGCGCGTTTTCAGGCCGTCGCGCAGACCGCGCCGGTCGCGATCTTCATCTATCAGGGAACGAGATTCCGTTACGGAAACAGGGCCGCAGAGCAGATCACCGGTTACTCGAGGCAGGAGCTTTCCGCGCGCGAGTTCTGGGACATTCTCGATCCCTGCTATCGCGATCTGGCCCGCGATCGCGGTCTGGCGCGGCAGCGCGGCGAGAACGTGCCGAGCCGATACGAGTTCCCCATCATCCGCAAGGACGGGACGCGCGCGTGGTTGGACTTCAGTGCATCGCTCATCCAGTACGGTGGAGAGACGGCGGTGCTCGGCACTGCCTTCGACATCACCGAGCGAAAGAACGCGGTGGCGGAGCTCGAGCAAAGCGAGAAACGCTTCCGGGCTCTCGTCGAGAACAGCACGGATGCGATCGCGATGATCGACGCCGCGGGCAAGCTCCTGTGGGTTGGACCTTCGACAGAGCGCGTGCTCGGATATACGGAAGAAGAGTCGATCGGTTCGGTGTCGCTCGAGATCATTCACCGCGAGGACCGGCCGCGCATCGAGGCCGGCCTGGCCGAGCTCGTGAACAATCCGGGCGGCCGTCTGATCGAGTCGTATCGTGCGCGAGCGAAAGACAAGCGGTGGCTATGGGTCGAGATCATCGCGACGAACCTCCTCGACGAGCCAGCGGTGGGCGCCATCGTCGTCAACTATCGCGATGTCAGTGAGCGCAAGCGCGTCGAGGAGGAAATGAGGCATCAGGCGCTGCACGACACGCTGACCGGTCTTCCCAATCGCAACCTTTATCAGGACCGGCTCGGCCTCGCGTTGGCGAAGGCACGCCGCACGGGCCGGCCTCTGGCCGTCATGTTCGTCGACCTCGATCTCTTCAAGCTCATCAACGACAACCTCGGCCACGTCGTGGGCGATGGGCTGCTGAAGCAGGTTGGGCAACGAGTCGTCGACAGCGTGCGGGTGAGCGATACGGTCGCGCGCGTGGGCGGTGACGAGTTCGTCGTGATCGTCGAGGATCTCGAATCGACGGAGAACGCACTGGAGATCGCGGACAAGATGCTGGAGCGCGTGGCCCAACCGTACAGCGTCGACGAACATCAGCTTCACGTCTCGGCGAGCATCGGCATCAGCGTGTTTCCCTACGACGGCGACGACAGCGGCACGCTGACGCGCAATGCCGACAAGGCGATGTATCGCGCGAAGGAGCTGGGCCGCAGCAACGTGCAGCTCTTCACAGTCGAGATGAACGAGCGCTATCGCAGCCGCCTGCTGTTCGAGGCGGGCTTCCGCCGCGCGCTCGAGCAGCGTGATTTCGTGCTGCACTATCAGTTGATCTACTCGCCGGCGCAAAATCGTTTCTCGTCGGCGGAAGCGCTGGTGCGATGGAACGATTCGCAGCGCGGCCTCGTCTATCCCGATGAGTTCATTCCGGCAGCCGAGGAGTCGCGCATGATCGTTCCGCTCGGGGCGTGGGTGCTGCGAACGGCGTGCGAACAATTGCATGCCTGGCAGAGCGACGCGTTTCCCGGCATGCACGTCTCCGTGAATCTCTCCGTACGGCAGTTCCATCAGCGCGATCTGCTCGCGATGATCGACAACGTCATCGCCGAAACGCAGATCGATCCTGCCACGCTCGAGCTGGAGATCACTGAATCAGTGGCGATGCAAAACGTCGATCTCACGCGGACTCTGCTCCAGGAGCTTCGCGCGCGGGACGTCCGGATCGCAATCGACGATTTCGGCGCGGGGCAGTCCTCGCTGCTCTATCTCCGCCAGTTCCCGATCAACACCATCAAGATCGATCGCGTGTTCGTGCGCGAGATCACGACGAAGAAGCACGACGCCGCGATCGTCGGCGCCGTGATTCGCCTCGCGCACGATCTCGGGATGACCGTGACCGCGGAAGGAGTAGAGACCGAGGAGCAGCGCGACTTTCTCGTGGCGAGAGGATGCGATTTTCTGCAGGGATATCTCTATAGCAGGCCGAAGCCGGCGGATGCGGTGTTTGCGAAAACTTAGTGGGGGACAGGCGCCCTCGCCTGTCGGCTCGGTGGACAGGCGAGGGCGCCTGTCCCCCACACTACTTCACTGCATTTCTGAGATCCGTCACGTGTGCTGCCTTGACGAGGGTTCCAGCCGCGAGCGCCGCGTCCGTGTAACTCCAGGCCGATAGCGACAACGCTGCGCGCGCCTGATCGAGTGCGGTGCGCAGATCGATCATGTGAACGCTCCGGATCACGGTTGGTGTCGCGTCGGTGTAGCCGTAGCCGCTGAGCGATGCGATCGCGCGAACGGCATCGACGGCCGTGCGCAGCTGCTGAACGTGGGAGCGCTTCACGATCGTCCCGCGGACAACGAGCGGATCATCCGTGAACAGAACGGCAGTTGCGAGATCCGTGTTGCCATCGCCCGATTCGCCTGCGGCAGTGATGGCATGGACGCGGTAGAGATGGGCGCTACCGGTGCTGACCGCGTCGCCATAGGCATTCGTTGCCGGCGTTGCGATCTGCGTGAACTCCGATCCCGCGGAGCGTCGCAACAGACGATACGACGATGCGCCGGCAACCGAGCTCCACGTCAGCGAAATCGTGGTCGCACTCGTTGCCGTCGCGACGAGACTCGCGGGGGCGGCAACGTCGTTGCCCAGCGACAGACGCGCGATTGCCGACGGAAGCCGTGTGAAGAATTCCCCCTCCGATTTTCCCAACACGTTCGGATCATTCACCGCAGCGTTCCATGCGTAGCGCGTGAGGTCGCGCGCGAGCGTGCGGAGAGACGACTCGCCCGTTCCGTCCGCGGCGCGAACGAAGGTCGCGGTCAGCGCGGCTTTCCCCGTGTCATACAGATTGGGATCGCCGCCGGTCTGATTCGGCGTGACGCTCGTGAGTGTGCCGCCGATGCGATTGCCGGTGAAGGTAAAGAAGAGCGCATTCGGCCACGTTCCTGCCGCAGTCCCGTCTCCGCCGCCCGCAACCCGCGAACCGAATTGCCCGAGCGTTCGCGCCCATGCGGCGAGGATTGCGCTGGGAGTCACCGGCGTCGATCCGATCGCCGCGTCGTTCGTGTCGCGTTGCAGGCGGTACAACAGATTCATGTCGTACATCGACGCCATCCAGAGCTGATCGGTCGAATAGGTGCCGGGTCCGGTGATCGTCTGCCGCAGCGTGCCGTCGATGAGGAATCCGTACGTCACGCCGCTCTGCAGGACCTGCGCATAGTTGTGCGTGTATTCGCGCGAGAGGTTGGCGTGATAGTCGTCGAGGAACGTTGCGTCATCGCTGGCGAGGCCGACGAAGCGGAAGATCCAATGCCACTGCGTGAAGACGCGGCCGTTCAGATTCGCGAAATCGTCGGTCGGTGCATCGGTCGCGAGGCATGCCGAGGCGGGACGGCGATCGCAATAGTAGTTGCGCATCGTCGTCGCGCAGCGCTTCAACATGTCGACGATTGTCGAGTCGCCCGTGAGCCAGTAGTGCAGCATGAGATTCTCGAAGTACGCGTGAGAACTGTTGAAGTCGAAGCGATAGCCGCCGTATCCGGCGGGAGCCTGGCCGCAGTAGAAGTAGTTGTCCTGCGGACTGCATTGAAAGATCTGCGTGTGCAGCGAGCGAAGTGCACCCGGCGCCGCGAGGTCGTCCAGCCATGATGTTTGCCCGTTGCGGAAGACGAACTTCGGGATCGAGGCGACCGTGTTGTGGTAGTCGGTCCACGTTGCGCACCAATAGGGCTCGTCCCACGACTCCGCCGGTGTGATGTCGCCGCCACCACCGCAATCGATCTCGTCGCTGTAAAGCGGATTGGCCCAGTTGCGCGGATAGAGGCCGAAGGTCATCAATCCCTCGATGCCTCGCGCCTCGAGCTCCTGGAGCGTAGTGTCGTGAATCGCTGTGGACTTGCCGTCGAACGTCGCGAAGTCGGCGAGCGGAGCCCCAACCGGAAACTCGTCCACGGCTTCCGATGCCGCGATCCATTCCGGTTGCGGCCACGGGTGCAACGGATGGTTGAGAGGCGCCCAGACCATGCGATCGAGTGTTGAACGCGATGGGGAGGAAGGGAGTGCCCCGATGGCGAGCGTCGCGAAGAGTCCCTGACGCGCTCCGAGCCAGGCGGAGCCTCCGCTGTCCGCGGTATCGGCGAGGTCGATGGCCAGCCGGCCGTCGCTGAGAACACGCAGCGCCTGCGGCTCGTAGCGGTGCATCTGCTGCAATGCGATCGCGACCGCGCCGATCGCGCTGCTGACGGCCAGCATTCCGCCATCCGCCTTCGTGCCCGTCACTGTGGAGAGGCCGGGCAGTGCGACGCTGAACGATTGAGGATCGAGCCGCGTGGAGCGGAGCAACTGGCGGATAGCGCCGCTTTGTCCCGTGGCAATCGTGCCGGTCGTCGTGGTCGCAAACGCGCCGGTGGCCGTCGCCGCGACGGGATACGCGAGATCGAGTGACAACGCATCACGGAGCTGCTGGATGCGGACGGCATTCGGCGCACCGTTGCACTGGATCTCTCCCGCCAGACAGTTGGTTCCCTCCCAGGCGACGGACTGGCGGATGATGGCCACGGGTGAGCCAGCGCTGAACACATAGCGGCGCAGCGATCCCAATCCACCTGATGTCTCCGTGCCTGTCGCGGGAAAGTCGTAGGCGCCTTCCACGATCACCGCGGCGCTCAGAGGTCCGCTGTGTTCGACGACGATGCGCCGCAGCGACGCGTGGGTGAAATCGGTGTTGTTTGCGCGGCCTGTCAGCGTGCTGCCATTCACCAGTCGCGAGGCACCGGTGAGCGTGATCGAGTCGAACAGCGTGTTGTCGTCACCGTTGATGACGAATGTCGCCGCGCCGGTCGCAATCGTGATGGTATTACCGTTCTGCGTCAGCACGAGCGAAGTCGCCGGCGCCGGATTCGTTCCCGCCGAACCGTCGAAGACGACCTGATACGTCACGCTCTGATTCGCCGCAACGCTCACGGCGAAGATCACCATGAGCCATTGAATCGGTGCCGTGGTCACCGCGAGCCCGGCGTCCCATCGTGCGAGGATGCGAAATTGCGCCGCAACCGGCTGACGGTTGCCGTTGACGACGGTGAGTCCGGCGGTGCTCATGAGGTTCAGGCCGCGAGGCAGTGGCACTCCTGTACGCACGATCTCGTTCGTTCGCGCGATCCCTGAAGTTTCTCGGATTGTGAGGAGCAGCGCACCCGGCTGGGCAGGCGGCCACGAGGCGCGGGCGGTGGACGCCGCGAGAAGAAGGACCGCGAGAAGAACACGGCGCATCTTCGTAAGAGGAGATTGATTTTACCCGTCCGCGCTCCACTTCACCGAATCACGGTCGTCGCTTCCTTCGCCATCTTTTCCGCGGCCGGGCCGGGATTGAGGCTAACCGCTCGTTGCACCACTTCGCGCGCTTCGGCATTCCGGCCCTGCGCCGCGAGGATGACGGCGAGGTTGCCCCACGACTCGAGGTTGTCGGGAAAACGCTCCACTTCCTTTCGATACGCCTCTTCCGCTTCGGCTCCACGCTGTAGGCGGAGCAACGCTTCGCCGCGATCCGCCTGCAGGCCGCGAATGGAGCCAGACCTCTCCGCTGCACGATCGAGGGCCGCGAGCATCGCCTGCCAGTCGCCGCTCGCTTTCTCGACTTGCGCAAGCGTGAGGAGCGACGCGGCACGGTGAGGTGCTGCTGCAAGTGCGCTCTCCGCTTGCTTGCGCGCTTCGGCTGCGTTGCCACGCGCAAGCTCGATGCGTGCGAGCAACTCGTGTGCAAGCACCGGTTCCTGTGAAACCGCGCCGCTCGCGGTCGCCTCCGCCTCAGCCAGCCGTTTGCTCCGCAACAGCGCGCTGGCGAGCGCGAGCGACACTGAGGGATTGTCAGCGAAGTGCCGCTGTGTGTCGCGAAGAACCGCGATGGACTCATCGATGTGTCCTGTTGTCTCCATTGCGCGAGACAAAAGGATCCATGCGTCCAGGATCTCGGGTGCATCGTGCGTCACCGTTTTCAGCATCGGAATCGCCGCCACCGTGCCACCCGCGCGCGCCAGCCGTTCCGCATGGCGGTACATCGTCAGGTATCGGATGCGTTCCTTGGGATCGGGATACGAGGCCTCGTCCGCGAGCGGTCCGCTGCTGACGTAGCCGAGTGACGCGAGCTTGCGCTGATCTTCATCGTCGACGTGCGACGGCGCTGTCAGCGGTTTCGTGCGCGCAGCGAGTGCCTGCGCGAGCGCGACGCCGGTGCGGCGTTCGCGTTCCATGACGTTGGTCGTTTCCTGGGGATCGGCCGGCAGGTCGTATAGCTCCTGTTGTGGTGCCTGGATGTATTGGTACCTCGCCGTGATCACCGACGTGAGTTGCTGCCAGTGGAGATGCAGCCGGCCGTAGTAGCTCTCGGCGTCGACCTGACGATGGTCGTCGAGCTTCGCGTGAAGAAGATCGACCCCGTCGATGTGCTGCGGGATCGCGATGCCGGCGGCGCCGAGAATGGTCGGAGTCACATCCGTGAGCGCGGCGAGCGAAGCGATGTGCTTGCCGCGTTCGCCGTCAGGCAGCTTCACGATCAATGGCACCTGTAACGCTTCGCGATAGACGAACACGCCATGATCGAGCTCGCCGTGATCGCCGAGTCCTTCGCCATGATCGGAGAGGAGCACGATGATCGCGCGGTCATAGAGTCCGCGCTGCTTCAGGTCCGCGATGAACTTGCCAACGGAGTCGTCCGCGTAGGCGACTGCGGCGTCGTAGTCAGAACGTCCGGCCTTCTGGAACTGCGCCGGCGCGCGAT
Source organism: uncultured Thermoanaerobaculia bacterium (assembly GCA_964552405.1). GTDB lineage: Bacteria > Acidobacteriota > Thermoanaerobaculia > Gp7-AA8 > Gp7-AA8 > JAJPHC01. The sequence continues at coordinate 11,595 of CAZKID010000132.1, forward strand.
AGGGGGCGTGCGGATCATAAAGATGAAGGAAGCAGAAGACCTTCTTCGATGCGGTACCGTTCAGCCACTTCGTCAGCGAGGCGAGCGTCTGCTCGCCGGGGCGCGATGCGGTGATGTCGCGCGCGTCCCCCGTGTCGTCATCGAAGAAGTCGAAGCCGCGCGCGATGCCTGCGTTCTTGCGCAGGACGTAGGACGAGACTGCGCCGCCTGTCGTGTAGCCGTTCGCGGCGAGGATCGATGCGAGCGTCGGAATCGTTTCGTCGAGCGCGTAGCCGGCATTGTCACGCACGCCGTTCGACGCAGGCAGGAGTCCTGTGAAGATCGTGGTGTGGGATGGCAGTGTCAGCGGGACATGGCTCCATGTGTTGTCGAACATGACGCCATCGCGTGCGAGCGCAAGAATGTTCGGTGTCAGCTCCGCACGCACGCGATCCGCGCGCAGCGTGTCGACGGAGATGAGGACGATGGGTGGGGCGGGCTCTTTGTGACAGGCGAGAAGCAGGAGAAGCAAGAAGCGAAATGCAGAATGCAGAATGCAGAATGCAGAATTGAGGGGCTTCGGGCTTTTCAGTGGGTAAACGGCCGATGATTGAGGAAGCTCAAATCTCCCGTCATCCCGGGCGTAG
>CAZKID010000133.1:0-12204 GCA_964552405.1 uncultured Thermoanaerobaculia bacterium
AGCGATCGAGTTCGCGAGGATGGAGAAGCGGCAGGTGCTGGTGAATGTCGCGGTGGGGTGAGCGAAATTGAAAATTGAAAATTGAGGCGCTTCGCTCATTTTGATTGCTTGCGAGCGTCGCTTTTCATTTTCAATTTTCAATTTTCAATTTTCAATTTCTCACTTCCGATACCTCCCCACCAACTCTCCCCTCCCAAGAACATGTCCTTCCATCGCGCGCTCGACATCGGCGCGCTCACTTCCTGCGTTCACGTTCAACATCGAATCGAGCGCGAACACTTTGAAGTGATAGTGATGCTCTCCTGCCGGCGGACAGGGTGGCGTGTAACCGAGGGCGCCGCTCGTGTTCTTGCCTTCGATTCCACCGGTCAGAGCCGCGCTCGACGGCGGGATGTTCCAGGCGATCCAGTGCGTGAACGTGCCACTCGGCGCATCGGGATCATCGACGATCAATACGAGTGACTTCGCGGCCGGCGTCACTCCGCTGATCATCAACGGCGGCTTCTGCCCGCCGCCCTTGCAGCCGTACTGCGCCGGGATCTCGTCTCGATCCTGAAACGCTGAGCTCGTGACAGTCAGACGATGCTTGGCGCATCCCGCGAGCAGCAGAAGGACGAGCATTACAATCGCTGCGTGGCGACCTTCTTCGAAACGTTGAACGACCTGATGGCGGCGGAAGTCCCGCTCGTCATCGCGACCGTCGTCGATTGCGTGGGGAGCGCGCCGCAGGACCGCGGCGCGAAGATGATCGTCACCGCGGATGGTCTGCGCCACGGCACCGTCGGCGGCGGAAAGATCGAGACGAAGGCGATCGCGGAAGCGCAGAAGATGCTTCGCGGAGAGTTGCCTGACAACACGCATTTCGTTCAATGGAACCTCAACAAAGACGTCGGGATGACCTGCGGCGGAATCGTGAAGCTCTACTTCGAGGCTCACAACGCCCACCGCTGGCACATTGTGATCTTCGGCGCCGGACACGTGTCGCAGGCGCTCACGACCCTGCTGGTGCATTTCGATTGCCACATCACGGTGATCGACCCGCGGCCCGAGTGGCTCGAGCGTTTGCCGAAGTCGCCGAAGCTCACGCCGGTTCACGCGAGCGACATGCCCTCACACGTGGCAAACGTCCCCGATGACGCGTATGTCGCGCTGATGACGATGGGCCACACGACCGACAAGCCCATCCTCCTCGAAATCCTCCGCACCCGCCGCTTCCCCTACCTCGGCGTCATCGGAAGCCATTCGAAAGCAGTGATTCTGCGGCGCGATGTCGAAGAAGCAGGCCTCCCGGAAGAAGCGCAGCGCGCGTTCTTCTGCCCGATCGGTCTGAAGATCGGAAGCCGCAATCCGTACGAGATCGCGGTCAGCGTGATCGCGCAGATGATTCAAGTGAGAGACGAGTGACGAGTGACGAGTGACGAGTGACGAGTGACGAGTGCGTTACTCGCTACTTTTTACTCGTCACTTTCCTACTCTTCTTCACGCTCAGCGCAAGCTTCTCCATGTTCATCGCTTCGGTGATGAGCGCACGAACTTCAGCGGACGAATTCTTTTTCGTCTTCAGCCACTCGACCTGATCCGGGAGCAGCCAGACATTGATCCGCTGAGTCTTCTCGTCGTCTTTCTTCGGCATCGAATTCGAAACGGTACTCGCGAAGGGGGCCGCTGAGCAACCGTCCCACCGACAGGCGAGGGCGCCTGTCGTACACTGCCCGCAATGGCACAACCGATTGTTCCACGATCGCGCTACGTCACGATCCATGGCCATTTCTATCAACCGCCGCGCGAGAATCCGTGGCTGGAGGCGGTCGAGACACAGGACAGCGCCGCCCCCTATCACGACTGGAACGAGCGCATCACCGCGGAGTGCTACGGGCCCAACGCGTCCTCGCGCATTCTCGATGCGAAGGACCGCATCCTCGAGATCGTCAACAACTACTCCTCGATCAGCTTCAACTTCGGGCCGACGCTGCTGTCATGGATGCAAACCGCCGCACCCGAAACGTATCGCGCGATTCTCGACGCCGATCGCGTGAGCCGCTCGGCAATCGCGCAGGCCTACAACCACATCATCCTTCCGCTGGCGAACGTGCGCGATCAGCGCACGCAGGTTCGCTGGGGCATCGCCGATTTCGAATCGCGCTTCGGACGCAAACCGGAAGGGATGTGGCTGCCGGAGACCGCGGTCGACACTCCCTCGCTCGAGGCGCTCGCCGCGGAAGGCATCGCTTTCACGATTCTCGAGCCGCATCAGGCAACGCGCTATCGCGCGATCGGCGACACCGATTGGACGGAAGCCAACGGAGGGCTCGACCCGACGAGACCGTATCTCTGCCATCTCCCGTCGGGACGCAGCATCGCGATCTTCTTCTACGACGGCCCGATCTCGCGCGCCGTTGCGTTCGAGCGCCTGCTCGCACGCGGCGAGTATTTCGCGCACCGGCTCACCAGCGCGTTCAGCACTCAGCGGGAACATCCGCAGCTCGTCAACATCGCGACCGACGGCGAGACCTACGGTCATCACCATCGCTTCGGCGAGATGGCGCTCGCCTACGCGCTGCGCTACATCGAAGCGCAGAAGCTCGCGACGATCACGAACTATCGCGCGTTCCTCGAAGAGCATCCGCCGGAGTACGAAGTCGAGATCGCAGAGAACACCGCGTGGAGCTGCGCGCACGGCGTCGAGCGCTGGCGCAGCGACTGCAGTTGCAGCACGGGCGGCGGCGCGGGATGGAATCAGAAATGGCGCGCGCCACTGCGCGAATCGCTCGACTGGCTGCGCGATCATGCGGCGGATCTGTTCGAACGTGAAGGACGCCTCGTCCTGCACGATCCGTGGCGCGCACGCGATGCCTACATCTCCGTCGTGCTCGATCGCTCGGATCCGGTGCTGCACGACTTTCTCCGCCATCACGCGCTCGATGGAGTGGAGATCTCGCGCGTCCTCTCGCTGCTCGAGATGCAGCGTAATGCAATGCTGATGTTCACCAGCTGCGGCTGGTTCTTCAACGACATCTCTGGCATCGAGACCGTCCAGGTGCTGGCCTACGCCGCGCGCGTCATGCAGCTCCATCAGCAGATCACCGGCGTCGATCTCGAGCCGAAGTTTCTCGAGCATCTCGCACCGGCGCAGAGCAACCTGCGCGACAAAGGAACGGCGCGCGACATCTACATCAATGAAGTCACGCCGATGCGCCTCGACCTCTCGCGCGTCGCGGCGCACTACGCAGTCGCGTCGCTCTTCGACAATTTCGCGCCGTCGGAGACCGTCTACTGCTATCGCGTCACACAGAATGATTACGACACCGATCGCGCCGGCCGCGCGCGCATGGCCGTGGGATCGATCACGGTCGAGTCGTTGATCACACGCGAGTCCGCCGCCTTCGACTTCGCCGTCCTGCACCTCGGCGAAACGGAGCTCACGGGCGGTGTGCGCCACGCCGGCAGCGACTATGACGCCATCAAGCGCGAACTGATGCAGACGATGCAGCCGGGCGGCATTCCGGGTGTCATCCGCCTCCTCGATCAGCACCTCGGCGAATCGACGCTTTCGATCCGCTCGCTCTTCCGCGACGAGCAGCGGCGCATCCTCAACGTGATCTGCAACTCGACGCTGGAAGAGGCGGAGTCGGCGTTCCGTCAACTGCACGATCGCTATGACCCGCTGATGCGCTATCACACCAGACTCGGCATTCCGCTGCCGAAGGTGCTGCAGACCGCGGCGGAGTTCGACGTGAATCTGCAACTGCGGCGGCTCCTGGCGGAGGACCCGCTGCCGGTCAACGCAATCGAGTCGCGGCTGCGCGAGGCACAGGAAGAACGAGTCAGCGTCGACGAGACGACGAAACTCGCGCTCACGAACGGCATCGAACGTGCGTCATCACGGCTCCGCGCACAGCCCTCGAGCATGGAGAATCTCATGGAGTATCACGACATCGTCGTGCTGGTCCGAGAGATGCAAATCGAGCTCGACCTGCGCAAGCCGCAGAACGACTACTACGCGCTGAAGATCGAGGTGCGGCCAAAGATGCAGGACAGCGATCGCTGGCTGCTGATGTTCGATGCACTGGGGGAAAAGTTGTCGATCAGTCCGAAGGCGGGGGCGGCATGAGAGAGGGGATGAGAAGCGAAATGCAGAATGCAGAATGCAGAATTCAGAATGTGGAAAGGTGCTCGCAAGTAACGACGATTTCATTCTGCATTCTGCATTCTGAATTCTGCATTTCGCTTTTGACTTCGGAGAGGCAGGCGTGATGGCCCACTCCTCCGAGCCCGACACCCTGGAAGAACGCAACGCCGGCGTCCTCCTCCATCCCACTTCCCTCCCCGGCCCGTTCGGGATCGGCGATCTCGGAGGCGAGGCCTTCGCGTTTCTCGACTGGGCGGCTAACGCGCGGATGCACCTCTGGCAGGTGCTCCCGCTCAATCCTCCCGGCTACGGCAACTCGCCGTACGGATGCCACTCGTCATTCGCAGGCAATCCGCTGATGATCTCGCCGCAGCAACTCCTCGAGCGAGGACTCCTTGCGAAGCTCGAGCGCGTTCCGAAGTTCGCGACGGACCACATCGACTTCGATCGCGTGCAGCGCTGGAAGAACGATCTGCTGAAAGCGTCCTGGAAACATTTTCAGCAGCACGCCTCGGCCGAACAGCGCGACGACTACGCGCGCTTTGCCGCCGACGAACAGGGATGGCTCGAAGACTGGGCGCTGTATGCCGCGCTGAAAGAGAAGAGCGGCGGCGCCGCATGGTGGGACTGGGATCGCGCGCTCGCACGGCGCGAGGCGGATGCGCTCGCCGAAGTGCGCAAGTCGCTCGCCGGCGAAATCGACTTTCACGAATACGTGCAGTGGCTCTTCGACCGGCAGTGGACCGCGGTGCGCGAGGCCGCTCATGCGCGCGAGATCCGCATCGTCGGCGACGTGCCGATCTACGTCGCGGGCGACAGCGCCGACGTCTGGTCGCATCCCGATCTGTTCGAGCTCGATGCGCAGGGGCATCCCTCGCTCGTCGCCGGTGTGCCTCCCGACTACTTCAGCAAGACCGGACAGCGCTGGGGCAATCCGCTCTATCGCTGGGATGTGATGAAGGAGCGCGGGTTCGACTGGTGGATCTCGCGCATCAAACGCAATCTCGAACATGCGGACATCATCCGTCTCGATCATTTCCGAGGCTTCGCGGCGTATTGGGAGATCAGGGCTTCGGAACCGACTGCAATCAATGGTCAGTGGAAGCCAGGGCCAGGGCTCGCTCTCTTCGAGGCGATTCGCAACGCGCTCGATGGATCACTCCCGCTGGTCGCCGAAGATCTCGGCTTCATCACGAAGGATGTGCACGAGCTGCGTCACGCGGCCGGGTTGCCGGGGATGAAGATTCTGCAGTTCGGCTTCTCGCAGCTCGACAGTCCGCACCTGCCGCATCGTTTCGAATCAAAGACGATCGTCTACACGGGCACGCACGACAACGACACGGCGCGCGGCTGGTACGAGTCGGCGGCGCACGAAGAGCAGGAGCTCGCCGCCGCGTATCTCGGTCCCGAGTGCGAGAACATTTCGTGGGCATTGATTCGCGCGGCATATGCTTCGGTCGCCAGCATCGCCATCGTCCCAGCGCAGGACATCCTCAACCTCGGCAGCGACGCGCGGATGAATCGTCCCGGCGATCCGAAGCACAACTGGACGTGGCGGTTGCAAAGCGGCGCGCTGACGGCGGAACATGGGACAAGGTTGCGGAGACTGGCGGAGGTCACGGGCCGGGCTTGAGTTTGGACATTGCAAGATGAGAAACATCCTCGCTGCTCTCTCATTGGCTCTCGTTGCGCTCAATGCGGCCGCCGCGGAGAAGTCGTCGGCGGAAGACAAAGCGAAGGCCGTACAACTCGCCAGAGCTCTGGAGAGCGATCCGCTCGCGCGCAATGCGAAAGACGCGCGGCAGTGGCTGACCGTTTTCTACATCGCGGCGCCCGACATCACGGTGAAGTTGTGCAGTGCGTTTCTCAATGACGTGGTCGGAAACAAGAAATACAAATACGGTTCGGAGATCTTCGTTCAATCGATGTACGCGCAGGGCGCATACACGATCGAGCATCCCGACGCGGACGCCGGATCCGATGAGACGTTTCTCGCCGGGCTGCAGTCCTCGCTGAAGGCGTACGAGGCGATTGTGACGAAGGATCCCAAGGCGAGGCGCGCCGATCTCGACGCTCTCGTCGCCGCGCGTGACAAGAACGAACTGATGGCCTATGTGCAAGCGCACTCCGCCGAGTGCCGCAAGTAGCGAATGCCGACCATCTTTACTCATCCGGCCGTGGCACTCGGCGCGAAGCCGTGGTTTCGCGACGCGATCACGACGCCAGTCCTGATTGCTGGAGTCTTCGGAACGATGGTGCCCGATGCAGACGTCGCGGGACTCGGCAATGGAGTCGCGTACGGAAGCATGTTCGGCCACCGCGGCTTCACGCACTCGATCGTCTTCGCGTTGCTGGTGTCGGCGCTGCTGCTCCCGCTCACGCGGGCGCCACGAAAGCTCGCGGCATTCGCGTACATCTTCCTCAGCACGATGTCGCACGGAGTGCTCGACGCATTCACCAGCGGCGGCCGCGGCGTCGGCTTCCTCGCACCATTCTCGAATCACCGCTTCTTCGCACCATGGCGCCCGATCCGCGTATCGCCGATCGGGACGACGCAACGTCTGCTGCCGGTGCTCACGAGCGAGTTGAAGTGGGTGTGGCTGCCGATGGTCGTGGTGTTCGTGCTGGGAATCATCGCGACGAGAGGACGCAGGACTTCCCTCCTCTCTCGCTTGCCACCACGTGGATAATCGCTCTCCACGATATGGCCACCGAAGTCTATGTGCACTTCTCTTCTTATGATCAATTCGGCGGTGAGAAGAATCTCACGCTGATCGCCGGCCTGCTCGAGCGGACGCCGATTGCGGCCGCGCTGCGGCGTGTCGAGATCACGATCTGGTTCACGACGCGGCGACCGCCGCGAAAATCGCTCGAGTCCGTTCACGAGGACTTCAATCTCCGCATGGAGCAGCTTCCGAAGGTGAAGTTCCATCGGAAGAAGGCGACACTCTCGATCGATTACGGGTCGGCACTCGGCGCGATTGAAGAAGTGCTTCCGCATCACGAGCTCGACTTCGAATTCTTCGGCGCCGCCTTCGACGAGCTCCAGCAGGTCTTCTCGAAGCTCGAGCCTGCGCAACTCGGGCAATGGGTCGATGCCGCACGGATCGCGGCGCCGCGATCACAGCAGGAGCTCGAGGCGTTCGCGGAGTCGGAGGAACAGCGCAAGGCCGACCACCATGCGACCAAATCTCCCTGGGATCTCCTCGGGCTCGACTGGGAAGACTTTCATCCCGATGCGCGGCGCATCCTCGACGATCCATTTTTCTGGGAGGCGACGAACGACTTCTCGCCGAACGGCAACGACACCGGCGCCGATTTACTCCACGACGTCCGCAAGGACCCGCGCGCACAGAAGGATCCGATTCGATTTCTCGCGAACCTCTTCCGCCGCTGGGGCGTCGCGTCGATGATCGCCACCGCGCTCGCCAAAAAGCCCGAGGAGCGGGATGACAAGGACGAGACGGCGATTACGACGCACGACGAAGCCGCGATCGCACTCCCGTTTGCGCTGGTCAAGTATTACGGCAGCGCGCCACGCGCCGCGATCGAGCTCGCATTAAAGGCGATCGAGAGACAGAAAAACTGGCACAACGCCAACAAGATCGCCAAAAAACTACGCGCATTAGATGGGGTCAGGTCGAAAGTCGAAACTTAGCTCCACCAGAAGTAGATGAAAAACGAGGAATACCGGGGGCCTCGGCGCCGAAACGGTGTTCGGACGTGGATTTACCCGCCAAAATCCTACGAGCCGTAGCGCAAACTTTCGACTTTCGACCTGACCCCATCTAAGACCGCGGCGGGGAAGGTGGCGAAGAGTTGTTTCAGGGGGAGTGACTCGCCTTTGAGCTGCTCACCGGTGAAGGCGTTGCGCCAGAGGCCGGGGACTGGGAGTGCGAGGTCGCCCCATACGTCGCCGAGCGGCAGACCGCGTGAGAGACGCGAGGTCAGGCGTGGGACGGCGACGATGACATCACCGCGCCGGAACGCGACCACGTGCGGCGACTCACATTCAATCGCCTCGTAGCCTTCGAGTCGATTCTGCCTTCGCACTTCGAGCGCGCGCAGCGTCGTGAACAACTTCACCCGTCCGTCTTCCCATCGCCGCAACAGCAGCGCCGGATCCTCGAGCCGCGAAAGCATCGCGATGCGCCGCTCGAAGTCGACGGGCCGCCGATTGTCGGGATCGACCAGGCTGAAATCCCACAGCTCCGTTCCCTGATAGAAATCGGGGACGCCGGGCGACATGACCTTCAGCACGACCTGCGACAGCGAGTTCAGGAATCCATGAAATGCAACGCGGCGCACGAAGCGCTTCAGCGACGCCGTGAACTCCGGATGCTCGAGCAGCGAAGTCGCGAACTGCAGCAGTCCCCTCTCGTACCCGGCATCCGGCGCGATCCAGCTCGTGTGCGTCTTCGCTTCGCGCGCCGCCTTCTCGACGTACTGCCGCAGGCGATCCGCCTCGATCGGCCACGCGGCGACCAGCGTTTGATAGAGGTGCAGCTCCTCGTTAGCGTCGGGCGCACCGCCAGCGCGCAGCGATGCCGTCATCGCCGACCAGCGCCGCACCTGCCGTTCCCACACCTCCGCCATCTCCGACAGTACGTTCAAGCGGGCGCGCGCATCTTCGCTGCGTTTCGTATCGTGCGTCGACGTCGCATTCAGCGTCTGCGGCCAGTCGCGCTCGATCCGCTCATTGCGCCGATGAAACTCGGCGACCGGATCGAAATCGCGGCCGCGCCCCGGATGTCCTCCGACCTCATTCAATGAGAGCAACCGGTTGTAGTTGTAGAACGCCGTGTCCTCGACACCCTTCGCCATCACCCTGCCGGTGAATTGCTGCCAGCGCTGCACGAAAGCGAGCCACGGCTCCAGCTGTTCCACGTACGACGGCAATTCGAGCAGCAGCGTCCGTTCGAGAAACGTGAGCACGCGGTCATCGATGGCCGTTCCGGCGCGGTGCCGCGCCTCCCTAACCGCGCGCTGCACCACGCAACGATCGCGCCCCGAAGCCGGCGCCTCGCGGACATAGGTCCGATAGACACGCATGCAGGCTGTGATCTCCGTCAAGGCCGCGAGCAGCTCCGACGAGGCGAAGTCGCGCGCGTTGCGATCGAGCGCAGCCAGCGCCGCCAGCTCCCCCCCCAGCGACCGCATCTCGCCCGCGAACAACTCCGCGATGACCTGTGTCTTCCGGTCGTAACAAACGTCATCGAATGAGTCGATCATCTCGGTGAAATCGCGATAGAAGCGTCCGAGCTGTTGCAGCCCCCGCGGATCGACGAACAGCGCATTCACCGTATCGAGAAAGTCGTAGCCGGTGGTGCCGCTCGCACGCAAATCGGGAGACAGCGGCTCGTCGGGTCCCAGGATTTTCTCGACGACGACATAAATATCCCCAACCCGCGCCTGCAGCTTGCGCAGATACGCGATCGGATCGTAGAGACCGTCGATGTGGTCGATGCGCAGTCCTGTCACGACGCCCGCCGCAACCAGATCGAGGTGCTTCCGATTGCGCGCCTCGAACACCTCCGGATTCTCGACCCGCACGCCGACGAGATCCGTCACATCGAAAAAGCGCCGATAGTTGATCGATTCGCTCGCAACGCGCCAGTACGCGAGCCGATACCACTGCGCGTCGAGCAGCGCATCGAGTGCGTTGAACGACTCCGGTTCGCCGCTCCGCCCATTGAAGCGATCGATCGTCTCGGCGAGCGCGGCGCGGAACTCCGAATCTGATTCGTAGATCCGCCAGATCGTTTCCTTCAGAAAGCGGCTGTTCGTCACCGCCTCTTCGCCCTGCACGAGCTCGCGCAGCTCGATCGCAACTCCTTCCGCCGGCAACGCCTCGACGCACTCTGCGAGGATCATCTTGTATGAGCGCGGCGCGAGCGGCAGACGCTTGTCGTAGTACGTGAAGAAGAAACCATCCGCATCGACGCCGAGGCGGAGCTCCTGCGCTTCGAGCGTCTCGCCATAAGGGCGGCCGAGGATCGGAAGGATCACGCGATTCTCAGTACCGAGGCGGGTGGCGACCGGGCGCCAGTCGATGTCGAAGAAATGGAGAAAGCGCGACTGCGGCCCATTCTCGAGCACGCTCATCCACCACGCGTTCTCCGCGCTCGCGGCCATGTGATTCGGCACGATGTCGAGCAGGAGTCCGAGGTCGTGCTTCTTCAACTCAGCGTGCAACGCGTTGAAATCGTCTTCAGAGCCCAGATCGGGATTCAACGCATCGGCATCGACGACATCGTAGCCATGCGTGCTTCCCTTGCGTGCTTTGAGAATCGGAGAGGCGTAGATGTCGCTGATTCCGAGTCGCGCGAGATAACCGGCGATACGCCGGGCGTCGTCGAAGGTGAACTGCGCGTTGAATTGCAGGCGATACGTAGCCAGCGGGGTACGGCTCATTGGGATGAGCACGGTGCGAAAGGAGTGCCCGGGGGGCGGGGCAGTGGCAGGCAGCAGACAGCAGGCAGCAGACAGCAGGCAGGCCAACCCTTTCTTCGCACCTCTGCCCAAAACCGTTTTCACGCGGAGGCGTGGAGACTCGGAAGTCAGCCGAGCTCCTGCTGTCCGCTGCCTGCTGTCTGCTGCCTGAATTTACATTTCTTACAGCCTCCTTGCTCCACGATAACCATCGCGAACGCAGGAACTCCGAGAATCCCAATTCGAAAGGAGTTCCCGATGAAAGCCCGCGTCGTTGTCCCTTTCCTCGCATTGGTCATCAGCATTCCGCTCTACGCGCAGAGGCGTCCGAGCGGACCGCCGCCGCCACCACCGCAACAGCAGCCGCAGCCGCCACAACCACCGCAGCAAGCGCAGTTCGGCAATCCGTTCAATGCGCTCTCGGCCACGGAGCTCGCTGCGTTCAACGATGGCCGCGACGAATTCGTCAAAGTCGAAACGGTGACCGATGGTCTCGGTCCCGTCTTCAATGGCCGCTCGTGTGGTGAGTGCCACAACAGCGGCGGCGCCGGCGGCGGCAGTCCTCGGCTCGTCACGCGTTTCGGCCGGACGACGAACGGCACGTTCGATCCTCTTTCGCAACTCGGCGGTTCGCTGATTCAGAATCAGGGGATCGGGCCGCGCGATGGTTCCACGCATGCGTTCCGTCCGGAGCAGGTACCGCTGATCGCGAACACCGTCGCGCGCCGGCGCTCCACCCCGCTCTTCGGACTCGGACTCGTCGACGCGACGCCCGACTCCGTGTTCATCGACCTCGCCGCGCAGCAGGCAGCACGGCGCGACGGCATCGCCGGCCATGCATCGATGGTCGACAATCTCTCGGCCGGCATGAAGACCGTCGGCAAGTTCGGATGGAAGGGACAGAACCCGACGCTCTTCCAGTTCGCAGGCGATGCATATCTGAACGAGCTCGGAATCACGAACCCGCAGTTCCCGAATGAGAATTGTCCGCAGGGCAATTGTGCAGAGCTCGCGTTCAATCCTGCGCCGGGCATCAACGACACGACCGACACGCAGGCGCTGGCCGACTTCATGAAGTTTCTCGCGCCGCCCTCACGCGGCCCGATCTCCGCGGATGCAACGGCTGGTGAGGCCGTGTTCAACCGCATCGGCTGCGATACGTGTCACGTCGCCACCTTGCGCACGGGAGGATCGCCGACCGCGGCCCTGAATCGCGTCATCTATCACCCCTACTCCGATTTCCTCCTGCACGACATGGGTTCCCTCGGCGACGGCATCGTGCAAGGCAGTGCGACGGCCTCGGAGATCCGCACGCCGCCGCTGTGGGGACTGCGCGCGATCACGACCTTTCTCCATGACGGACGCGCAGGCACAATCGAAGAAGCGATCACCGCGCATGAAGGTCAGGGACGCGCGTCACGCGATCGCTTCCAGCAGCTCAACGCAACGGATCGCGCGCGGCTGCTCGCGTTCCTGAGATCGCTGTAGCGCAAACTTTATCCTGAGGAGCGAAGCGACAAGGATCTACGGTTCCACCGCACGAAGGTCGCCTGGAGACAACGACCCTGCCGGTGTAACCGAAGATCCTTCGCTTCGCTCAGGATGAACTGAATCTTCACTGAGCCTTCAGTGAGCGCGCCACG
>CAZKID010000134.1:0-12201 GCA_964552405.1 uncultured Thermoanaerobaculia bacterium
CGAGTGACGAGTGACGAGTGACGAGTGACGAGTGACGAGTGACGAGTGACGAGTGGCGAGTGGCGAGTGCGAGATTTTACTCGTCACTCGTCACTTTCCTACTTTCCTACTCACAGTGACGAGTGACGAGTGACGAGTGCGAGTGCGAGTGCGAGATCTTACTCGTCACTCGTCACTTTCTTACTTTCCTACTCACAGTGACGATTTTAGCGCCCGCTTGATCTCGCGAATGCGTTTCTCGTCGCGCTTGTAGAACGTCCACTGCTTGATGCGCTTGCCGCGGATGAGGCCGGCGCGGGCTAATACCTTGAGATGTTCGCTGAGAGTGGGCTGGGTGACGCCCAATTTTTCGGCGATGCGGACGCCGCAGACACCGTCCTTGATCAGATCACCGTCTACCTGTGGTGGAAAGTGCGCGGCGGGGTTTTTGAGCCACTCCAGGATCTGGAGCCGCTTCTCGCTGGCCAGCGCCTTGGCCATTTCGACGGTTAGCATATTAGGCACTTTGCCATTTGGCTAATTCTGTGTCAAGATCCGCGCCCATGAAACAGATCGTCAGTACAGCAGATGCGCCCCGCTCCATCGGCCCGTTCTCTCAAGGCGTCAAAGCCAACGGCTTCGTCTTCGTTTCCGGCCAGGTCGCGCTCGATTCGTCGACGCAGAAGGTCATCGAAGGCGATGTCGCCGCCCAGGCCGAACGGACGATCCTCAATGTCAAAGCCATCCTCGAAGCGGCCGGCAGCCGTCTCGAGCACGTCGTTCAGTCGCGCGTGTTTCTGCGAAACATGGGCGACTTCGCCGCGATGAACGCCGTCTACGCGAAGTACTTCACCTCTGACTTCCCGGCGCGCACGACGGTGGAAGTCTCGCGTCTGCCGCTCGACGTGCTCGTCGAGATCGATGTCGTCGCGCTGGCGTAAGGAGTCCGAAGCATGAAAGCCATTCAAGTGCGCAAGGTTGGAGGCCCCGAGGCGCTGGAGCTCGTCGAAGTGCCGGTGCCGGAGCCGAAAGAGCATGAAGCGCTCGTCGAGATCAAGGCGATCGGCGTCAACTTCATCGACGTCTACTTCCGCGAAGGGCGCTATCCCTCGCAGACGCCGTTCACGGTCGGGCAGGAAGCCGCGGGCGTCGTCTCCAAAATCGGCAGCGCCGTGAAGAACGTGAAGCCCGGCGATCGCGTCGCGTACACCGGCCTGCAGGGCAGCTACGCGGAATACGCGACGATCGATGCCTCACGTCTCGTCGTCATTCCGGGGAAGCTCGGCTTCGAAGAGGCCGCGGCCGCGATGCTGCAGGGGATGACCGCGCACTATCTCGTGCAGGACAGCTATCCGTTGGCGGCGGGCGAGACCGCGCTCATTCATGCTGCGGCCGGCGGCGTCGGACTGCTGCTCGTCCAGATGGCGAAGAACCTCGGCGCTCGCGTCATCGGCACCGCTGGATCCGAGGAGAAACTTGCGCTCGCTCGCGCGGCGGGTGCGGATGAAGTCATCAACTATTCGACGCACGATTTCGAGGCCGAGACCAAACGCCTCACCGATGGCAAAGGCGTCCACGTCGTCTACGACGGTGTCGGCAAGAGCACATTCGACAAGGATCTCGAGGTGTTGCGGCCGCGCGGCTATCTCGTGCTCTTCGGTGGTGCGAGCGGCGCGGTGCCGCCGTTCGATCCGATTCTTCTCTCGCGCAAAGGCTCGCTGTTTCTCACACGCCCGACGCTCGCGCACTACATCGCCACGCGCGACGAGCTCGAACATCGCGCCGCCAGCGTCCTCGGTGACATCGTCGCGGGAAGACTGAAGCTGCGCATCGATCAGAAGTACGCGCTCGAAGTCGCGCAGCAGGCGCACCGCGATCTCGAAGGGCGGCGCACGACAGGGAAGGTGTTGTTGATCCCATGATCGAACGTTCTCAAATCGAATCCACTTACCAGACCATTGCCCCTTACATCCGCGAGACGCCGGTCGTTCGCCTGAATGGCGCGGACTTCGGCCTCGATCCGTTTCCGATCGTGCTGAAGCTCGAGTTCCTGCAGCAGGGCGGTTCGTTCAAGGCGCGCGGCGCGTTTACGAATCTCCTCTCGAAACAGATTCCGCCGGCCGGTGTCGTTGCGGCATCGGGTGGCAATCATGGTGCAGCGGTCGCGCTCGCGGCGAAGAAGCTCGGCGTGCGCGCCAAGATCTTCGTGCCCGAGGTGTCGAGCGCGGCGAAGGTGGCGAGAATTCGCGACTATGGCGGGGACCTCGTCATCATCGGCGAGCACTACGGCATCGCGCTCGAAGAGAGCGAGAAGTATCGCGCGCAATCCGGCGCCCTCGGCGTCCATGCATTCGACGATGACTTCACGATGCGCGGCCAGGGAACGATCGGTCTCGAGCTCGAGCGGCAGGCGCCCGAGATCACGACGGTGCTTGCTGCAGTCGGTGGTGGGGGACTGATCGCGGGCATCGCGTCGTGGTTCGCGGGAACGAACGTGAACGTGATCGGCGTCGAGCCTGAGCACGCGCCGACGCTGACGAAAGCCCTGGAAGCGGGCGAGCCGGTGGATGCGGAGACGGGCAGCGTGGCAAACGACTCGCTCGCGCCGAAGCGGATCGGCGTGAAGGTCTTTCCGGTTGCGCAGAAGCATGTCGAACGCGTGCTGCTCGTCAGCGATGAAGAGATCGTGCGCTCACAGGAGATGTTGTGGTCGATGGCGCGGCTCGTCGTCGAGCCGGGCGGCGCCACGGCGTTCGCGGCGGTGCTGGCGAAGAAGTATGTGCCGCGCGCGGATGAGCGGATCGCAGTGGTGCTCAGCGGCGCGAACGTGACGCGGTGAAGGAGAGCGGGCGTCCCCGCCCGCAGTCGCCGGGCGTCTCGCCCGGCGACTTTGAAGATGGTGATCGGGCGGGACGCCCGCTCACTGCGGGCGAGACGCCCGCTCTCCCAGCTCCTTCACCGCTTCGATCATCTGCGCGGTCGGCGCGGCATCGACTCCCTGCAGAATGTTGAACAGCTTGCGCGCCTTGTCGTCGTCATCATCGTCATCGGACGCAGGGTTCATCAACTTCGCGACCTTCAGAGACAGCTCGAGTTGCTTCGCGAGATCTTCGCGCGTTGCCTTTACACGGGGGTCCATCTTCACCGCGAGCGGTTGCGTAAACGACTTGCCGTCGACGGTGAGCCGCACCTTGTACGTGCCGGGCATCACCCAAGGCGAGGTGTAATTCGGCGCCGTGTCGTATGGCACCGCGGAGATCGGATACGTCACCTTCATGCCGGCGGCGGGCGTGTAATGAAGATCCCAGACGAAGCGATGCATCCCC
The DNA here is from genome assembly GCA_964552405.1 of uncultured Thermoanaerobaculia bacterium. Lineage (GTDB taxonomy): Bacteria > Acidobacteriota > Thermoanaerobaculia > Gp7-AA8 > Gp7-AA8 > JAJPHC01. The sequence goes on from CAZKID010000134.1 coordinate 3,306, forward strand.
GCCGTCGTTGCGAGGGCGCGCGCCGGACGAATCCAATACCATGGGATGTTGGCGGTGTCTTTCGGAGGCTCGACCTTGTCGCTGCTGCTGTAATGACGAACGAGTTTTCCGTTCGCGTCGAGAATGTCGAGCGCGACGCTCTCCGCGCTCGAGGCGAGGACGTAGTCGATGATCGCGCCGTCCGGCGGATTCTGTCCGCGCGGCTCATCGGGTGGCAGCGGGGTGTCGGGCCACTTGCTCCAGCGGAAGCGAATTGCTGTTTGTGGCTTGATCAGAACGACAGGCGAGGGCGCCTGTCGTACGCGGAGCGGCTGGATGTCGTCGAGAATCCAGAAGCCGCGTCCATGCGTCGCGGCGATCACGTCATCGCCGTGCACGGCGAGATCGCGGATCGACGTCGCCGGCATGTTCTGGCGCAGCGACACCCAATGCTCTCCGTCATCGTGCGACGTCCACACTTCGGTCTCGCTGCCGGCGAAGAGCAGCCCTTTCGTCTTCGGATCTTCGCGCACGACATTGATCGTCGCGCCGCTGCGAATCCCGTTCGTGATCTCGCTCCACGATTTCCCGCCGTCGCGTGTGCGCAGAATGTGCGGACGCAGATCATCGAGGCGGATCGTGTTGATCGCGGCGTATGCGGTCTTCGCGTCGAAGTGCGAGGCCTCGAGGATCGAGACCTTGGCCCACGGCACGAGTTGGGATGGCGTCACATCCTTCCAATGCTGGCCGCCGTCGAGTGTGACGTGAATCAAACCATCGTCGGTGCCGGCCCAGATGCGATTGATTTCGAGCGGCGACGGCGCGAGCGCGTAGATCACGCCGCGCTGCGTCGGCTTCGCGGCGTCGGAGCCGATGTACTTGCCGACGTTCGCCGGAACGTCCCACGTCTTGCGCGTGAGATCGGGACTGATTTGCGTCCAGCTCTTTCCGCCGTTCGACGTCTTCCATAGCGTGTTGGCGCCGAAGTAGAGAATGTGCGGATCCACAGGCGAGAAGATGACAGGCGCCGTGCGAAGTAAGCGGAATGAGGCGTCGCGCAGCGGTTTCGGTGTGATGTCCTGCACCTGGTTCGTGCGGTAATCGAAGCGCGAGATCCTGCCGCCGTAGACGATGTTCGCGTCGAGCGGATCGGGAACGGCATATCCGTATTCTTCAGCGGAGACCGGCTGCCAGTCGTGGAACGTGATCGCGCCGAAGTCGCTGCGGCTCGGCACGCACGCGGAGCCGCTCTCCTGTTGTCCGCCGCAGACACGATATGGAAAGCCGTTGCTCGCATTGACGTGATAGAGCTGCGCGGTGGGCTGGTTGTACCAGGAGCTCCACGTTTTTCCGCCGTTCACCGTGATCACCGCGCCCTGATCGACGCCGAGCAGGATGTTGTTCGAGTCGTTCGGATGAATCCAGATGCGGTGGTAGTCATCTCCGCCCGGCGCGCCGCGAAACGAGGCGAACGTTTTTCCGCCGTCGATCGACTTCCAGCTCGCGACGTTGGCGACGTAGACGACATCCGCGTTCTGCGGATCGGTGCGGATCTCGGCGAAGTCGCCGGGGCGTCCCCACAGCCGCTCATCGTCGTTGATCTTCGCGAACGTTTCGCCGGCATCATCGGAACGGAACACGCCGCCCGGCTTGTCATCGGATCCGCAGACCGCGAAGACGCGGCGCGGATTTGCCTGCGCGACGTCGATGCCGATGCGGCCGAGGTCTTTGCCTTTCGGCAGACCGTTGGTGAGCTCGCGCCACGTCGCTCCGCCGTCGGTCGATTTGAAGAGGCCGTTGTTTTCACCATAGAGATAGGCGTTTTCCCACGGTCCCTGACGCGCTTCCCACAGTACGGCATAGACCGTCTGCGGATTCGAAGGATCGATCACGACGTCGAACGCGCCGGTGTTCTCATCCTTGTAAAGTACTTTCTCGAATGAAGCACCGCCGTCCGTCGAGCGAAAGATGCCGCGCTCGGGGTTCGGTCCGTATGGGTGACCGAGTGCCGCGACGAAGAGTCGATTCGGATTCGTGCGATCGACCGCGATCATCGCGATCTGCTGCGCGTCGCGGAGCCCGAGGTGAGTCCACGTCTTGCCGGCGTCGGTGGATTTGTAGATGCCGTCGCCGGTGGAGAGATCGGGGCGCTGCAATCCTTCGCCGCTACCCACGTAAATGATGTTCGGATCGGAGGGGGCGACGGCGAGCGCGCCGATCGAGCCCGTTGGTTGCTCGTCGAAGAGCGGAGTCCAGACGCGGCCATAGTCCGTGGTCTTCCAGACGCCGCCGTTGTTGACGCCGATGTAGTAGACGCCGGGTTGCTGCGGGACACCTACGGCTGGAACGGTGCGGCCGCCGCGGAAGGGGCCGATCATGCGCCAGCGCATTTCGGCGAAGCGCGACGGATCGACTTGAGCGACGAGAGTGGTCGTGGTGAGAAGTGCAACCGCGAGAATCGTTCGCATGCGCGAGGAAGGGTACACTCCCTCGCGCATGTCGTCCGAATCCAATCGCGTTCCCGCATACTCCTGGTATGCCCTGGGCCTGCTCACCGCGGTCTACGTTCTCAACTTTCTCGATCGGACGCTGATCTACATCCTCTTTCCGCCGATCAAGAAGGAGCTGGTGCTCAGCGACCTGCAGCTCGCGCTGCTCGGTACGACGTCGTTCGTTATTTTTTACACGCTGCTCGGCGTGCCATTCGGCCTGCTCGCCGATCGCACCTCGCGCAAGATGATCATCGGCATCGGACTCGCGATCTGGAGTCTCTTCTCCGGACTCACAGGATTCGCGCATGACTTCTGGACGCTGTTCGGATGCCGGGTGATGGTCGGCGTCGGCGAGGCGACGCTCGGCCCCGCGGCGCTGTCGTTGCTGAGCGACTACTTTCCAGCGCGCATGCGGGCGACGGCGCAGTCGGTGTACGCGTCAGGCATCGCGATCGGCGGCGGTCTTGCGTTCTTTCTCGGCGGTTGGATCGGCCAGAGCTACGGCTGGCGCTGGGCGTTTTATCTCCTCGGGTTTCCCGGCTTGATGCTCGCGGTGCTCGTCTTCTTTCTGCGTGAGAAGAGCATAGAGAAGCCGGTGCAATCGACGGCGAGTCCCGATGCGAGTGTGCTCTTCAAATCGAGGCGCTATCTCTTCCTGTGTGCGGGCTACGCGCTCCTCGGTCTCGCCTCGAACAACCTCGGCATCTGGGGGCCGGCGTTCTTCGTGCGCGTGCACAAGTTCAGTCTGTTGATGGTCGGCACGGCGGCAGGCGTGATCTCGATCGTGATCGGGATTCCCGCGATGATCCTCGGCGGCGTGTTGTCGGATCGTGTGCGGCAGCGCTCGAGGTTCACGTCGATCGTGGCGCTGCTCTCGGTTCCGCTGTGGATCGCGCTGTTGTTCGTCCAGAACGTGGTGCTGCTCGTTGCGACGAATGTAGTGCTCTACGCGCTCGCGATCATGTGGGTCGGCCCGGCGACGGCGGATGTGACGGAGATCGCGGGGCCGGGTCTGCGGGGACTCGCAATCGGCGTGTTCTTCTCGACGGTGAATATCGTGGCGTACGGCGTCGGGTCGCCTTTGATCGGCAAGCTGAGCGACGTCTCGAGCCTGCGCCTTGCGCTGCTGGTGTGCCCAACCGCATGCGCGATCGGCGCGTTTCTACTGTTTCTAACTCGACGCCTCGATGATGCGCGTGCCGTCGCCGGTAACGTCGATCCGCACTTCGACGTGTGAGTCCTCGAACTCTTCGAAGGCTTGCTTTGGCCATTCGATCAGTTTCACGCCGGGACCGGAGAGAAGCTCCGGGATTCCGATCTCCAGCCACTCACGGCGATTTTCCGAGAGGCGATAGCCGTCAATGTGAATGACGGGCGGAGCGCCCTTGCGCGGGTATTCGTGGACGATCGCGAACGACGGCGATGCGACGTCGCGAGGATTGGCTCCCAGCTCCTCTGCAATCGCGCGCGCAAGAAACGTCTTACCTGCGCCGAGGTCACCGATGAGGTGCACCGTGGCGTTAGGCGTGAGGGAGCGGGCGATTTCCTTTCCCGCCTCGATGGTGTCGGACTCGGAAGAGCACTGAAATGTTTTCATGCGCGAAGTCGCTGGATCGCTATAGGGAGTTGATTCGCCACGTCTGTGGCGGCGAGACCGGTGTCGCCCAGCGTTTCTTTCACCAGGTCGCCGGCGAGGCCGTGCAGATACGCGCCGCAACAGGCGGCTTCGAACGGGTCGACGCCTCGCGCGAGAAATGCGCCGATCACTCCTGCCAGCACGTCACCCATGCCGCCGCTTGCCATGCCCGGATTTCCTGTCGGGTTCACACGCACCTGACCGTCGGGATCGGCGATCAGCGTCTGATGTCCCTTCAGCACCGTGATGCAGTTCGTGACTCGCGCGGCCTCGCGTGCGGATGCGATTCGATCGTCGTTGATCTCGTTTGTGCTGCGGCCGAGGAGGCGCGAGAGCTCGCCGGGGTGCGGTGTGATGACGCGCGGCCGCTTCTGCGGGTTCAGCTCGCTCGCTCGCGCGGCGAACGCGTTCAGCCCCGACGCATCGATGATCATGGGCAGCTCGATATCCGCGGCCAACTCGCGTACACGCGCGTAGCTCGCGTCGTCGTCTGCGAGTCCCGGTCCGATCAGCACCGCCGATTTCCTGTCGAGCGTGAGCGACGTTTCCGTCATCGCCTCGATCACTCCTGCGTGCACGAGTTTCGCCGTCTCCGCGTCCGTCGTCACGGTCACGAGCCCCACGCCGCTGCGAATCGCTCCTATCGCGCACATCACCGCGGCGCCGCTTCGTCCCGGCGATCCGGCGATGACGGCGAGATGTCCGTACGTTCCCTTGTGCGTCGACGCGAGCCGGGGCGTGACGAGCGGCTGCAGATCGCGCGGTGTGATCAGCGCGAGCGTGACGTTCTCATCTTCGATCGCCTTCTCCGGAATCGAGATGTCGGCCACGATCACTTCGCCGCAGAGACTCGCCGCGGGCTCGAACAGATGACACACCTTCGGCGCCGCAAACGTCACCGTCACCTCGGCCTGCAGGCACGGCTCGAACGGAGTGGGCGAGGATGCATTCGCGCCGCTCGGAAGATCGACGGCGATGACGGGCAGCCGCAATTCCGCGATCTCGCGAATCAGCTCCGCGTGCATCCCTTCCGGTGCGCGATTCAGCCCAGTGCCGAAGATCGCATCGACGAGGACATCGGCATCGGCCGCATGCGCGAGTGCCTCATCGACATCGTCGCCAACGTCGTACATCGGGATGCCGAGCCGCTCGCAGATCGTGAGATTGGTGAGTGCGTCGCCGGAGTACTTCGCGCGGTAACCTGCGATGATCACCACCGGCACGACGCCGCGATTCTCGAGATGCCGCGCGATCGCGAGCCCATCGCCGCCGTTCGCGCCGATCCCGCAGAAAATCGCCACGCGGTCCGCGTTGGGATAGTGCTCGAAGATCGCATCGACGACTGCGATTGCGGCGTTCTCCATCAACACGATCGACGGAATTCCGAAGCGCTCCGTCGCGCGGCGATCGATGTTCCGCATCTGCTGCGAGTCGACGATCTTCATCGGAATTCCCATTCTTGCAGCAAACGTCCCACTTCGCCGTTGCCGCGATAGTGTGGGAGGTCGCCGGCGACGTCGAGATCGCGCCGCTCCGGCAGCACCGCGACGCTGCTCATCCACGTGCGGATCTTCGCCAGAGTCGCCGAGGCGACCGTGTTTGTTCCCCATTCGACGTTCATGAAGAGCTCGCTCGTGAACGCTGCCGCGCGGCAGCCGATGAGGTAGTAACCGCCGTCGGCAGCGGGACCGATGACGAACTCGCAGGAGTCGAGCAAAGCGAAGGCGTGATCGATCGATTCGCGATCGAGCGACGGATCGTCGACACCGATCGCGATGATCTTTTCCGTGCGATGAAAGAAGAATCGTTCCGAGAAGGCCATCGCCAGGCGATCGCCGAGCGTTTCGCCGGTCTGCATGGCGAGGGCGCGATCGGGGAAGGCCTGCGCCAGCGTCTCGCGATTCGCGTTCTGCGACGGTGCCCAGACGACTTCGATCTCGAGATCCTTCGTCGAATGACCGATCGCGCGAAGCGTGTCGTGCACCATTGCCTGATAGAGCGCCAGCGCTCGCTCGTCGCCGAGATCGCGCGCCAGGCGTGTCTTCACTTGCCCGGCTTCCGGCAGGCGAGCGAAGACGAGAAGACGCTGTGATGGTGGAGGAATGGTCGGGAACATCAGGGTTGCGTACGATTATCCGTCATGCGGCGCATCGGACTACTGACGGACTTCGGAACTCGCGATCCTTACGTAGCGGCGATGAAGGGTGTCATCGCCGCGCGCTGCGAGGCAGCGATCGAAGATCTCTCGCACGGGATCGCTCCGTTCGATGTGTTCGAGGCCGCGTGGTTTCTTCGCGCTTCGGCACCGTACTGGCCCGCCGGCACGATCTTCGTCGTCGTGATCGATCCCGGGGTCGGCACCGCGCGGAGGATGCTCGCCGTCGACGATGGGGCGCGGCTCTTCGTCGCACCTGACAACGGTGTATTGCACTTCATCGAAGGAGCCGCGCACGCGATCGAGAACGAGGCGCTGTTCCTCCCGCATGGCTCGACCACGTTTCATGGTCGCGATCGTTTCGCGCCGGTTGCGGCGGCACTCGCACAGGGATTGCCGCTCGCTGAAGTCGGTCCGCGGATCGAAGATCGCGTGCGGCTCACTTACGAGCCGCCGCAGTATGAGGGCGACCGGGCGACGGGTCACATCGTTGCGATCGACCGCTTCGGCAACTGCATCACGGACATCGAGCGAAGCCGTCTGTCGTTCAAGCCTCGCGAGCTCCGTGTGCGAGAGCAAACGATCACGAAGGTGTCGCAGACGTATGAAGAATCCGGGCCGTTCATGATCGTCGGATCGAGCGGATGCGTCGAGCTGTCGGTCGGCGGGGCGAGCGCATCGGAGGCGTTGCGCGTGTCCCGAATGGATCTCGTGACGATCCGTTGACTTATACTTCGCGCTCAATGGCATCCGGCAAAGAACGGAGGCGCGCGGAACGACTTCCCACCGCCTCGATTCCTGTGCAGCTCTCCGACGTCAACGGTGAGCTGATCGACCTCAGTCTCAGTGGCGCGGCAGTCATTCATCGCTCGCCTGTCCGCCCCGGCACGCCATGCACGCTCGTCTTCCCGAGCTACGGCGGGTTCTACATTCCCTGCCAGGTGCTGCGCTCCGTCGTGCAGGTGCGTAAGGGCGAGAAGGGATCGGAGTACGTGTTCCGCTCGGCGATTCAATTCTCGCCGATTCCGCCGGAGCAGGAGCCGTCGCTCTTCGAGTTCATCAATCTGCAGATCGAGCGGCTGCGAGAGAAGCAGCGCGAAGCGCGCGCGAAGTAGGTTCTTCTCCCGCAGTATCATTGTGCGATGCCGGAACCAGTGCTGCGCGGCGCGACGTACGACGATGCATCGTTCTTCGACATCGTTCCCGAGTGGATCTGCGAGGTGGTTTCGCCGCACACGAGCGGTCTCGACCGGCTGCGCAAGCTCCCTCGCTACGCCTCGAATGGCGTGCGTTACGCATGGATCGTAGATCCTTCCACCCGGGGCCTGGAGATCGATCGGCTCGAAGGCGAGCACTTCGCCTTGATCGGCGGTTTCGAAGGGAGCGGGAAAGTCCGCGCCGAGCCATTCGACGCCTTCGAGCTCGATCTCTCCGTTCTCTGGATTCCGTGAGGAGCTGCTACTCCCGGCGCCACCTCTGCGCGATCGGCATCTGCCTTCCGCTGCCGAATGCCTTCGATGACACGCGAATCGTCGGCGCCGCCTGCCTCCGCTTGAACTCATTCACATCGACGAGCCGCAGAATGCGCGCGACGAGCTCGCGCTCGAACCCGCGCGCCACGATTGCATCGAGCTCGAGCCACTCTTCGATGTAGAGCTTCAGGAGCTCGTCGAGCACTTCGTACGGCGGCAGCGAATCCTGATCCGTCTGATTGGGGCGCAGCTCCGCGGAGGGCGGCTTCGTGATCGACGAATCAGGGATGAGCTCGCGCTCGCGATTGATCCACTTCGCGACGCGATAGACCATCGTCTTGTAGACATCGCCGAGGAGGGCGAGGCCGCCGCACATGTCGCCGTAGAGCGTGCAGTAGCCGACGGCGAGCTCCGACTTGTTGCCCGTCGAGACGACCATCGCGCCGGTGCGATTCGACCACGCCATCAGGATGTTGCCGCGGATGCGCGCCTGCAGGTTCTCGTTCGTGATGTCGAACTTCTTCTCGCCGAACAGCTCGTCGATCGCCGACTCGTACGGCTGATAGAGAGGCTCGATCGGTGTGATGTGAAACGCGATGCCGAGGTTCGTGGCGAGCGCGCGCGCGTCGTCGATCGAATGCTGCGACGAGAACTTCGATGGCATCGCGATTCCGGTGACATGCTCTTTTCCCAATGCCTCGACTGCGAGTGCCGCGGTGACGGCCGAGTCGATGCCGCCTGAGAGTCCGATCACGACGTCTTTGAAGCCGATCTTGCGGATGTAATCGCGGAGGCCGAGGATGAGCGCGCGGGCGATCTCTTCTTCGTCGCCGGCCGCGTGGAAAGGCGAGGGCGCCTCTCCCTCCACCGACAGAATCGCGTCTTCTTCGAACTGCTTCATGCAGACGATCGTCTGGCCCTTCGCATCGATCACCGTCGACGAGCCGTCGAACAGCAGCTCATCGTTGCCGCCGACCTGATTCACGTAGACGAGCGGCGTGCGGTAGCGGGTTGCGATCCGCGAGAAGAGCTCGTAGCGCGCGCGGCGTTTGCCCGCGTTGAACGGCGAGGCGGAGATGTTGAGGAAGATCTCGGCGTCCTGCCGCGCGAGCTGATCGACAGGGTTGTCGCAGTACAGCTTGGAGCCGAGGCGTTCGTCATC
>CAZKID010000135.1:0-11730 GCA_964552405.1 uncultured Thermoanaerobaculia bacterium
GGAGTCGCTGTTGACCTTCACTCACCGCCCGAGTGAATGTGACAAAGTAGAATTAATTAGACTCCGCACAGCATGCCGTCTCTCCCGCTCTTCATCCTCGTCGGCTTCTTCGCCCAGATGATCGACGGCGTCCTCGGCATGGCCTACGGCGTGAGCGCCACGACGTTTCTGCTGACCCTCGGGCTGCCACCCGCAGTTGCGAGCGCCAGCACACACGCAGCGGAGTGCGTCACGACAGGACTCTCCGCGATCTCGCACTTCGGCTTCGGCAATGTCGACAAGCGTCTCGTGCGCGCGCTGCTCATCCCCGGCGTCATCGGTGGTGTCCTCGGCGCCTACATTCTCGTCAGCGTCCCCGGCGATCGGATGAAGCCATTCACTGCAGCCTACCTGCTCATCATGGGCATCGTGATCCTCTCGAAGGCGCTCAAGCATCGCGGGCATCGCGAGGTGACGACGCATCTGATGCCGCTCGGACTGGCGGGAGGATTCTTCGACGCGATCGGTGGCGGCGGCTGGGGACCGATCGTGACCGGCACGCTGCTCGCGCGCGGCAATGAGCCGCGCTCGACGATCGGCTCCGTGAACTTCGCCGAGTTCTTCGTGACGATCGCGACATCGGCCACGTTCTTCGCGACGATCGGCTTCACGTTCTGGAAGCCGATCGCCGGACTCGCGATCGGCGGCGCGATCGCCGCACCGATGGCGGCCTGGGCCACGAAGCACATCCAACCTCGGCCGATGCTGGCCACCGTGGGCATCGTCGTGATCGGGCTATCGATCAGGACGATCGTGCTCGCGATGCGGTGATTCTCACGAGACCGCGGCCTTCGCCCATGCATCCTTCAACGTCGCCGTCCGATTGAACACGAGCTTCTCGCCCGTCGAATCGGGATCGACGCAGAAGTAGCCGAGGCGCTCGAACTGATAGCGCGCCTGCGGTGCGGCACCGCGAACCGAGGGTTCGAGCTTCGCGTGCGAAATCACACGCAGCGAGTCGGGATTCAGATTCGCGAGAAAGTCCTCGCCGGCATCCGGCGCCTCGACCTTGAAGAGGCGGTCATACAACCGCACTTCGCAATCGATCGCATGCTCGGCCGACACCCAGTGCAGCGTCGCCTTCGGCTTGCGCCCGTCGGGCGAGTCTCCGCCGCGCGTCGCGGGATCGTATGTCGCGCGCAGTTCGACGATGGCTCCGCTCTCATTCTTCACCACGCTCGGGCCGGGGATGAAGTACGCGGACCGCAGCCGCACTTCGAGTCCCGGCGCAAGACGGAAGAACTTCTTCGGCGGATCTTCCATGAAGTCTTCGCGCTCGATGTAGAGAACACGCGAGAACGGCACGCTGCGCGTTCCGGCTGATTCGTCATCCGGACTATTCGGCGTCGTGAGCATCTCGCTTTGACCTTCCGGATAGTTCTCGATGACGACGCGCAGCGGATCGAGCACGCCCAGCACGCGATTCGCGGTGCGATTCAGATCATCGCGGACGCAGTACTCGAGCAGCGCGACATCGATGATGTTCTCCCGCTTCGCAACGCCGACACGCTCCGCGAACTCGCGGATCGACGCCGGCGTGTAGCCGCGGCGCCGCAGACCGGCGATCGTCGGCATGCGCGGATCATCCCAGCCGCTCACGTGCTTCTCTTCGACGAGCCGCAGCAGCTTGCGCTTCGACATCACGGTGTAACTGAGATTGAGCCGCGCGAACTCGTACTGATGCGGCCGCGAGGGCAGCGGCAGGTTCTCGATCACCCAGTCGTACAGCGGACGATGCGCCTCGTACTCCAGCGTGCAGATCGAGTGCGTGACGTGCTCGATCGCATCCGAGGGCGGATGCGCGTAGTCGTACATCGGATAGATGCACCACGCGTCGCCCGTGCGGTGATGATGGTCGTGACGGATGCGATAGAGCACGGGATCGCGCATGTTGATGTTGGGCGATGCCATGTCGATCTTCGCGCGCAGCACGTGCGCGCCATCCGGAAACTCACCCGCCTTCATGCGTCGAAAAAGATCGAGATTCTCTTCCGCGCTTCGATTGCGATAGGGAGAGTCCTTCCCCGGCTCCGTCAGCGTGCCGCGATACTCGCGCATCTCATCGGCACTGAGACTGTCGACATAAGCCTTGCCATGCGTAACGAGATGCTCAGCCCACTCGTAGAGCTGATCGAAGTAGTCCGAGGCGTGGCGATGTTCCTTCCATTCGAAGCCGAGCCAGCGGACATCCTCTTCGATTGCGTCGACGTACTCGACATCTTCCTTCGTCGGATTCGTATCGTCGTAGCGGAGATTGCAGTGGCCGCCGAACTCGTTGGCGACACCGAAGTTCAGACAGATCGACTTCGCGTGTCCGATGTGGAGGTAACCGTTCGGCTCCGGCGGGAAGCGCGTGATGACGGTTTCATACCGGCCGTTGCGAAGGTCTTCATCGACGATCTCACGAATGAAATCGCGTGGTTTTGCGGGGGTCTCGGTGCTCATGGGGCGAGAACGATACCTCACTCGGTGGCAGAAGCAGGCAGCAGGCAGCAGACAGCAGGCAGCGGGCAGCAGGCAGCGGGCAGCAGGCAGCGGGCAGCGGGCAGCGGGCAGCAGGAGAGCACGGTTTCGATCCACCCTGCTGTCTGCTGCCTGCTGCCTGCTGTCTGCTGCCGGTCACCTAGCGCGCGATCTCGCCGACCCACTCCGTGTACATCTTTCCTGAGGGATGGAGACCGTCGGGTGCGACGAGCGATTCATCACTCGCAGCGCGGCGCGAGATCGGCGTGATATCGACGTAGCGCGCGCCGGCCTTCGCAGTCTCCTCGCGGTTGATCGCGTTGAACTCGTCGATCTCGCGCGCGATCTTCGCGCGGTCGCGCTCTTTCGCAAACGGTGTTACGCCCCAATCGGGAATCGAGACGACGATCACGTTCTTCGCCTTCCCGCCGGCAAACCCAACCGCGCGTTGCAGCAGCGCGCGGAACTCGTCCCGATACTGGGCTGAGCTCCGGCCGCGATATTGATTGTTGACGCCGATCAGCAGCGTGACGAGGCCGTACGGCCCTTGCGGGTTCGCCTTGTCGATCGCCGCGTTCAGCTCATCCGTCGTCCAGCCGGTCTTCGCGATGATCTCCGGCTCGCCGAGTTTCCAGCGCTTCGCCAACTGCACGGGCCAGCGCTCTTCGACGGCGACGCTCTCGCCGATGGTGTAGGAGTCGCCGAGGGCGAGATAGCGGGAGGGTTTCGGGGCGGCGGTGCCGCATGCGAAACTGAGCATCGTCATTCCTATGACCAGTGTGCGGATCATTTGAAAGAGAGTAGCACCGGAGGTCGAGCGCGTGCGCACGTTCGGAGGAGTCTTCATCGCGGTCGTCATCGCCGCCGCCATCGTCGTCGCTGCCTTCATCCTCAACAGCCGCAGACCTCGCGTCGACGTCGAGCAGCCGGAGCCGGCGAACATCCGCGCCAGCGGCAAGTGCGCGGAGTGCCATTCGCGCGAGACCGCTGCGATCGTGCACGAGTTCGAGATGTCGAAGCACGCCGCCGCGGGCGTCACGTGCCTCGACTGTCACAATGCCGCCGGGAATCAGCCGAAGCTCGATCATCGCGGCTTCGTCATCGCGAAGAACCTCACCTCCGCAAACTGCGCTCGCTGTCATGCGACGCAGTACCGGCAATTCCTCAGAAGCCGCCACGCCGGACCATCCTGGGCGGCCGTCAGCGGGCCGCGCGACTTCACCGCCGAACAGATCTCGTTCGCGGAGCAGTACCACCCCGGCAGCATGAACCGTCCCCCCAACGCGATCGCGACACTCGAAGGAGCGACGGCGATCAGCGGCGGCTGCGAGAAATGTCACAACGTCGGCAAGCCGAACGCCGATGGCTCGATCGGAAGCTGCACCAACTGTCATGCGCGACACTCCGCGTCGATCGCACTGGCGCGTTTGCCGGAGACGTGCGGGCAATGCCATATGGGGCCCGACCATTCACAGATCGAGATCTACCACGAGTCGAAGCACGGCGTGCTCTTCAACGCGCAGCGCTCCTCCATCAATCTCAATGCGCCCGCGCGCAAGCTCACCGCGCGCGACATGCCGGTGCCTACGTGCGCGACGTGTCACATGTCCGGTCTCGAAGGGCAGAACGTCACGCACGACATGAGCGAACGTCTGTCGTGGTACCTCTTCGCCGAGATCTCCACGAAGCGGCCGAATTACACGCTGGCGCAGGCGAACATGAAGGAGCTCTGCCTCAAGTGCCACACGCGCCCGCGAATCGATGCGTTCTATGTGCAGGCCGAACAGCAGATCGGATCGACGAACGCGCTCGTGCAGCAGGCGAAGACGATCATCGATCAAATGCACGCCAGCGGGAAGCTGACGAAGCAGCCGTTCGACGAGCCTCTCGAGTACACGTACTTCAACATGTGGCACTACGACGGACGGACCTCGAAGCACGGCGCGTTCATGGGAGGCGCGGACTTCGTGCAGTGGCACGGCAACTACGAGCTCGTGTCGAAGCTGACGGAGATTCAGCATGCAGCGAATGCGCATCCCTGAAGCGTTCCGTCACCCGCGCGCCGTCGTCGAAGCCTTCGTCATCCTCAACCTCGGCTTCCTTGCAGCCGACGTGTACATCGCGCATCTGACGAACGGATTCGAACGGCGGCCGGAGTGGCTGCCTGTGTTCTTTTCGATTGTCGCGCCTCTCCTGCTCCTGATCGCAAATCGGTTGACGGGAATGCTGGTGGGCTGGGTGTCGCTGCTGGTTGGGATCGGCGGAATGCTTTATCACCTGCAGTCGCACTTCTTCGCACAGCAGACGATTCACAATCTCGTCTACACCGCGCCGTTCGTCGCACCGCTCGCGTACGCGGGGCTCGGACTGTTGTTGATTCTCAATCGGATGACGGACGCGGAGACGCTCGAGTGGGCGCAGTGGATCGTATTTCTCGCCCTCGGCGGCTTCGCCGGAAATCTCGTGCTCAGCCTCGCGGATCACGCACAGAACGGCTTCTTCAATCGCGGCGAATGGCTCCCCGTCGTCGCCGCCGCGCTGGCCTGTGCGTTTCTCCTGGTCCTCGTCGTGCGTCCGCGCGACGTCGTTCTATGGCGCGCAACGGCGTGGGTGATGGCGGTGCAGATTCTCGTCGGCACGGCCGGCTTCGCGTTGCATCTGCGCGCGAATGTCCTTCGCCCTGGACGAACGCTGCTTGATCGATTTCTCTACGGAGCACCGATCTTCGCCCCGCTCCTGTTTGCGAATCTCGCATTACTGGCTACGATCGGCATGTGGGCGATGAGGCAGACGGCAGGCAGCAGGCAGCAGACAGCAGACGGCAGACGGCAGACAGCAGACAGCAGACAGCAGAAGTGAGTAACGCCTACCCTAACCTGACTCACCTGGAGTATTCAAAGGACGAAAGCAAGAATGATCCGGACTAAGACCGATACCAGCTCGTGGAACCTGCTGTCTGCTGCCTGCTGCCTGCTGCCTGCTGTCCGCCTGCTGCCTGCTGCCCGCCTGCTGTCTGCTGCCCGCTAACTATGTGGCTCCTTTACGGCGCAAACGGATACACCGGTGAACTGATCGCGCGCGAAGCGGTTCGGCGCGGCGACCGTCCGATTCTCGCGGCACGCAGTGCAGCGAAGATCGAGGCGCTCGCGCGCGAGCTCGGATGTGAAACGCGCGTCTTCGATCTCGACCATATCGATCTCTCGGGTGTCAGCGCAGTGCTTCATTGCGCCGGACCGTTCACGCACACGAGTGCACCAATGGTGCGCGCGTGTCTCGAACAGCGCGTCCACTATCTCGACATCACTGGCGAGATTTCCGTGTTCGAAGCGATCATGGCGATGGATGAAGCGGCGAAGGAGCGCGGCGTGATGCTCGTTCCCGGCAGCGGCTTCGATGTCGTTCCCACCGACACACTCGCTGCGATGCTGAAGGCGCGCATGAGCGATGCTGTCGATCTCAAACTCGCGTTCTATTCGCCGGGCGGAGAGGTGAGCCGCGGCACACTCAAGACGATGATCGAAGGGATCGGCGACGGCGGCGCGGTTCGCCGCAATGGGAGGATCATCCGTGTTCCGCTCGCGTATGACGTGCGCGAGATCCCGTTCTCTTGTGGAGCACGACTGGCGATGTCGATTCCATGGGGCGATGTTTCGACTGCTTATTACTCCACCGGCATTCCGAACATCACCGTCTACAACGCGGCGTCGCCACGCGCGGTCAAGCGTGTGCGGCTCGTGCAAACGTTGCGTCATGTTCTGGGACTCACTCCGGTGAAACGGCTGTTGCAGAGATTCGCCGAACGCACGCCGGGGCCGAGTGAACAACGACGACAATCGGGCAAAACGTTCTTGTGGGGCGAAGTGTCCAATGGCGAAAAGCGCGTCTCAATGACGATGACGACGCCGGAGGGTTACGAGTTCACTATCCGCGCAGCGCTCGCCGCATTACAGCGCGTGCTCACTGAGCCGAAGCCAGGCGCGTTCACGCCATCATTGGCATTTGGCACCGGCTTCATAAGAACAATTTCCGGCGTGACTATTGACGAATCGCAGGAATGAGCCTACATTGAGCGCCTCATGTTTCTACAGCGACCTAATTCACTCAGGTACGGCTTCAATGCCGCCGGAGGTGCGCGTATAAGAGCATAGACTCGCTTACAGTCTGCTCCTTACGCGAGCCCCTTCGGTCTATACGATGCCGAAGGGGCTTTTTGTTTCTGTACGCATGAATCGACACAGGCAATAAGGGCGTCCGGGCCGGCGGCGCGTTATGGAAACGCGTGTTCCGTGAACGGGTTCTGACGATGGAGGTTCGTATTGCAAACACTTGTACGTGTAGCTCAGTCGGGTAGAGCAGAGGACCGATCATCCTCCTGTCGCGGGTTCGACTCCCGTCACAAGCAACAATGAACGACTGACCGCCGTTAGTGGTCGCCGGTCGCTGGAACGCAGCATTGGCTGCCCGTGTGCGCGAAGTCGCGTGCACACAACGCACAACGAAGCCTTGCAG
Organism: uncultured Thermoanaerobaculia bacterium; assembly: GCA_964552405.1. Classification (GTDB taxonomy): domain Bacteria; phylum Acidobacteriota; class Thermoanaerobaculia; order Gp7-AA8; family Gp7-AA8; genus JAJPHC01. The sequence goes on from CAZKID010000135.1 coordinate 7,012, forward strand.
CGTGCCGACGCTGCGACTGAAGGCACGTAATGAGCCGTGCGATGCGCTCATTGTGCCGAGGCGCAGCAGAGCAACGCTCCGCAACGAATTGCGTGGCCGTCAATGACGAGCAATTCAGCACCGGCTCTCTATCGCAATCGTTTGTACGACAGGCGGGGCGCCCTGTCCTACATAGAAGGAGGTAACCATGATTCGTCGTATGAAGATCAAGCCGCATGAGCGCGGACTCCTGTTCCGCGAAGGCGATCTCGTCGCCGTACTGAAGCCGGGCGTGCATTGGAAGCTCGACCCGCTCTTCAAGCTGCGTCTCGGGATCGAGTCGCCGCGGCAGCCGTGGCTCGTCCATGACCGGCTCGACCTCATCGTGAAGTCCGGAAAGCTCGGCAGCGATGCGATCGTCGCCGACCTCAAGGACTACGAGCGTGCACTCGTCTGGATCGATGGCCGTTTCGCGCGTCTGCTCGACAGCGGCCTCTATGCGCTCTGGACCAGTGAGCACGACATCCGTGTCGAAGTGATCGACGCGCGTGACATACAGCTCGTACACAGTGAGCTCGCAGCGATCCTGCGCGCAAAGGAAGCCGCCGCTCTGCTCGAAGTTCTCGTCGTGGCAGCGGGTCATGCCGGCGTCTGGTTCCGCGATGGAGCGCACCAGGCGACGCTCGGCCCGGGCACGTACGCGTTCTGGAAGGGAGTCGGCAAGCTGACGCTGCACGACATCGATCTCAAGGAGCAGGTCCTCGACATCAGCGGTCAGGAAATCATGACCGCCGATCGCGTGACGCTGCGGCTCAATGCGCTCGTCGCGTATCGCATCAGCGATCCGCTGCGCGCAGTGTCCGAGGTCGAGCAGCCGGCACAGGCGCTGTATCGCGCTGCGCAGCTCGCGCTGCGTGAAGCGATCGGCGCAATGGATCTCGACGCGCTGCTCGCATCGAAGGATGCGCTCGCGTTGGGGCTCGCGAACGCACTGCGTACGCGTGCAGCAGAACTGGGTATGGCCGTCATTTCGGCAGGTGTGCGCGACATCATCCTGCCGGGCGACATGAAGGAGCTGATGAACAAGGTGACCGAGGCGAAGAAGGCTGCGGAAGCGGCGCTGATCACGCGGCGTGAAGAGACCGCCGCGATGCGCATGCAGGCCAACACCGCGAAGATCCTCGAGTCCAGCCCGACGCTGATGAAGCTGAAGGAGCTGGAAGTCCTCGAGAAGGTCGCCGGCAAGGCCAACCTCACCGTCGTCCTCGGCGAAGAGGGGCTCGCGAATCGCGTCGTGAAGCTCCTGTAGAAAAGCGGAGTGGGGCAGGCCGGTGGAGCCTGCCCCACATGGGCAGCAAGCGATCTCTCGTCATCCCGAGCGGGAGCGACGGGACCTCTTTAGCCCGGATTATTCAGTGGCCGAAAGCGAAATTCAGAATGCAGAATTCAAAATGAAAAACACCCACAGCTTGTTGCCACACGCCCGCCCACCGCACGCGGCTCGTTTTCATTCTTAATTCTGAATTTCTGCGATTCTGCATTCTTCATTTCGCTTTTGACTTGTCATCGTTCTGTTGCGCGACACACACACACACCGTGTTACCCTCCCCCGATTTCTCGAAAAGAAGGGGACCCCATGCGAGTACTTTCACTGGCCCTCGCCGCCTGCCTCGTTTCCGGCACCGCGTTTGGCGCGAGTTACGAAAAGTCGGATCTCGATACCACGACCAATGCCTGTGCCGACTTCAATCAGTACGCGAATGGCGGCTGGCTGAAAAAGAATCCGATTCCGGCGGCGTATCCGAAGTGGGGCGTCGACAACGTCATCGCGGAAACGAACCGCGACATGCTGCGCAAGATCCTGGAAGCCGCCGCGAAGAGCGAAGCGAAGCCTGGATCGAATGATCGCAAGATCGCCGACTACTACGCGACCTGCATGAACGAAGCGCAGGCGAATGAGCTCGGCATCAAGCCACTGCAGCCGGAGCTCGACCGCATCGCCGCGATCAAAGACGTCGCGGCACTGCAGAGCGATCTCGCGCACCTGCACTCCATCGGCTTCTCTCCCCTCTTCATCCTCGGTTCGCAACAGGACGCGAAGAACAGTGAGGAAGTCATCGCTGCCGCGTACCAGGGCGGCCTCGGTCTTCCCGACCGTGACTACTATCTAAAGGACGATCCGAAGTCGAAAGAGCTCCGCACGGAGTACGCGAAGTACGTGCAGAAGCTCTTCGAGCTGGCCGGCGACACGACCGAGGCAGCCGGTGATGAAGCCGCGCGCCTCATCGCATTGGAGACGAAGCTCGCGAGCGCCTCGCTCACGCGCGTTCAGCGCCGCGATCCGGATCTTACATATCACCGCATGACGCCGAAGCAGGCCGCCGATGCCGCGCCCGGCTTCAATTGGAGCGAGTACTACGCTGCGGTTGGGATCCCCGCCAACGCGCCGATCAACGTCTCATCGCCCGAGTTCTTCAAAGAGATCGGAAAGGACTTCGCCGCCGTTTCGATCGAAGACTGGAAGGTCTATCTCCGTTTCCACACGATCAACGCGGCGGCCCCTGCGCTGTCGTCGAACTTCATCGACGCGAATTTCGGCTTCTACAGCACGACGCTTCGCGGCGTGAAGGAACAGCTCCCGCGCTGGAAGCGCTGCGTCTCCGCCACCGACCGCGCGCTCGGCGAAGCCCTCGGTCAGGCTTACGTCCGCGAGGCGTTCCCGCCCGAGGCGAAGGCCAAGATGCTGGAGATGGTGAACAACCTGGCTGATGCACTCGGCTCCGACATCAAAGGTCTCGAGTGGATGAGCGCGGACACGAAGAAGGCCGCGCTCGCGAAGCTGAACTCGTTCACGCGCAAGATCGGCTATCCGGACAAGTGGCGCGACTACTCGGCATTGACGATCGATCAGGGACCCTACGTCGGCAATCTGATGCGCGCCCGCGTGTTCGATCTTCATCACGACATCGATCAGATCGGCAAACCGGTCGATCGCACCGAGTGGGGCATGACGCCACCGACGGTGAACGCGTATTACAACCCGTCAATGAACGAGATCGTGTTCCCCGCGGGCATCCTGCAGGCGCCGTATTACGACCTCAAGCAGGACGACGCGTACAACTACGGCGCAACCGGTGCGACGATCGGCCATGAGATGACGCACGGCTTCGACGATCAGGGATCGAAGTACGACGCGAAGGGAAATCTCACGAACTGGTGGACGCCCGCGGATCGCGCGGCCTTCGACAAGCAGGCGGAGTGCATTCAGAAACAGTTCGACGAATTCGTCGTCGGCGATGTGCACACGAACGGCAAGCTGGTGTCGGGTGAGAGCATCGCCGATCTCGCCGGATTGAAGATCGCGTACGTCGCGTATCTGAAATCGCAACAGGGGAAGGAGCGCAAGATCATCGACGGCTTCACGCCCGAGCAGCGCTTCTTCATCGGCTACGCGCGCTCATGGGCATCGCAGGGACGTCCGGAAGCCGAGCGTCTGCAGGCGACGACGGATCCCCATCCGCTCGACCGCTTCCGCGCGAATGCGCCGCTGACGAACATGCCCGAGTTCGCGACTGCGTTCGGCTGCAAGGCCAACGATCCGATGGTGCGCCCCGCAGAAAAGCGCTGCCTCGTCTGGTAGGAATCGAACGAGGAGTGCGGACGGCTCGTCCGCACTCCTTTGCCAACCTCAGGCGCGCATTCGCGCGCGTCCTTTGCACAAGAAATGGGCATGGAGTCACCACCATGCTCATCAGAAAAAGTGCGGTCGTCGTCGCGGTCATCGCGATGTTGTTCGCGGTTCCCGCGTTTGCGCTCGATGTGACGAATCTGCTCGCGTTGACAGCGATGCCGTTGGCCGTTGCCGCAGCGGCTGATACCCCGCGAATTCAGATCGCCGATCTCACCGACCTCATCACACGGCTCAACGACGCAAACGTTCCTCCAGTGGAGTTCGTGCAGATCATCCGCTCTGTGCCCGAGCGGCCGCAGCTCGTGGAGTACGCCGCGACGGAGACTCGGCGCGGCGTCGTGGGACATGCGCTGGCCACGAGCATCACGAACGAATTACACACTCGCGATGACGTCAGCCGGCGCGGCCATCCACATGGCGGCCCTCCCGGACAACTGAAGAAGCTCTATGGCTACAAGACCGGCGCGGAAGTCGTGCATGGTACGCACCGCCACGGTCACGGTCGTGGTCACTCGCGATTCGTCGCGCCGCAGCCGATGTTCTCGTCCGCTCCCCCAATGGAGAGAGAGCACGGAAATCCGCATGGCGGACCTCCGGGAAATCCGGGACACGGCAAGGGACATGGGAAGGGCGGAAGAGGATGAAACCCGCATGGACTGCAGTCGCGACGCTTACGCTGCTCTTCGGTTGTCAGCGCCACGAGAACACGATCGCGGCGCAGAAACCTGCAACGATGAGCGAGCTGACACCCGAGCAGATGGGCGAGCTCGGCGCGCAGATCAAGAAGGATCCAGCTCACGCGCACGAACTCTTGTCGTCACGCGGGCTCGATGATCAGTCATTCGAGAAAGCGATCCGGAAGATCACGCAGGATCCGGAAGCGTCGAAGCGCTACGCGGTGGCGTATAAGAAGGCGGGCTAGAGGGCCTGTGCCCCACTGGACGAACAGTCCGATGGCGGACAGGCGCCACCGCCTGTCCTCTTCGTGGTTCACCATACGCCGGTGTCGATGGAAGGGACCCCGGTGGTAAACACCCCAGGTAAGCCCC
>CAZKID010000135.1:11740-12193 GCA_964552405.1 uncultured Thermoanaerobaculia bacterium
AGTTCGTCCACACGGAACCACGTTGGTATCCACCCAGGGAATGGCCGGACGAAGGGGACGGCCGCGGGCGGTACCTGAACGCGTCGTAGTAGTAATACGGATCCCAGAACCACGGTGAGCCGACATAGACGCGCGGCGAGACGACCGTGCGCGTTTCACGACGGCCGCGGTCTCCATTGCGATCGTCAGCCTCTCCCACCACCTCGTGAATCACGTTCTTCGAAACCTTCGCATTGGTCAGCGCGATGAGATCATCCGCCGTGACATCGAAGCGCTCGCGCGATTTGTGCACGTACGCGATGATGTCTTCGTCGGCGACTCCAGCCTGCGACATGCGGATCACGTCATCGATCACGGTCGCCGTGTTGTTGCGCACATTGCCGCTGGCATCGAGTGCGAACATAGGGACAGCGACAACCATAAGAAACAGGTGCGCAACTGTCAAGATACGGG
>CAZKID010000136.1:0-12165 GCA_964552405.1 uncultured Thermoanaerobaculia bacterium
GCTCAAACCCGCATAAACACTGGAAGTTTCTTGGAAGCGAAGTCGAGGGATGACGGAGATCTGAACCTGCTCGCTCATCGGCCGATTGCCCGCTGAAACGCCCGAACGTCCGGTCGCACGCGAGACGACGGAATCGCCCATCCCACTACCGCGAGCCCGCGAGCCCACGAGCCCAGCCTCACCGCCCTGGCACCCCAACGCCCTCCCGCCGCAGCGCCTCGATCTCCCCGAGCATCGCCGACACGAGTGCCTCCGTCACGATCCTCCCCTTCTCGCGCGTCGCGAGCGTCGCATCGCCCCACACCCCGCTCGCCGAATACGTTCCCTCTTCGTTCTTCGGATCACGCGTCAGTGGCCCCGGATGATCGCCGTGATAGTCGTTCACCGCTTTCTTCATGTCGACCGACTCCGGCGCGATGTAGAGCATCATCGAGGTCTCGATTTCATCCGCGTGCGAGCCGCCCGGTTCCTTGCGCACCGTCTTCGCGACGGGCTCGATCACGTCGAGATCCGTGAATCGCAGGAGAATCCCTTCTTCCTTCAACACATCAGCCGCGGCCTTCAGCGGGCGCCGCGTCGACACGCCGGTATTGATCACATAGAACCGCCGCGGACCCGGGCGTGCGAGCGTACGACAGATGTCGATGATCATGTCGCGCGCCGTATCGAAGCGCAGCGACGTCGATCCGGGATACTCCACGAACGCCGGATAGAAGCTGTAGTTCACCGTCGGCGCCACGATGACCTCCGCCTTCTCCACCACGCGCCGCTTCAAATACTCGGCGATCAGAAAATCGTTCTTCAGCGCGAGATGCGGCCCATGCTCCTTCGACTCCGCGCCGAGCGGAATCACGACGACCGCATCGCGAGTGAGCACCTTCTCCGCCTCGGGCCATGTGAGATTCTCGAGGAGAACGCCATGTGTCTGCGCCGCCGCAGCGAGCATCAACAACGTTGCAACCATCATCATCGCCATCCCTTACTATCGAATCATGCTCGTATTGCTTTCGGTCCTGCTGTTCTCAGCGGCACCGGACTCACCCTGGGACGATTACCAGCACGCGAATCCGAAGGCCGTCGCCTACGTGCTCGAGAAGCCGCAGCGAACCTGGACTTTCATCACAGCACCAGACTCGCCATACGCGGAACGCCGCGCCGTCGCACGCCGCGCAGGGACGATCTTCGATCTCTCGGCACTGCGCCGAATCGACGCACTTCGCGCAGAATTCGAGCGCTCCTATTGGTCATATGCGCCTGAGAACTCACCGTACTCCTCCATGGGCAAGTTAGGTGATCCAGCGGACGCCGGTCAAACGATCACACTCGATGGCCATCCCTACACGATTCCCGCGAAGCGCCCTGCAAATCCCGAGACGTTCGAGCAGCGGAGCCAAGCACCGTGGCCCTGGCAGGCCCGTCTCGCGCTCGAAGACGCGTGGCGCTCCGTCTTGAACAGCGCCACCCGGGAAACCTTTCTGAAGTATGCAGCGTCGTTGCCATGCGAGAAAGGTGATGACGCCGTGTTCTTTCGCAAGGCGACCACCGAGATGGCGGGTCGATTCCGCGAGCCGCTCCCTGTCTCGCTGATTGGCGCCTGGCGAAATCTCCTGCTGCGGACGGAGTCGCCGGGCGGCAACGCGCTGAGTCCATTCATCAATACGTGGGCACTGCGCTACGCCGATCGCAATGCGTGGCTCTACGCCCACGTGATTCTCCTCGATCGCATCAAGGCCGGTGACGTCTACGGCGCCGCGTTTCACCTTCAAAATCTTCGTGAACGCATCAACGACGTCCCCGGCCGTGATCTGGGCGGCCCCTTCTCCTACTCCGCGATTCTCGAGATCGGACGCTGGGTAATGAACAACACGAATCCCGGCAACAACTACGTGCGCATGATGGCAGGCCATGACATCGCACACACCCTCGGCGAACACGTCATGAACGAGGAGAACATCACGGTAACGCCCGAGAAAGATCAACCGGAGAAGATCCGCCTCTTTTGCGATTGGTTTGTGACCCGTGAGAAGGAGCTCGAAAAACTGGCGGCAACGGAGACCGCGGAACTCGATCGTGCGCGCAAGGAGTTGGGAGAAGTCAGGCAATGCCGCGACGGTTCGCGACTCTCGTTCTGAACGCTACAACAACGTCCCGCGCAGAATCAGCAACGCCACCGTGAAGTAGATGCAGAGTCCGGTCACATCGACGAGCGTCGCCACGAACGGCGCGGAGCTCGTGGCCGGATCGAAGTTCAGTCTGCGCAGCAGGAACGGCAGCATGCTCCCTGCGAGCGTCCCGAACGTCACGACACCGATCAGCGCGATCCACACCGTGAACGCGACGAGCATGTAATGCACGCCGTACTCGGTCAAGTGGAGCCGCTCCCACAACACGATGCGGATGAAGCCGATGAAACCGAGCAGTGCACCGAGCATGACGCCTGAGACGATCTCGCGGCGGAACACGCGCCACCAGTCGCGCAGCCCCAGCTCGCGAAGCGCGAGCGAGCGGATGATGAGCGACGTCGCCTGCGACCCCGAGTTGCCGCCGCTGGAGATGATCAGCGGCACGAAGAGCGCGAGCACGACCGCATGCGCGATCTCGCCCTCGAAGTAGCTCATCGCCGTCGCCGTCAGCATCTCGCCGAGGAAGAGGGCGGAGAGCCAGCCGGCACGCTTGCGGATCATGGAGAAGAGTCCGACATTCAGATACGGCGCATCGAGTGCCTCCATGCCGCCGAGTTTCTGGATGTCCTCCGTCGCTTCCTGTTCGGCGACGTCGAGGACGTCGTCGACGGTGATCACGCCGAGCATGTGGCCCTGCGCATCGGTGACGGGCAGCGCCACTCGATCGTATTTCTCGAACATCTTCAGCACTTCTTCGCGATCGTCAGTCGCGTGCACGGCCACGAGCGGCGGATCGTCGATCGACGTCACTTTCGATGAGGGGTCGGCGAGCACCAGAGAGCTGAGGCGGATGTCCTCGACGAGCTCACCTGCGGCATTGACGATGTAGACGACGTTGAGCGTCTCCTTCTCGCGACCCGTGCGGCGGATGTGATCGAGCGCTTCCATCGCCGTCATCTCGGGACGGATGATCACGTACCGCGGCGACATATAGCGTCCCGCGGTCTCCTCGGGATATCCGAGGAGCGAGCGGGCGCTGCGAAGTTCGTCGGGAGAAAGGGTTGCGAGCAGACGCCGCGTGACTTCCGCCGGCATCTCTTCGAGAAGGCGCGTCCGGTCGTCGGGACTCATCCCTTCGAGAACCGTTCGCACCTGCTCGTTGGAGAGCGATTCGATCAGTCCTTCCTGATGGTCGGGCGGCAGATACGAGAAGACTTCCGCCGCGAATTCCTTCGGCAGAACGCGGAAAACGAACGCTTCTTCCTCTGCCGGAAGCGCGATGATGAGGTCCGCGACGTCGGATGCATGCAGCTCGCTGAGCTGTTCGCGCAACTCGACCCAGTTCCGATCGCCGATCGTCTGCCGCAACTTCACGTCGAACCGCGGTTCGTCTTGTGTCGATGTCTGAACCATTCCCGTATTACCCGTTGCAGCATACCTTTCGCCCGCTCGAAATCGAGCGCGAACCTGCCATAATGAAAACTCGATGTCAGGCCTGCGTCTCGAATTACTGGGAGACTTCCGTCTCCTTGCATCCGGGAACCTGGTGAATGTGTCTGCAAAAAAAGCGCAGGCACTTCTCGCCTATCTCGCAGTGCGCCCCTCGCAGCTCGTGTCGCGCGACAAGATCGCATCGTTGCTGTGGGGCAGCTTCGCTCCGGAGCAGGCGCGGCAAAGCCTTCGTCAGCTGCTTTCGACGTTGCGCCGCGAGCTGAAGGCACTCGGGGATGATCCGATCCTCATCGAAGAGAATGACTTCCTCAGCGTCGATTCGAAACGGGTCGCCTGCGATGTCGTCGAGTTCGAGTCGGGAGTGGCGAGCGGAACGGATCAGTCGCTGCGGCGGGCCGTCGACATCTATGCCGGCGATTTCCTGGAAGGCTTCGAGCTCGATGAAGATCGATTCGATCAATGGGTTCTCGGCGAGCGAGACCGGTTGCATCGCATGGCACTTCGCGCACATGGTCAATTGGTTGACCTTCTCGCGCGCAACGGCGCCATCGACTCCGCCATCGCGACCGCGCAGCATTCGCTGCGCATCGATGCCTTGCAGGAGGCGATGCACCGTACGTTGATGCGGCTCTACATGCAGTCGGGCGATCTCGTGAACGCGCTGCAGCAGTACGACGTTCTCGCCAAGACTCTCAAGCGCGAGCTCGGCGTCAATCCCGATGCGGACACCCTGAAGCTGCAGCGCGATATCGCCGCGATGCGCGCGCGGCGCAAGACCGGCGAGATCGATCTCAACAAGAAGAGCGTGCTGATCGTCGAGGACAATCAGCTCAACCGCGAGCTCGCGAATGCGCTGCTCAAGACCGCCGGCTATCAGGTTCTCACCGCACAGGACGGCGCCGAGGCGCTGATGGTGCTCGGACGGGAGCACGTCGATCTGATGTTGCTCGACATCGACCTGCCGTTCATCGATGGGCACAGCATCCTGCAGGCTGTGCGCGAAAAAGGAATCGAGATCCCGGCAATTGTCGTCTCCGGACTCCCCGGCGAGGAGCCCGAAGTGCGGGCGCTGGAGATCGGCGCGATCGACTTCATTCGCAAGCCGGTGAAGAACAGCGTGCTGCTGGCAAGAGTGGCGCGCGCCCTGAAAGCGTGAATGGAGGGATGAGGGCGGAGGGATGAGGGATGATGGACCATCCCTCCGCCCTCATCCCTCCGCCTCATCCCTCAGTTCAGCTTGCCTTGGCTCCCTCCGCGGACCCATATTCTTTTCCTCATGAAACTTCTTGTCGTCGAAGACAAACCACTGGTCGTGCGCGCCGCAGAAATTGCCGGGGAACGGCTCAAGATGTCGGTCGACTGTGCATCGGACGGCTGGGACGCAATCGCGCGGCTCGAAAATGAGCGGTACGACGCGATCGTCATTGACGCCGACCTGCCGCATCGCAGCGGCTTCGGTGTGCTTGCGTTCCTCCATCAGGAGCATGGAAGAGACCTACCCCATGTCCTCATCCTCAGCTCGGACACCGGCAACGTAAAGCGGCATGTGGCGGAAGGGACTGTGCGCGTGATGCGAACTACGGAAAGTGCGGAAGAGCTGCAGAGAGCGCTCCAATCCGAGCCGCCGTGGCAATCGTAAGTACGGCATGCCGACTTACGACGAGATTCTCCGCACTGCATACGCGACGTTCGCCAATGGCGATCTCGACGGATACCTCTCCTTCTGCACGCATGACATCGAGTTCGTGATCCCGGGGAAAAACCAGCTTGCAAAGACGTACAGCCGCGCGGAATTCGGCTCGAGCCTGATCGCTGATGTGATGCGCCTGACCAACGGCTCCTTCAAGGAGACGGTGCTCGACGTCTTCACGAGCGAACATGGCGGAGTGGTGCGCGCGCATCATGAACTGACGCGCGAAGACGGCCGGCGCCACTCGTATCGCACGCTGCACCTCTACGACATCGAAGACGGACGGCTGGCGAGCTTCCGCGAGGTGCCGGAGGATCTCGAGGCGTTCAATCGCGCGTGGGAGTGAAGACCACTCCCTCAGAACGCAGCAAGAATGGCGTTCGCGGATCGCGAAACATCCTCCTCGCTCGTAGCCCAGTTGCTCACGGAAATCCGCATCGCGGCCATCCCGTGCCACGTCGTGCCTGCGAGCCAGCACGTCCCTTCGCGTTGCACACGCGTGATCACCTCACGCGTCGCGGTATCGTCATCGTCGAAGCGGACGAGCACCTGATTCAGCTCGACATCGTTGAGAATCTTCACGCGTGGATTGCGCGAGAGAATCTCCGCGAACTGACGCGCGCGTGCGCAGAGCCGTCCGATGAGATCATCGACTCCCTTTCGGCCGAGGGTGCGTAGCGCGGCATAGACCGTGACGCCGCGCGCGCGGCGTGAGAACTCCGGCGCCCATTCGAACGGATCGCGTTCCGCACCGGCGGTCTGCTCGAGATACTCCGCGGTCACCGTCATCGCCGAGCGATGCGCAGCCGGGTTGCGCGTGATTGCAACGCCGCAGTCGTAGGGAACGTTCAGCCACTTGTGCGCATCCGTCGCCCACGAGTCGGCCAGTTCGACGCCGTCGATGAGTGCACGCCGGCTCTCGCATGCGGTGGCCCAAAGACCGAATGCGCCATCGACGTGCATCCATGCCTCGCGCTCGCGCGCGATGGCTGCGATCTCGCGCAACGGATCGATTGCACCGGTGTTCACGTTGCCGGCCTGCGCACAGATGATCGTCGGCCCCGAGAGGTGCTCCACGACACGCGCGAGCTCGCTGGCGATCATCCGGCCCTGTTCGTCGGATGGCACGGCGATCATCGAGCTCGTCCCGAAGCCCAGCATCCTCAGCGACGTATGAATCGTCACATGCGCTTCGGCACTCACGACGACGTTCACGCGCGGCGCGCCGGCGAGTCCGCCTTCCTCCACATTCCAACCAGCCTTGCGCAGTACCGCGTGGCGCGCGGCGGCGAGACAGGTGAAGTTCGCCATCTGACATCCAGTGACGAATCCCAGGCTGGCGTCGGAGGGCAAGCCGAAAAGGTCGAGCAGCCAACCGCGCGCGATCTCCTCCACGACCGACGCGATCGGTGACGTGACGAAGATGCCGGCGTTCTGATCCCAGGTGCTGGTCATCCAATCCGCGGCGAGCGTGACGGGGAGTGAGCCTCCGATGACGAAGCCGAAGTAACGCGGGCCCGCCATCCCAACGGCTCCGCGCTCCGCCTGCGCGGCGAGCGAGGTGAGCACTCGCTCCGGATCATCGCCGTTCTCGCTGAGCGGAACGGCCAGACCATCGAGCAGTTCCTGCCGCGTCGCGCGCGCGCCGGTGTGGCGGCCGGGCAGCCCGCCGAGGAAATCGAGGGCGTGGCGATGGGCAAGGTCGAGCAGGCGTTCATCCACGAGCTTCATGCTCCGCACAATATGCAGGACAATTGTCATCAGTCAACTGGTACACTTGTACTATGACAATTTGGTCACCGCGACTGGTACAATCGGATGCGCCGCTGTACCGCCGCATCGCCGACCAGCTCGCGCAGGACGTCGAGCGCGGCATCCTCCTCCCCGGCTCCCGCCTCCCGACGCAGCGCGAGCTGGCGAAGCGGCTCGGCGTTACTGTGGTCACCGTCACTCGCGCGTACAGCGAAGCCGCGGAACGCGGGCTCGTCGAATCGACCGTAGGCCGCGGCAGCTTCGTGCGCGAAACGCACGAGCTCGCGCCCTCGCCCGAGGCCGAGCTCGATCTCTCGACGAACGTGATTCATGGCGCGGTGCCCACCATGAGTGCTGCTCTCGCCGCACGCATCGGTGCCGCGCTCATGATGCCTTACGGCATCGGCGCCGGCACGGAGCGGCATCGCTCCGCCGGAATCTCCTGGATCGCACACGCTCGCAAAGACGCTCATCCGTCGCGCGTCGCCGTGACCGCCGGAGCGCAACAGGCGATCTTCCTGGCGTTCGCATCGCTGCTCGCGCCGGGCGATGTCGTCCTGACGGAAGAAGTGACGTATCACTGGGTGAAGTCGGTTGCCGAGCTGCTGCACGTGAAAGTCGAAGGAGTCGCGGTCGACCGGCACGGCATGCTGCCTGACGCTCTGGCGAAGGCGGCGCGCCGCAGGAACGCGAAGGCCGTCTACATCACACCCACGATCCACAACCCGACCGGCGCCTTGATGCACGAGAAGCGGCGGCGCGAGCTCGCGGAGACTGTTGACCATCACGGGCTCTTCGTCATCGAGGATGACGTCTACGGATTTCTAGTCACCGATGCCCCGCCCGCGCTCAGCTCGTTCATCCCCGAGCGCGCGTTCTTTCTCACCGGCCTCGGCAAGAGCGTCGCACCCGCGTTGCGCATCGGCTACCTGCTCGCACCCGCCGCGCTCATGCCGCGCGTCGAGTCGCTGCTGAACGCCAACTCGCTCTTCACATCGCCTGTGCTCGCGGAGATCGCAGCGAGCGTGATCGAAGACGGTACGGCGGCACGGCTGGCGGCGGGACGCCGCGAATCAATTGCCCTTCGCTCCCGCTCCGCACGCCGCATTCTCGGCCGACATGCCGGCGGTGCGGACGAACGATCACCACATCTCTGGATTCCGCTGCCGCAGCGCTGGACGAGCGAGCGCTTCGCAGCCGCGGCGAGCGCCCGCGGAGTGCGCGTCGCGAGCGCCGCACAATTCGCAACGACGAAAAACATGCCCAATGCCGTGCGCCTCAGCATCGGCGCACCAGCGAATATTGGCGAGCTCGACGCAGCGCTGCGCGTCGTCGAGTCCCTGCGCGAAGGCGTGCAAGAGGTATCCCGCAGAGCCGCAATTTGAAATCGAGGGCGGTCACGCCTCCGTCATCCCGAGCGAAGTCGCGAGAAGGAGTAACCATGGCATACGTAACCACCGACAAATCGACGTTCGACCTCGACATGATCCACACCTTCCTCTCCCGCGATGCCTACTGGTCCCTCGGCATCCCGCGCGAGCTCGTCGAAAAGGCCATCGCGAGCTCGCTCTGCTTCGCCGTCTTCGACGATGAGAACCGGCAGGCGGGCTTTGCACGCGTCATCACGGACTATGCATCGTTCGCATACCTTGCCGACGTGTTCATCCTCCCCTCGCGCCGCGGCCGCGGGCTGTCGAAGCTGCTGATGAAGACCATCCGCGAGCATCCGGAGCTGCAGGTGATTCGACGCTGGATGCTGGTGACGCGCGATGCGCATCGCTTGTACGAGCAGTACGGTTTCCAGCCCGTGTCGCGCCCGGAACGGATGATGGAGATCGTGAGAGTGAACGCGTATGCGCCATGATCTGGGGGTCCTTCGCTGCGCTCAGGATGACGGTGCCTCGTCATCCTGAGCCGCGAAGACGGCGAAGGACCCCTCGTTCAAACTGCTAGTTCACAGTTACCGTTACCGTGCCGCTGCTGACGACGCCGCAATCGCCGGTGACACGCACCCAGAACGAATACGTTCCCTTCTGCTTATAGGGTCCGACGCTCTGCGTTGCTTGCGTGCCAAGAGGCGTGGCCGTGTTCCCGGCAGTTCCCTGATACCACTGATACCGCAGATTCGTTCCCGTCGCCGACACGCTCAAGGTTCCCGTCGTATTGCGAGAAATCGTGATGTTCGACGGTTGTGCGAGCGCCGTCGACGTCTTCAACGTCACGGTCGTAGGCGCCGACGTCGCGGAGCAACCATTCGCATTCGTCACCGTCACCGTGTAGTTGCCAGCCGCGGTCGCGTTGATCGATTGCGTGGTCGCACCGTTCGACCACCTATAGCTGAAGCCCGCCGGCGCGGTCAGCGTGACATTCGAACCGGCACAGATGCTGGTCGAACCGCCTGCCGTGATGATCGGCGTCGCCGGATTTGCGTTCACCGTCACGGAAGTGGAGCCTGACTGAGCGCTGCACCCGCTGGCATTCGTCACCGTCACGGAGAACGTGCCGCTGCTGGTGACGTTGATCGACTGCGTCGTTGCGCCATTGGACCAGAGATAGCTGTAACCACTCGGCGCGGTCAGCGTCACGGAACCGCCCGTGCAGAACGTCAGCGGTCCCGACGCCGTTACGACCGGCGTTGCCGGGTTCGCGTTCGCCGTCACGGTCGTCGACCCTGACTGCGCGCTGCACCCGCTGGCATTCGTCACCGTCACGGAGAACGTGCCGCTGCTGGTGACGTTGATCGACTGCGACGTCGCGCCATTCGACCAGAGATAGGCGTAGCCTGCGGGCGCAGTCAGATTCACGGAGCCGCCGGAGCAGAAGGTCGTCGGACCTGAGGTGGTGACGACCGGTATCGCGGGCCGTTCATTCACGGTCACGTTCGTCGCGGCTGACTGAGCGCTGCAGCCGCTGGCGTCCGTCACGGTCACCAAGTACGCGCCCGTTGTATTGACGGTGATCGCTTGAGTCGTTGCTCCGTTGGACCATGAGTACGCGACTCCCGAACTAGCGGTCAAGGTCACCGAACCGCCGGCGCAGAACGTCGTCGCGCCCTGCGCCGTGATCGTCGGTGTCACCGGCGAGGTGACGGTCACGGTTTGTGACTCCGTGGTGCTACAGCCATTCGTATCGGTCACCGTCACAGTGAGCGTCGCCGGGTTCGCATTAGCGAGGAAGTACACGCGATGCCCCGCACTCTGCGTAATCGTCCCATTGGTGATCGACCATTGATATGACGCGGCCGTCGTCGGCGTGACTTCCCGTGCCGCTTCGACATTCATGCAGACCGGTAAGTTTCCCGTGAAGCTCACCGCTGGCGGCTGATGAACGACGGTCGCGATCGACGTCGACGCGCTACAGCCGGCCACGTTCGACACGGCGACGGTGTAGGTTCCCTCTGCGGAAACCGTGATCGAGGATGTCGTCGCGCCTGTGGACCACAGATAGCTATCGCCCCCGCTTGCCGTCAACGTTACCGATCCGCCCTGGCAGAACGTCGTCGGTCCGCTGGCGTCGATGCGCGGCTGCGGACTTGCTACAACGGTGATGTTCTTCGACGTCGAGCTCGAGCAACCATTCGCGTTGGTCGCGGTTACGGTGATCGTTACGCTCGCGGCGCCGGGGTTTGCGACGTAATCAGCGTTGCTGCCATTCGCGTACGTAATCGTACCGTTCGCGATCGACCAGTTGTACGTGATGCCCGCCTCGGCCTGAGCGGACGCATGCGCGGCGGTTGTCGAACAGAACGAATCGGGCGCTATGATCGCTGGTACAGCAGGCGCAGTGCCGACGGTGACGATGAGCGGATCGGAGCTCGTCGAGCAGCCATTCGCGTTCGTGACGGCCACCGTGTAGCTGCCGGCTTGTGTGACCGTAATCGATTGTGTGGTCTCGCCTGTCGACCAAAGATACGTCCCACCGTTGGCATTGCTGGAGACGAGCAGCAGCGACGAGCCCTCGCAGATTGCTGAAGACGAGTAAGTGTAGATCGCCGGCTTCACGGGCGCCGGCATCACATTCACGCTGACCGGCTGCGAACTCGCGCTACAGCCGTTGGAATCGACGATCGTCACGTAGTAGCCGTTCGATTGGGTGACGACGATCGACTGCGTCGTGGCGCCATTCGACCAGAGATAGGAAGTCGCCGGTGATGAAGTCAGCGTCACCGACCCTCCTTCGCAAAATGAAAGCGGGCCGCTCGCCGTGACCGTCGGAGTCTGCAGGTCGTGGACCTTCACCAGCAACGGCGCGGATGTGGCCGAATGGCCATTCGCGTCGGTCACCGTCACGGTCACATTCATCGATGCAACGACAACAATCGAGCGCGAAGTCTCGCCCGTCGACCACCAGTTGCCCGTCGTCGCGCTCGACGTCAGCGTAACGCTGCCGCCGGGACAGAACGACGTGGGTCCGCCTGCCGTGATCACGGGGATTGCGACGCTGCCTGTGTCCGCGCAGTTCGACAGCGCGGATTCGCACTCATTGTTCGTTCCCGCCGCGGTAATCGCGTATGAATACACCGCCCCCGGCACGGTCGTCGAATCTGCGTATGACGTGGCCGTCGTCTCGCCGATCTTCACGTACGAACCGCTCCCGCACGCGCCGTTCGCACGGTAGACGTTGTAATGATCGAATGCAGTGCCGGTCGCGCTCCAGCTGAGATCATTGCGTGTCGGCGTCGTTGCGAATGCGGTCAGGCCCGAAGGGCGTGTAAGAGACGGACAACCGATCTCCGAAATCTTCTGTCCGGACTGCGCGCCTCCGGTGATGACGCTCACGCGATATTGTCCGGCGGCGATTCCGCTCATAGGCGCCGTAAGCGTCGTATCGCTCCACGCATCCGGTTTGCCGAAGCTGTAATCGCCACTGTCGACGCGCTGCAGCGCGAGCATCGGGAACGCGCTGACACTCTGCTGTGTGGCACCACCGGCACCTTCGCAATCCGAACGGAAGTTCGAACCGGTGACCGTGATCCGTCCCGGCAGCGCGACACTTGCCGTCACTGCCGACACAGTCGGCCGTCGCGACGCGATGGCGGTGCCGGGATTGAAGACGTCGATCGTCCTCTGCGTATTGAACCCGCTGTACTGGCCTCCGATGATCCAGAACTGCCCGGTCACCATCACGCAGAACACCGACTCGGGCGTA
>CAZKID010000137.1:0-10916 GCA_964552405.1 uncultured Thermoanaerobaculia bacterium
CGCGAAGTGATACGCGATCTGCCCGACGAGTTGCGAGTCGCCGGCCAGCAACTTCTTCTCGAGCTCGGCGCCGACGAGCGCATGCAGCTCCGTGCGCCGCCGGTCGGCCATCGTGTTTTAGACCGCATCGCGAAGATGGATCTGCGGGAACTTGACGGACTTGCCGTCTGCAGACTCATCGAGCAGATTGCTGCGAATCAACTTGCGCACGATCTCGTAGGTCCGTTCCGGAGAAAGATCCGAGAGCTTCGTCAGCAGCTCGAGCTCGCTCACTTCGCCGGATGTCGCCGCCACCTCGAGCATGGCGCGGTGCGCCGGGTCGAGCGAGTCGACCTTCTCCAGCAGGATCGATGCTGCGCCGCTCGGAATGCGTAGCGCGCGCAAATGCTCGACATCGACCGACCATCCCTTCGGGCTCCACTGCAGATGATCGTGATTGATCAGATAGTCGACGATGCGGCGTATGTTGATCGGCGAGCCCGCCGATTCCCACAGCATCCAGCGGACGAATTCGTCCGTCACGTTCTGCTCGCCGAGGAGTGACTGAATGTGTTCGCGGACGAGCGGCTCGGAGAGCGCGTCGATGCGAATCAGCGGAAAGCCGCCCTCCTTCGCCTTCTGCTCCCAGAACACGAGTCCGGACGTAGTCCCTTCGATCGAAGCCTCGCTCGAATTCTCGAGCGTCAGCGTGCCGATCACGAGCAGCTTGTTGTGCTTCGCCTCGCCGATGAGGAACGAGAAGAGCTCCGCCGTCGAAGGATCGGCCCACTGCAGATCTTCGATCACGATGATGAGCGGCGTGCCGCTCGTGTCGCCGTTGGCGTTGAGAAATCCGTAGATGTCCTGCATCGACTGCACGATGCGGTTGTAGAGGCGGTACTTCTCACCCTGATTGCCGGACGTAGGCGGCTCCGGAGTCGAAAGAGTGACGGGACGAAGAATGCGGCGGATCTCTTCCGGCACATCGGCGTCCGGATTCACCGCGGTCACAAGCTGATGAAAGATTTCGAAGAACGGCGCGTAGATCGTCTTCCGATTGACGGGACAGCGGCCGCAGAAGACTCGCGCACCATCGAGCTGCGCACGCAGCGTCGCATCGCGCACGATGCGCTTCTTTCCCATTCCTTCGTTGCCCGCAATGATGACGCCGTTGCCGCGTCCTGCACGGGCTTCATCGATCAAGGTTCCGAGTTGATTCACCTCGGTGCGGCGTCCGATCAGCGGCGCGGCGAACAATTCGCCGCGGCCGAGCAGCAGCGCGCCGGTCGGTGCCGTCTTGCCGGCCGCCTCGGCGACTTCGAGCAGCAGTGCTGCAGCCGATGGATAGCGATCGCGCGGATCCTTCTCGAGCAACCGCATGATGATTCGCTCGAGCTCCGTGGGGACGCGCGGATTGATCGCCGAAGGCGGCCGCACGTCTTCATCGAGATGCATCCGGATCACATCGATCGGCGCTTTGCCGTAGCCGGGCAACGCGCCGGTGACCGTTTCGTACAACGTCATCCCGAGTGCGTACAGATCGGCGCGCGAGTCGACGCGGTCCTGCTTCAACACCTCAGGCGCCATGTACTGCAGCGTGCCGCGAATCTTTCGGTCGAGCACCTGGTGGCTTTCGATCGCGAGACCGAAATCCATGATCTTCGCGACGCCGTGCTCACTCACCAGGACGTTCGACGGTTTGAGATCGAGATGAATGATGCCGAGGTGATGAATGTGATGCAGCGCGGAGGCGATCTGCAGGATGACGTCGTAGAGCTGGTCCCAGTTCTGCCCGTCGAAGTACTCGGAGATCCTCTTTCCGGCGAAGAACTCCATCGTGAAATAAGGAAAGCAATTCTGGAGGAGCCCGAAGTCGTAGACCTTGATGATGCTCGGGTGATCGAGGGAAACGAGGGTCGTAAACTCGGCTTTGAAACGGAGCGTCTGCTGCGGATCCGAGAGCTCGTGGCGCAGAATCTTGATCGCTTCGTCGCGTTTGTCTGAAATGTCGAAGACACGATAGACGCACGTCCCCGGCGTATCTTTCAGAACCGTACGGATTTGGTAGCGCCCTGGGAGCTGAAGCTCCGGCGCTTCGGTGAGTTCGGCTTTCGGCATCGTTCGGGTATTTTTTTGCGGGCATGCTCAGAATATCACCCATCGCCCGTCGCGTGGGGTCAGGAACGTGCCCACGGGTCAAATCCGAGGCAGCAACAGCAGATTGGCAGACAGCAGGAGACGTCTGTTATCGTGGCGAACCTGACTGTCTGCTGTCTGCAGACTGCAGTCTGACGAATGACTGAGCTCCCCCCGTCTCTCGAGCGCTTCGAGATCGTCCGCATCCTCGGCCGCGGCGGGATGGGGACGGTGTATCTGGCACGAGATCAACGACTTGGACGCCATGTTGCGCTCAAGGTGTTGCATGCGGAACAGCTCGCCAGCGATGAGAGGCGCGCGCGGTTTCTGCGCGAGGCTCGTGCGGTTGCGGCGATCCGCCATCAGAACGTCGCCACGATTTACGAAGTCGACGAAACGGACGAAGGTGTTCCGTTTCTGGTGATGGAGTTCTGTGAGGGTGAGACTCTCTCTCAGCGTTTACGGCGCAGACCGCTCGATTCTCACGAATTCCTCAACGTTGCGACACAGATCGCCGCGGCGGTGAGTGCAGCGCATGACAACGGCGTGGTGCATCGCGACATCAAGAGCGCCAACATCATCATCGAGCCGACCGGAATCGTGAAGATTCTCGACTTCGGCCTCGCGAAGCTCGTGAATCAGAACGTGAGCATGTCGCGCGACTCCACGACGGGACAGCTCTTCGGAACTCTGCACTATCTCTCGCCGGAACAGGCGCGCGGCGGACAAGCGGACGAGCGGAGCGATCTGTTCGCGATCGGGATCGTGCTGTACCAGATGGCATCCGGCCACCTGCCATTCAATGGCGAGTCGCCGCTCGAGATTCTGGAGAAGATTCGCGAGGGAGAGCCTGATGCGTTCGTTCCACTCGACCCAGGTTTGCCGTCGCCAGTTTTGAAGATCATCAGCCGCCTCCTGCAGAAAGATCCGAAGGATCGCTATCAGAACGCGCGCCTTCTCCTGCAGGATCTCGAGGATGTCGAAACGCCCACGGTTCTGCTCAACACATCGACCACGAGAACGATGCTGCGCCGCACGGCGCATAAGCCTCGGAAGCTTCAGATCACGTTGATCGCCGTCGCGCTCGTGGTGTTCGTGACCGCGATCGTGCTGACGTACAAGCATCCGTTCGTTGATCACCCGAAGACATCCACCGCAACTGGAGCGACGCCGATTCGCTCGCTCGCGGTTCTTCCGCTCGACAATCTCGCGAACAACGCGCAGGACGATTTCCTCGCGGTCGGCCTCGCCGATGCACTCGTGACGAAGCTTCAGCAGGTGCCGGCGCTTCAAGTGCGTCCGACATCCGCTGTGCTCGAGTTCCGCAACAAGAAGGCCGACGTGGGCGCTGCTGCGCAATTGCTCCAGGTCGACGGCATTCTCGCGGGACGATTCCTCGCGGCCGGCGATCTCGTGCGTGTGACGCTGCAACTCACCGATGCGCGTACCGGCTACAACGTCTGGAGCGATTCCGTCGACGGCAAGCGCAAGGACCTGCTCAAGCTCATCGACGACGTCTCGAATCACACCGTCGATGCCATCGGTTCGAAGATGTCGATTCGTCCCACTGCTGCAACGCTCGCGCAATCGCAGCCGCGATCGACGAATCCAAAAGCGTACGAGCTCTATCTCAAGTCGCGTTCGCTCACCGGCAGCTTCTTCCCCGAAGATCACAAGGCGCAGATCGACTATCTGAAGAAAGCGACCGATCTCGATCCGAACTTCGCGGCCGCATATGCCGATCTTGCAATCACGCTGTCGCTGGGTCAGGCGCGCGGACTCGCTGCCGACGACGAGACGACTCAGCGCGCAACGTGGTATGCGCGTCAGGCCGTCCGCATCGATCCGAATCTCGAGGCCGGACACCTCGCGCTCGCGCGCGTGTTCGTACGCGATCCGGAGCGCTATCGCGAATCCGTTCGCGAGAATCTCGCCGCCCTGCGCCTGAACACGAACGACACGCAGGCGCTTCAGATGCTCGCCAATCACTTCGTCGCCACCGGCGACATGACCGAGGCGAAGTGCATCGTCGATCACATGGCATCGATCGATCCGTCGTCGAACGAGGCCCGCACGCGCGCCTACTGGAACATCAACATCGTCGATCCCGACGGCGCTCTGAAAAACGCCGAGTTCGCGCTTGCGAACAAGAACACGGAAGTCGCCGGTCACGACGTGCGCGCCCTCGCCTATCTGCTGCGTGGCAATGACGGCGCGGCCGACAAGGAAGCCGATCGCGTCCTCCAACTGGTCCCCGCCAGCTACCTCGGAAAAGGATTGAAGGCGATGATCGCCGCCGATCACGGCGATCGCGCGACGGCAGAAGCGTACGTGCGGATGTTCGAGTCGGATGCTCGCCGCTATCACTGGGCCGCAATGCGCCTCGTGCTCATCTACGGCCGCCTTGGCGATCGAGACAAAGCCATGCAGTGGCTGAAGATCTCCTACGACCTCGGCAATCACTCCTGGTATCAGCTCGTGAAGCACCCCTGGCTCGCGGGCTTGCAGAGCGATCCCGAGTTTCAAAAGCTCGTCGTGAAAATGAGGCAGGACCTGGACGACGTCAACGACGATGTTACAGGCGTGTATCAAATGATCTGCAAGTAGGTTCCTCGCGGTCCCGGCCCTGCGTCTAAATGGGAAACGGAGGACGTCGATGAATCTCTCTCGCTCTCTACTCGCCGCGGCGGCCGCGTGTTGTCTGATTGCGGCGCCAGCATTCGGCAACGTCGCAAAGAAGCCAGTCATCCAGGTCGCCATCCTGCTCGACACGAGCAACAGCATGGACGGCCTCATCGATCAGGCGCGCAAACAACTCTGGCGCGTCGTCAACGAGCTCGCGACCGCGCGCAAGAACGGCAAAGCACCTGATCTTCAGGTCGCCCTCTACGAATACGGCAACGACAGCCTCTCCTCGGAGAACGGCTACGTGCGCCGCGTGCTGCCGCTCACCACGGATCTCGACAAAGTGTCCGAGGAACTGTTCGCGTTGAAGACGAACGGAGGACAGGAGTATTGCGGCCAGGTGATCGGCGCCGCGACGAAAGGCCTCGACTGGAGTCATTCGGCCGACGACATGAAGTTGATCTTCATTGCCGGCAACGAGCCCTTCACGCAAGGCAGCGTCGACTTCCACAAGACGTGCAGCACGGCGGTGGCGAGCGGAATCGTCGTGAACACGATCTTCTGCGGCGAACGGCAGGAGGGAATCAATACGCACTGGAAAGAAGGCGCTGATCTCGCGGATGGCCACTACATGGCGATCGATCAGAACGCCAAGCTTCCCGACATCGTTGCACCGCAGGACAAAGAGATCGCCACCCTCGGCCTCGAGTTGAACAAGACGTACATCAGCTATGGAGCGCGCGGCGAAGAAGGCGCTGCGCGGCAGAAAGCGCAGGACGCGAATCTCGCCGCCGCGCCATCGGCGAACGTGCAGCGTCAGGTCGCCAAAGCAGCAGCGGTGTATTCGAACACTGGGTGGGATCTCGTCGATGCGTCGAAGGAAGGCGTCGTCGATCTCGACAAAGTCGCGGAGAAGGACCTGCCGGCGGAGATGAAGAAGATGACGCCGGCCGAGCGGAAGGCGTACGTCGCGCAGAATGCGAAGAAGCGGACAGACATCCAGGCGAAGATCAAATCGCTCGATGACGAGCGGAAGAAGTACGTCGCGCAGGAAATCAAGAAGCTTCCGGCAGCGACGAGCACGCTCGACGCGGCAGTCATTTCCACGGTGCGCGATCTCGGGACGAAGAAGGGTTACAAGTTCCCATGAGCTCGAAACCTTCGGGGCACCTTCTTCCCTCCTGGAGGGGAGAAGGAATGATCTTTCTTCTGCTCCTCTTCGCTTCCCTACGCGCGTCCGCGGATGGAATGATCGTGATCCCCACCCCGGTCCCGATCCGCGATCCGTTCCCGCTCGCGGTGAAGTACCACCACGTCGATGTGAGCATTCACGACTCGCTCGCGAAGACGACGATCGATCAGGAGTTCTTCAATCCGAGCGGCGCGCGGCTGGAAGGGATGTACATCTTCCCGCTGCCGAAGGGCGCGGTGATCCGCAACTTCACGATGGAGATCGACGGGAAGATGATGGACGCCGAGCTGCTCGATGCGACGAAGGCGCGCAACATCTACGAAGACATCGTGCGGCGCATGAAGGATCCGGCGCTGCTGGAGTACATGGGCAATGGCGCGTTCAAAGTACGCATCTTCCCGATCGAACCGCGCAGCACGAAGCGTGTGAAGCTCACCTACTCTGAAGCGCTGACGTCCGACGCGGGTGTCTATCGCTACACCTATCCGCTCAACACGGAGAAGTTCTCGTCCGCACTGCTCGACGACGTGTCGATCCGCGTGGCGCTCGAATCGGAGCGGGGACTGAAGACGATCTTCTGTCCGACGCACGAGGTCGAGATCCGGCGCAAAGGTGCGCGCTCCGCGGTCGTCGGCTTCGAGTCGAAGCGAACGAAGCCAGACACCGATTTCACGCTGTACTACAGCGCCGATGACAAGGGTGTCGGCCTCTCACTGCTCTGTCATCGCGTACCTGGCGAGAACGGATACTTCCTGCTCACGGTCACGCCCGCATACGACGCCGGCAGGAAAGCGCAGCCGAAGGACATCACGTTCGTGCTCGATGTTTCCGGCAGCATGGCGGGCGAGAAACTCGCGCAGGCCAAACGTGCTCTGCGCTTCTGCCTGGCGAATTTGAATCGCGACGATCGCTTCGAAATCATTCGCTTCTCGACGGAGGCCGAGGCGTTGTTCGGACGGCTGGAGGATGCGGATGAGGAGCACGTGCGCCGCGCGCGCGAATTCGTCGAAGGACTGCGCGCGATCGGCGGGACGAACTCCGAAGAAGCGCTGACGCTCGCATTGAAAGCGAATCGCGATGAAACGAATCGAGCTTCGGTCGTCATCTTCATCACCGACGGAAAACCGACGGTTGGCGAGACCGACGAGAACCGGCTCGTGCAGCGCGTGCGCGACGCGAATCACAATCATCTGCGCATCTTCACGTTCGGTGTGGGCGACGACCTCAACACGCACTTTCTCGACAAGCTGACGGAGGCGACGCGCGCGGCGCGCACGTACGTGAGCGAGAAGGAAGATCTCGAGGTGCCGGTCTCCAACTTCTTCGAGAAGATCAAGTCGCCGGTGCTCGTCGATCCGCAGCTCGAGTTCGGGACGGGGCTGCGAGTCACGCAGAGCTATCCGCGCGATCTGCCCGATCTATTCAAAGGATCGCAGGTGACCGTTCTTGGCCGCTACAGCGGCAGCGGAGAGAGCATCACATTGACGGGGACTGTCGATGGGAAGCGCGTGCGCCTTCCGTATACGGCGGCCTTCGTGGCGCGCGAAGATGGCAACGAACTGATCGCACCGTTGTGGGCCGCGCAGCGCATCGGCTATCTGCTCGACGAGATCCGGCTGCACGGGCAGGAGCGCGAGCTCATCGACGAGGTGACGGAGCTCGCACGGCGCTTCGGAATCGTGACGCCGTACACGAGCTACCTGATCATGGAAGACGAGCGCGCGAACGTGCGCCGTCCCGATCAGACGTTCATCGCAGCACCCCAATCAGCGGCTGCACTTCGCGGCGAGTACGACGCGATGAAGACAGCCGCCGGCGCCCCGAGCGTGAACGCCAGCAAGGAAGTCGAGGCGATGAAGAGCGCGCAGAATCTGGCGCAGGCGAGTCAGGGGCGGATGCGCGTCGAGAACGGCAACGCGCAGTCGCGCAACATCCAGGGCCGCGCCATCTATCAGGTCGGCAGCAACTGGGTCGACTCGAAGGTGCAAGCGATGAAGCAGCAAAACGTTAGACGGATTCAGTTCGCGAGCGCGGCGTGGTTCGAGCTGCTGCACAAGGAACCGCAGGCAGCGCAGTTCCTCGCGCTCGGAAAGAATGTGCGCTTCGCGTTGAATGAGGCGGATGTCGTGGAGGTGTACGAGTAAACCGTGGCTTCGGGGGCGCGCGATTCATGCGGGCTCGGCGGGGTGGATGAGCGTCACAGGGAGGGCTCTCTTATCCACCCCGCCGCGCCCGCGGGCCCGCGAGCCCACTCAGCAGTTCGCTTTTCCCGCAGAACCCTCCGTCGCATCGAACATTCTCTGCAACGCGCGTTCGGCGGGAATCCGAATCTCTTCCGGCACGTCGATCTCGTACTTCATGTCGCGCAGCGAATCGCGTACGTCCTCCAGCGTCGTCACCTTCATGAACGTGCAGAGCTTGCAGCCCTTGAGGAAGGTCTTGTCCGGCACTTCCATCGCGAGACGATCGGACAGCCCGCACTCGGTCACGACGAGAAAGCGCGTCGCCGGCCGCTCCTTCGCATAGCGCACCATCCCGGAAGTCGACAGAACGGCAGTCGCCAGATCGGCGACATCCTTGCGGCACTCGGGGTGCACGAGGATCTCGAGCTCCGGATCTGCTGCACGAATTCTCCCGATCTCCTGCGGCGTGATCTGTTGATGCACGTAGCAGAAGCCTTCCCACGGAATGATGTTCTTCTCCGGCACCTGGTCGGCCACATGCCGCGCGAGATTGCGATCGGGAACGAAGAGGATGTTCTTGTTCGGCAGCGTGCGCACGACCTTCCCCGCATTCGCTGACGTCACGATGATGTCGGAGAGCGCTTTCACGGCGGCCGTCGTGTTGACGTAGCTCACGACCGCCAGATCGTCGTACTGCTTCTTCAGCTCATCGATGCGCGCCTTCAGATCTTCTGCCGGTGCTGAATCTGCGAGCTGACATCCGGCGAGGAGATTCGGCAGCAGCACTGTGCGCGACGGATTCACGATCTTCGCCGTCTCCGCCATGAAGTGCACGCCGCAGAACTCGATCACATCGGCGTCGCGCACGTTCGCCGCCATCAGTGCGAGCTCGAGCGAGTCGCCGACGAAGTCAGCGATCTTCAGGATCTCCGGACGGTAATAGTTGTGCGCGACGATCACCGCATTGCGCTGCTTCTTGAGTGCGCGGATCTCTTCATGCAGCGCTTCGAATCCGCGCACTTCGTCTTCACTGTAGTCGTACGTCGTGACGCGGCTCAATTCCTCGAACAATGTCGGCATAGCACCCCTATTTAGTGACGAGTGATGAGTGACGAGTGATGAGTGGGGGCTTCCCACTCGTCACTCACCCTCATCACCTGAACAACACTACGGTCGAACCCCATCCACCACCGGACGGATCTGCATCGGTGAACTCTGCGACGAAATCGAGCGATGCGAGCAGCGAGCGAATGCGCTCGCGCTGCACGCCGATGCCGCGCCCGTGAATCAACCTCACCTGCTTGAATCCGCGAGCGTGGGCCTCCCGCAAATATTCGAGAGCGGCATCGCGAATTTCAGAAGGCCGAAACGGGTGCAGATCGAGGGTGTCCTCGATCGGAATCTCGATCGGCTCGTCGTCGCTCACCGGCGCGAATTCTACGGCGAGAGGAGACCAAAGTTCCCGTCTCGTGCGATACTCATTGGCAAAACTTCGCGTATCGCTGAGGTTAACTCGATGGTCCTGTTCAATCACGCTACCCGTGAGATGACGGCCAAGATTGTGTATTACGGCCCCGGTCTCTGCGGCAAGACGACGAATCTGATGGTCATCTTCGACAAGCTCTCCCCTGAGCAGAAGGGGAAGATGCTGTCGCTCGCGACCAAGACAGACCGCACGCTGTTCTTCGATCTCCTCCCCGTCGACATCGGCAAAGTCGGCGCATTCAATCTGAAAATTCAGCTCTACACCGTTCCCGGCCAGGTCTTCTACAACGAGACACGCAAGCTCGTGCTGAAGGGTGCGGACTCCGTCGTCTTCGTCGCCGACTCGCAGCCGTCGATGGTCGAGTCCACGCGCGAGAGCTACCACAACCTGATCGAGAATCTGCAGCAGAACAACATCGATCCGAACGACACGCCGATCGTCATTCAATTCAACAAACGCGACATTCCCGGTGTGCTCCCTGTCGAACAACTCCAGGAAGCGCTCGGCTTCGAGGGATTCCCCTACACCGAGGCATCCGCTCTCAAGGGTGAGGGCGTGATGGAGACGTTCAAGCTCGTCACCAAGATCACCGCCAAGCATCTTCTCGGGCGTCTGAAAGGCAAGAGCGAACCGGTCGAGCGGGCTGCGGACAAAAAGAAAGCCGCGGCGACTCCCAAGGTTACCGCCAAGGCCGCTCCGGCAAAGGCTCCCGAGCCAGAGCCAGAGCCGATGATGAATCCCTTCGCCGACTCCGTTCCGTTTCCTGATGCGGGTCCGCTCGACACGGGCTACGAGAAGATGGAAGAGGTCTCGCTCGAGCAACTTCTGTCGGAAGGGCGCGAACGCCCGGCGACGATGAGCGGAACGATCCCAATTCCCGTCTTCCCGGAATCGGATGATGTCGAAGAGCTCGCAGCGGAGGAAATGGTTGCGCTCGAGGAGCCGCCGGTCGCCGTGGCTGTGATCGATGAAGCACCGATCGCCTTCGAGGAACCGGCAACCGCTCCCGTGGAAATCGACAGCAGCCTCGTCGCGGAGTTGGAGGCCGAGGTGTCTGCGCTGCACGAGAGGATGGATGTCCTCAAGAAGGAAAAGCGCGCGGCGCTGGAGACGATTCTTCGCGACCTCGATGCACTTGCAGCACGAGTGCGCGCGCAGCTCGACTGATCGACTTACGCCGAGGCGATGTCAGCGTTCTCCTCGGGGAACATGATGATGAACGTGCTGCCCCGGCCGAGCTCGCTTTCCGCGGTGACCGCGCCGCCGCTGCGCTCAATCAGTTGGCGTACGACCGCAAGCCCCAGCCCCGTACCGT
>CAZKID010000137.1:10926-12156 GCA_964552405.1 uncultured Thermoanaerobaculia bacterium
AACATGTGCCGCAAAACCAACGACCCCAGCCCCGACTCGGGCACCTTGGTCGTATACAACGGATCCAAGATGTTCGGCAGACAATCAGGGCGGATGACGGTGCCGTTGCCGGCGTTGTCGATCCGGATGCCGCCGTCCGATCGCCAGGCGCGAATCTCGATCCGCCCACCTTTCGGCAGCGCATCGCGCGCATTGATCACGAGATTCGTGATCACCTGCTGAAGCTGCAGCAAATCGCAGCTCACGTAGAGCAGTTCCTCCAGATCGAAATGCAATTCAATCCCTGACGGAATCAACTCGCGCAATTCATCGCGACGGCTTTTCAGCCACTCGGCAACATCCACGAGCTCCGGCACCGTGGGCGACGACCGCGATGCTGCGAGAATCTCCTGAGTGACGGCTCTGCCCCGCTTGATCGCATCGAGAATCCTGCCGGCCCATTCGATGATCTGCGGATTCTGCGCGCGCTTTCGAATCTGATCCGCGAATGGTTGCGCGCCCATCAGCACGTTGTTGAATTCGTGCGCGATCGTGGCCGCGACGCGCCCCAGCTCGCTGACGCGTTCCGATTGTTCGAGTTGCCGCTGCAGCCGGAGCCGCTCCGTCATGTCCTGAATCGTGATGACCAGCCCATCGACGTCGATGGGCGAGACGGTGTAGTGGACGTAAACCGGCGTCCGATCCTTCCGCCAGAAGACTTCGTCGCCGGAGCCAGCACGTCCCTCGAAGAGGCAACGCATGATCGGACACTCCGACTCGGAATACGGCGTTCCATCCGGCTGCATGTAATGGAAGGCATCATGGAGCCGTGCCTGATTGACGACTTCAGCGGGAGAGGTGCCGAGCATCTGTGACGCGGCGCGATTGATTCGCGTGGTCACGCTGTCGTCGCGATAGCGCGAATACTTCGCTTCGATGCGCGCGACGTCGGCGATGGCCGCGTCCGCGGCGCGTTGCGCGGTGGTGGCGGAGACCGCGTAGAGCTGGATTTCGTGCTCGGCCGCCATCGCGCGAAAACGGAAACGAAATAGCGCAAGCGATTCCATCATCGCCCCGCTAGCGGCCACGTACAATCACGCGCATCGAATGCACGGGAAATCCGTTGACGCGGGACCGCTCCGAGCGGCGCCCGGGAAAGGCAGCCGATGTCGGCCCCTCGCTGGTTCACGCTCTGCGCGGCAACGATCGCGTTCATCGATAAGCGCGCAATCTCTGCCGGTGCCCTGATCA
>CAZKID010000138.1:0-12146 GCA_964552405.1 uncultured Thermoanaerobaculia bacterium
CCCGCATAAACACTGGAAGTTTCTTGGAAGCGAAGTCGAGGGACCCGGGTGGGCGTGTGGCGTGATGCGGCTCGTCCTCGCCTTTGCGTTGTTCACTCTTCCCGCCCTCGCGCAGCCTCGCGCGGTGGTGATCTATCCGCGCGAACATGCGATCTTCCGGCCGCTGTTCTACACGTCGCATCAGCGTCTGCTCATCGACGCTCTTCGCGCACGCTATGACGTCGACGTGCACGAACAAGTGGGCAGCGCACGCGAGCTGTTCGGCATCGATGTGAAGGGCGCGTCGCTCGTGATCCTCAGCGGCCACGGCAACGCGTTCGCGATGTCGTTCTCGGGCCGCGATCAGCGGACGATCGATGCGACGTCGCGCGATGCACTGACGGCGTTCGTCAACTCGCTTGCTCCCGATGCGACCATCGTGCTGCAGAGCTGCGACACCGGGCAGGGCTTCGCGTGGCTCGTCAAGGAGCTGGCGGGACCTTCGCGGCACGTGATCGCAGCGAAAGGGACGATTCCACGCGACGGGCTGCGGATCGAATCGATTGACCCGTTCGAGGTGTCGATCGCATGCGAGGATGACGGCCGGGTCTACGACTGTACCGTAAGGTTGTGAACGCCGTCCGGCATCGAGGCGAGTGCTACCATCCAACCTTATGCGACGTCTGCTGCTCATCGTTTTCTCTCTCCATGCATGCGTCGCCTCCGCGCAGTCGATCTTCACCGTCGCCGGCGGCGGCTCCGATCAAGGCCAGCTCGCCCTCGACGTTCCGACTCATGGTCCGCGCGGAATGCTGCTCGACAAGAGCGGAAACCTCTACTTCGTCGAGGTCGGCGCGGGGCGGGTTCGCCGCGTCGATGCAGCGACGACGCGAGTCTTCGACGTCGCCGGAAACGGCGGTTCGGGATTCAGCGGAGACGGCGGCCGCGCCATCGACGCCACGCTCAATGGACCAAACACGATCGCCTTCGACGCCGAGGGCAATCTCTACATCGCCGACTCGGAGAACAGCCGCATCCGGCGTGTCGATGCGAAGAGCGGCGTCATCACGACATTCGCCGGCGGCGGAACGCAGACCAGCGGCGTCGGAGACGGAGGCGCAGCGACCGATGCCGTGTTGTCGCGGCCGTGGGGTGTCCTCATCAATGGCGGTTACCTCTGGATCAGCGAGGCTGGCTACAACGGCAATCGCATCCGGCGCATCAACATGGAGACGAAGATCATCGAGACGGCGGCCGGCGCCGCTGATGGCGCGTCAGGTTTCGCGGACGGACCTTCGAAGGATGCGCGCTTCAACACGCCGCTCAGTCTCGCCGCGGATGGTGCCGGCAACATCTATGTTGCCGATCTCTACAATCTTCGCGTCCGGAAGATCGACAAGAATCTCAACGTCACGACCGTGGCCGGGAACGGTCAGCCCCCGACCTCGAGTGGTAACGGCGACGGCGGTCAGGCGACGGCCGCGCAACTCGACAATCCGATTGCACTCGCGTTCGATCCCGACGGGAATCTCTGCATCGGTCAGATCGGAAGCGTAAGAAAGATCGACAAGTCCTCGGGCGTCATCACGACCCTGACCAGCCCGTTCGGACTCATCCTCGGACTCGTGTTCGACGCCAGCGGAAACGCCTACATCGAAGACGACTCCAACGGCGATATTCAGAAGTGGACGAAGGCGACCGGTGAGCTCAGCCGGTATGCCGGCGGCGGCCAGTTCATCGGCGACGGCCGCGTCGCAAATGCCGCGGTGCTCTCCACTCCTCTCGGGCTGGCGATGAGCAGCAACGGTGATCTCTACATCGCCGATGCATTGAACAACGTCGTGCGAAGAGTCGACGCCGCAACCGGCACGATTCGAACAGTAGCCGGGACGGTCGGCCGATTCTATGGTGAGAATCAGGAAGGATTCGACGCCACGGATGCAGTCATCGGTGCCGTGCTCGACGTCGCCCTCGACTCGCAGGGGAACTTCTACGCGGCCGACCCGCACGCGCCGAGAATCTGGAAGATCGGGACCGACGGAAAGATCTCGACGTACGCAACCATCGATCGCATGTATCCCTCAGCACTGGCGTTCGATGCGAATGACAATCTCTACTTCACCGATCGAGACGCAAGCGTGGTTCATCGCATCGACGCGAAGTCGAAGGCGATGACCGTCGTGGCCGGCAACGGCAAAGCCGGCTACAGTGGCGACGACGGCACGGCGACACAAGCCTCGCTCAATGAGCCGGCGGGACTGGCCTTCGATGCCGATGGAAATCTCTTCATCGCCGACGCCAACAATGCGGCCATCCGTCGCGTCGATGCGAAGACGCAGAACATCACGACCTACGCGGGCGGCCCGGCAGGGACGGACGATGATCCTCGCGACGGTGGCCCGGCAAAGGATGGCTCCTTCACGGCCCGCCACATCGCGATCAACAAGAGAACCGGCGATCTGTTCATGGCCGACGGACGCTTTCACCGCGTTCGAAAGATCGATGCGAAGACGCAGACCATCTCCACCGTCGCCGGTTCCTCCATCCGCTACTTCCTGGGCGATTTCGGAGGAGACAACGGTCCCGCCACCGCCGCGAAACTGAACCTCGGATATCAGCTCTCCGGCATTGCGGTGAATTCTGCCGGCGACGTCTACGTCAGCGATTCGGCGAACAATCGCGTGCGCGCAATCTACGCGTGCCGGGCAGCGCTCGATGCGACGACACTGACGAATCCTGCCGACAATTCCTCGCGCTCGCCCGTGCTCTCGTGGCGCGCGGTGCCGGGAGCATTCCGTTACGACGTCTATCTCGACACGGCGAACCCACCGGCAAAGATCATCGCGAACGATGTTGCCGAAACGTCGGTCACCGTTGCGAACCTGCTTCCGTCCACGCGCTACTACTGGAGGATCGTCGCGAAGGGCGATGCGTTCTGCTCGCCGCTCGCCACATCGACGTCTGCGATTGCGAACTTCACGACGAGTGGCGGCTGCGCGTTGGGAACGTTCGATACCACCGCGCCTGCGGACAACGCGACCGTGTCGTCACCGCTCACGCTGACATGGCAGTCGCTTGCCGGTGCCTCCACCTACGACGTCTTCCTCGGTCCCTCGAATCCTCCGTCGCTCTTCCAGTCGGGACTGACGACGACATCCCTGCAGATCACACAGCGAGGAACGCTCTTCTGGTTCGTCACGGCGCACGCTGCATGCAGCGCGCAAGTCACGTCGTCGACGCCGGTGCATTCATTCACGGCGGGGCAGGGTTGCCAGCCTTCGAGCGTGACGGTTGCGACGACCTCGCCCGCCGATAAGGCGATCGACGTGGCCGCTCCGGTCGCGCTGCAGTGGACGTCTGCCAATGCGAGCGGCTTCAACGTCGACTTCGGCACGACGAATCCGCCGCCTGCATTTGCAACGGGACTCTCCGCGGCACAACTCACGATCGCGGACCTTCTGCCTGGGACGAAGTACTACTGGCGCGTGAACGCGCTTGGTTGCGGCGCGACGATTCAATCGAGCGTCGTGAGCTTCACGACGCGCGTCTGCACGGTTCCCGGTGCACCATCGTTCACATTCACCCCGCCCGCGGTGACGAGCGGTTCGACGTATACGGTCGTCTGGTCCGCGGCGTCCGGCATCGATGCCGGCGGCGGCTATCTCGTCGAGCGTTCGACGAGCGCGACGTTCGTCACGATTCTCGATGCACAGGTGACGCGGGCGCGCTCCGCGGCATTCGTCGCGAGCTCGCTCGGCACGATTCATCACCGTGTGCGCGCGGTTCCCGCGTGCGATCCGACGAAGCCGGGACCGGTCTCGGATGTCCGCTCCGTGACCGTCACGGATGCGCCGCCGAATGTCGTCTTCACGGTGCCGCCGGCCGCTGCGATCAGTGCAGTGGGTGATCGCATCGACTCGCAGCGCGGCTCGTTCACTCTGGAGAATGTGACGAACGCTCCGCTGCAGGTGATCATCGGACGTCAGGAGCTCGGCGGCGCGACGCCGTTTTTCAGCATCGTCGATCCTGCAGGCACCGACGCGGCGTTCGTCACCTTGCAGCCGCATGTGCCGCGCACGTTCGAGATCCGCTATGCGGGTCCGCGCAACGATGTCGCCGGATCGTATGAAGGAGTGATCTTCGCCGCGGCCACGGGAAAGTCACTCGCGGTGACGCCGTACGGATTCGTCAATCTCAAAGTGGGTGGCAGTGGAACGGTTGCACCTGAGCTTCGCGTGAATGGCTTGCAGACGGACTATGCGGCCTTCGCGCCGTTCTCTTCGGCTGGCGATGACACGACGCGTACGCCGCTCACGATCTCGATCACGAACAACGGTTCGACGCCGATGGAGCTCGCCGCGGAGATCGGCCCGGAGGTGTGGCTGGTGCCGGAGAGCGGCTGGAACGCGACGCCGCTTGCGCCGAACAGCACGCGTGATGTGAAACTCAACACACGCCGCAGTAGAGCTCCGGGTGGTTCTTCGCTGCCGCGCTACACCTACTTCACAGTGCGCACGCGCGATGGCGGCTCCGCACGTCTGCTCGTGCAGGACAACGACGTGACGACTTCGACCGGCGGACGTGCGAGCCGGCTCGACCCGAGTGAGTCGACGCTGATCGTGCCCGAGGCCGTGAGCCGGATTTCGGCGGCGAGCAGGCAAGTGGTGTCGCGGATGTGGATCACGAACATCGGCGGCGAACCAGTGCAGGTCGAGCTGACGTACACGCCGGAAGGGAAGGATGGTTTCGACGCGTCTGCTGTTCGGCGCGCTGTCGTCGTTGCGCCGCCGAATGATGTCGTCACGCTCACCGATCCGCTCGTGCAGATCTTCGGCGCTTCGCGTCCCGCGCGTGGCACGATCGAAGTGCGTTTGCCGCGCGAGCGTCTCGGCTTCGTCAGCATTTCGTCGTCGATCGTCACGCTCGGCGCGGGGACGTCGTACACCGTTCCGATCGTCGCCCGCGGTGATGGTGCGCGCGCCTCGGCACCGCAGAGCGTGCTCGGCTTGATGAAGCAGGCGGGATTGTTTACCTCACTGACGCTCGTCGAAACGACGGGCGTGGCTCAGGCGGCGGTCGTGCTGGACGTCTACAACGGGGATGGCTCGAGGATCGGCACGGAGACCGTGAATGTGCCGGCTTACGGCTCCATCCACATTGATGGCATTGCTTCGAGCCCGAACAACGTCGATGGAGGACGGGTGGATGTGAGGGTCACCGATGGAAGTGGGGCGAGTGTCGCCGGCGTCGCGACGATCGCGGATGCGAGCGGAGAGCGAGGAGCGATGACGCTCGCGACGTCGTTCAATCAGACGACGAGTGCGACGTCGCTCGCGCGCCGGATGATTGCACCCGATGACACGCCGTCTGTCACGACGGTCGTGCCTGTACTGCCGGGGAGCGGTTCGTCGTCATCGACACCGCAGAAGACCGAGGTGGTGTTCTCGGCGCCGTCGGGCTCGAGCTCGACGTTCAACGCGCTCTTCCGGCTTGCGAGCGGCACGCAGAGTGGCGAGACGAAGAATTTCACGGTGCCGGGCGGAGTGAGCCTCGTGTTCCACGATGTCGTGTCGAGTCTCTTCAATCTCGCAACGCCTGCGCCGGGGAGTATGTCGGTGACGTCGACGAATGGCGGCCGCGTCACCGCGGTGCTGGAGAAGGCGAATCCGACTCCGACGTCGTCGGCGCCGCTGACGACGCTGCCGCTGCCGACGAGCGCCTCTGATTTGTTGACCGGCGCGAGTCTGCTGTCGCAGCGTCCGCTGTTCTTCGACGGACTCGAACAGTCGACGGATCCGACGCGCGGCTCGCGCTGGATGCTCGTCCTCAACGAGATGGCGGGAAGCTCGGGCACAGTTACGGTGCGCTTGTATGAATCGGCGAATCGCACGACGCCGATCGCACAGAAGGACTTCACGATCGCGGCGAATCAGCAGCTGACGCTCGACACCGTGTTCGCATCGCTCGGGCTCGATGAGGCCGACCGCCGCAAGGATCGAACGAACGTGCAGGTTGCGGTAGTTGCCTCGAGCGGATCGGCGCGCGTGGCCGCGACCGCAATCTCGATCGACAACAGGAGCGGCGATACGCAGGCGCACGCGCTGGCCCCGGGCTCGGCGTTGCCGTCAGGAAGTGTGGTGACGCCAGTGTTGCCCCCGGTGCAGTCACCGGTTAGACGCCGATCGGCCGGGCATTGATGGGGACGGATGGTAGAAGCGATGCAGAACGCAGAGTGAAGAATTGTCATCCCGAGCGAAGTCGAGGGACCTGGGTGTGTGGGAGGAGCGCGACATGAGCTTCGTACCACCCGCCCACCCGGGTCCCTCGACTACGCTCGGGATGACGAGAGAGCGCGGCCGCCATCCGCCTATCGCCACTCGTACTGCAACAGCCTCAGTCCCAGCTCCCGCGGATCCTTCCCGACGCGAACCGTCTTTTCGCACGTCAGCTCCAGCGTCGCGGGCTTGTTGTGCGTGGTGACGGGCCAGTGTTGTGTCATCGGCTCGTCGCGACACGTGACGCGATCGAGAACGGCGCCATTCACGCGTAGCTCGAGGGGCGAGTTGGGCGCGGCACATTCGAACGTCAACGTGAGCTGCGGAGTTTCGCCGGCTGCCGGCAAGGTCGCGCTGGCGTGGTGTCCCATCCATTGCCACGAGGCTTTCTGATCGTATTCGAGGTCATACCACTCATCACCGAACGTCCAATCATCCGAGAGGGGAGCGACGGTCACCTCGAAGTAGCGTTGGCGCGCAATCTCCCACGTCCGTCCTCGGGGACGGATGAAGTGCGTTGCCGATGCGGCGAGCGGGATTCCCTCCGTCGCGAAAACCTGATGAGGCTCCGAGTCATCGATCACGTAGTAGGCCTGCCACGGCACGAGAGAGCCATCGACCTTCGTATGCAAGCGGTGCTGCTTGATCCATGACATCGCAGCGATGGGCGGCGAAGGCGTCCGCCGTACTTCGTCGATGGCTGGCCATGTCCACCATGCATAGCGAACGGTCATCAGCAACAGCAATGCGATGGGAACGCTGCGAGGCAGACGGCGCGTGAGGAGATCCATGCCGTGAGCAGCGAGGAGCGCGTACAGAGCAAGGTAAGCGGTTCCGTAGCGATGCACGGAGTGCGGATCGAGCATGAAGAGGGCGAAGATCGCAAACGGGAGGAACGTCGCTGCGGCCAGCAACACGCGAGGCCCGCGGCGTGTTGCGAGACCCCAGCCGAGACCGGCGATGGCCAGCGCATCGACGATGATTGCGAGACGTCCGCCCGCCATCGGGTGCAGCAAAAAGTCAGGGATCAGCGTGCGGACCGGCGGCCGGTGCGGATTGTGAAACGAATCGACGTTTCGCAGATACGTGCCGAGCTTGCCGACGGAACCGCGATAGGCCGCGACCGATGACGATGCGAGCGCCGCGCCGGTGTAGCTAGCAGCGACGATGAGCAACACGATCAATGTGCCGCCGGCAACGCGCTTCCATGCGCGCCGCATGGCCCACGCGCTCGTGAGAAACGGAGCGGCTCCGAAGAGAATCGTTTGGGGCCGCACTCCTCCTGCGATCCCGAGCGCCACACAACCGGCGAACCAGACACCGGGCCTTCCTTCCGCTCCGATAAAGAGGAGCGCGGCCGCTGCGAGGCTCAGCGCAATTCCCGTGACATCGCTCAGCCCCGTGCCGCCATAGAACCAGACCGTTGGAAAGAAGACGAACAGCAATGACGAGAGGAACGAAGTCGCGAACGAGAAGCGAAGCGCTCGTGCCAGTAGAAACGCCAATGGAAACAACGCGCATGCGGATGCGAGCGAGATCGCCTGCAATGCGTGAAAGTCCGAATCGAAGAGCGGCCGGATGATCTTCGCTGCGAGCATGAAGAGAGGAAAGCCGGGTGGATGTGGACGGAATGCCGCAACGTCGTAGTCGCGGAGTCCGAGGCAGAAGAGCATCTCGTCCCAGTCCCACGACGTCAGCGACAACGCGAGGATGCGCGTGATGATGACGAGACCCGTCGCGCTCCAGAAAATCTGCCGCTGCGTACGCGTCTCGAGAATCAGGATGCCAATCCCTTGTGGCGCCGCACCGCGCGATACACATCGTCATACAGATACGCGGAGTGCTTCCAGGAGTAATCCTGTGCCATGCCGTCGCGTGCGATCTGCGTCCAGAGCATCGGATCCTGATAGCAGCGCTGCGCCCACATCACGGTGTCACGCAACGCGGTGGGTGTTGCCGCATCGAACGTGAAGCCTGTCGCTTCCTCGCGGTTGTGGCCGTTGTAGCCGACGACGGTATCCGCGAGTCCGCCCACCCGCCGCACGATCGGCGGCGTTCCGTACGCCAGCGAGTAGAGCTGATTGAGTCCGCAGGGCTCGAAGCGTGACGGCATCAGGAACGCGTCGACGCCCGCCTCGATGCGATGCGCGAGATCTTCCTGAAATCCTACGTAGCCCCAGAATTTTCCGTTCGCGTGATGGGAGTAGTAGTGCATTTTGTTCTCGAGCTCGCGCTCGCCGGAGCCGAGCATCACGAAGCGCACTCCCGATCCGATCAGATCGCCGAGGACGGGGAAGAGAAGATCGAAGCCTTTTTGATGGGTGAGACGGCCGACGATGCCGACGACGAAGCTGCGGTCGTTGGGATCCATGCCGGTCGACTTCAGCAGGGCACGGCGATTCTCGAGTTTTCCCGCCAGCGACTTCGCATCGTAGTTACGAGCGATCTGCCGGTCGTGTGCAGGATTCCAGATCAAGGGATCGATGCCGTTGACGATGCCCATCAAGTCGCCGCCGCGCATGCGCAGCATCCGGTCGAGTCCGAAGCCGCCATCGGGTGTCGTGATCTCATGAGCGAACGTCGGCGAGACCGCGGTGATCACATCTGCCGCGACGATCCCCCCCTTCATCAGATTGATCGCGCCATCCCAGTCGACTTGCGCCTGCACGCCTGACGGCAAGCCGAGCACGGGAAACATCCTGTGCGGATAAATGCCCTGATAGGCGAGATTGTGGATCGTCAGTACCGAGACCGTTTCGTTGAACACCCAGTCGCGCGGGTTATCCCACTTGAGCGCCATCGGTGCGAGCGCCATGTGCCAGTCGTGCGCATGCAGGATCTCGGGCGTGTTCCAGAGGCGATGCATCGCCTGGAACACGGCGCGGACGAAAAGGCTGTAGCGAATGATGCCGTCGTCTTCACCGGAGAGCGTCGAGCTGTAGATGTGCGGCCGATTGAAGTATTCGTCCGCGCCCACGAGAAACAGCGGAACCTCGGAGTCAGGCAAGACCGTACGGAGAATGCCGACTTCCTGTTGGCCGACGCGAAATGGCTCACAGGCCGGCTCGGGCTCGATGCCGCGCTTGCGCATTGCTTCCCAGGCCTGGCGATACAGCGGCATCCAGACCGTGACCTGATGTCCCAGCTCCGCCTGTGCCTTCGGCAGCGCACCGACGACATCGCCCAATCCACCGGTCTTGGCAAATGGTGTGACTTCTGCCGAAAGATGTGCAATCCGCATTGGAATATGTCGCCCCCGGCGGATGATAATGTCGGCGTGCGACTCCTTTCACTTCTATTTACGACCATGACCGTGCTTGGCGGCACGGGATCAATCTGGGTTCACACGGACCCGGGCGTCATCGTTTATCTCGACGGTGTGCAGGCCGGCATCGCCAATCGGGAGCAGAACGGTCTGGTGATTCCGACCGTGCAGATGGGGCAGCACCAACTGCGTTTCGAGCTGCCGGGACAAGGCACGTCGACGACCGATGTTCTGGTCGAGAAGAATCAGACTGCACAGGTCGAGCTCTCCACGATGGTGTTGCGCAACTCGGGTGCGCGCAAGGGCGGACTCGAAGTGCGTCTCAAATCGAACGACGCCGGGTGTCAGGTGCGCGTCGCTGACGCGCAGAAGCCGATCGTCGAAGGGACCGCGGGGTTCTACGATCTGATCCCGAACACCTATCAGGTCGTGGTGAACTGCGCAGCGAATCGCACGGCCGGCGGCAACGTCACGGTGACGCCGGGACGCATCGCACTGATCGATGTGAATCCGCTCATGCGCCAGTTCAATCTCATGGGTGACCGCGCGCGTACGACGCACCAGGTGACGGTCTATTCGTCGCGCGACAAGCTGGATGGCGCGCCGATTCCGGCGGAAGCCAAGCGCGTGATCATCGCGTCGCTCCCCTCCGGTGCGCAAGTCGTGGACGTCAAGATGTACACGGGCGGGATCATTCATCTCGCAGTGATTACGAAGGACCAGTACAGCATGTCGAAGTTCGTCTCCGCGCTGGGCGAGTCGGAGGTATTCGACAGGATCGTGATCGGCCGGACGGCGAAGGATGGCCCGGACCGCTGGCGGTTCGATGTAGGGATGTTGTTCACAGGGGAGTAGCGATTGGTCGCGAGGGCTCGCGGTTTCGCGCCCGCGCAACCGCCTATCCGCATACCCCCCAAGTCACTACGCCGCGCTGCGAATGCAATTTCTCCCGCTGTTCTTCGCCGCATAGAGCGCGCGGTCCGCGCGTTCGATCAGTGTGTCGGGCGTCGCGCGAGCGGCGGGCACCATCGCGGCGACTCCGCAACTCACCGTCAGCGTCAAAGCCTCGGTTTCGTCATACGGAATCTCGAGTTGCGCGATTCCGCTGCGGAGCCGCTCCGCGATCTGAACCGCGGCGCTCTCTGATGCGCCGACCAGCAGCACCGCGAACTCTTCGCCTCCGTAGCGCGCTGCGACGTCTCCGCTGCGTCGCACCGTCGCTCCGAGAAACTCACCGATCCTGCGGAGGCAGTCATCGCCGGCCATGTGACCGCGCCGGTCGTTGAGCTCCTTGAAGTGATCGAGATCCATCATGATCAGCGCGAGCGAACTGTGATCGCGGACCGCGTTCTGCCAGTCTTCGCCGAGAAAGCGCATGAAGTAGCGGCGATTCGCAATGCCGGTCAGCTCGTCGACGAGTGAGAGCCGCTCCAGGCGGGCGTTCGCCTGCTCCAGCAATTCGTTCTTCTCGTTGAGGGCCTGCGTGCGATTCGCAATGCGCTCGCGCAGCACTTCCGCCTGCCGATGCAGCGCATGCGTGCGGATCCGCACGATGAGCATGATCGCGGTTGCGAGCGCGAGCACCCAGACGATGAACGCCATCCGCGTTGCATACCACGGCGGCAGGACGGAGAAGCGCCAGATCGTCGGCGCGCTGAAGGCGCCTTCCGGTGCGCGGGCGCGCACGCGGAATGTGTAGTCGCCTCCCGCGAGATTCGTGAAGTCGACGAAGGTCTCCTGCGACCACGCGCTCCAATCCGCGTCGGCGGGATCGAGGCGGTACTGGAACATCACGCCCGGTCTGTAGGAGACGGGCGCGAACTCGATGCGCAGCCGGCGGAAGTCGTGGCGCAAAGTGCGATTGTCATTCACGGTGCCGACGGCATCGATGCGATGAATGAGCGGCGCCGGCGGAGCGGCCGATTGCGCGCGGGTGTTCGCATCGAAGCGATACATCCCGCGATTCGATCCGAGCCACACCGTGCCATCGCGCTCGCACGTCATCGACTGCACATTCGGTACGGTGATGCTGACGATCGGCTCGCCGTCGTGCGACCAGCCGTTGCCGTTCTTCTTGAACACGGTAGGCGGGCTCGTGTTGAGCCAGAGACTGCCCTGCGCATCTTCCGCGATGTGGAACCACGGGCCGCGCACGTTCAACGGTTTCGTCAGCGGATCTTCGATCAGCCGGTCGCCCTGCGGCCGCAGGAATCGTCTGCCGATCACGAACCCGACGCGGCCGCGAATCACATGGAGAAACGTCTCGCCGCGTTCGAGCCGTGTGAGCTTCGGCTGCGGTGATGCCGCGTTGTCGATGCGCAGCGCGCCGTCGAATGTCGTGCCTGCCCACAGCGCTCCGTTCTCTTCCGCAAACTCGCGCACGTAAGGCGGCGCGCCGCCGATCATTCGCTCGAGCTCCCAGCCAGCGGTTGTTTGCCGCAGGACGCCGAGGCCGGTGCGGCAGCCGAACCAGATGTGTGAGGGATCGAAGGAAGGGCGAAGCATGCCGTAGCCGCCTGTGCGATCCGTGCCGGGGACGAGCGTCGCGTGTTCGTCGTGGTCGAGGAGCATGATGCCGTTCGACATCGAGCCGAACAGGCCTTGCGGCAACTCGAGCATCCACCCAG
>CAZKID010000139.1:0-12127 GCA_964552405.1 uncultured Thermoanaerobaculia bacterium
GAGGTTGTCCTGCGCGTGAGTGTGCGCGGGCGGGCAAACACATCGCGCGCGGGTAGTCGTGTTTCGGATC
Source organism: uncultured Thermoanaerobaculia bacterium (assembly GCA_964552405.1). Taxonomy (GTDB): domain Bacteria; phylum Acidobacteriota; class Thermoanaerobaculia; order Gp7-AA8; family Gp7-AA8; genus JAJPHC01. Next base: position 71 of record CAZKID010000139.1, read on the forward strand.
GGCGTTCACGACGTGCTGGAAATCGCGGATGGCCGCGTCGTCGTCGCCGAGCTCGAACGCGGTGATGCCGCGAAAGTAGAACGGATGGATCGAATCGGTTCGAGATTCGAGCGCGTGATCGAATGCGGCGCGGGCCTCGGCGTACTTCTTCTCCTCGAGGAGAAGCTCGCCCAGCTCTTCGTAGTTCCCGGCAGAAGGATTGTCGCGCACGACTGCTCGCAGCATGGAGATGCGTTTTCTGCGCGACGGCCGCTTCAGTGTGCGGGTGACGCCGGAGAAATCACTTTCGGCGACGAAATAGGCGAGCGCGCCGATCCAGCCTCCGATGATGATGATCCAGATCCAGAAGGTATCGGTGCGTCTTCGCGACCAATGAATGATCGCTGCGATCTGAAGAATGATTCCGTAGCCGAAAAGGAATCGCATCAGGCGTTGAACAATACGAAGTCGCAGATCGCAGTCGCGACCTGACGCCCGTCCGCGTCATGCAGCTCGACCGAGCCGACGCAGACCTTCGTGCCTTTCTTGATGATCGTTGCGGTCGCGGTGACCGCCGTGGTGGCGCGGCGGAGGAAATGGATATTGAGATTCGATGTGGCGAAGTTCATCTCGCCGCCGAAGTTCGTCGACAGCGCGCAGGCGATGGCCGTGTCGGCAAGCATCGCCAGGATGCCGCCATGCACGGCGCCGTTCGAGTTGTCGAACTCAGCCTTGAATGCCAGCGTCATGACGCAGCGATCGGTGACGAGCTCGAGCAGCTGGAAGTCCAGGAAGCGGCGAACGGGATGATCGCCAAAACGCTGTTCGAGCGCGTTGATCAGATCCGATTGGGCTTGCACGCTCCCGTAACATTACGACGTGGAGCTCCTTGCCGTCATCTTCATGATCGTCGTGGGGTGTGGTTTCGCGATCGCGGTGATGATCGCGATCGGAATCGCGACGCGGCGTAAAGAGGAGAGCGATCGTCCGGTTCAGGATCGGCAGGGGGTCGCAGCTTCGATCCTCTATCAGATGCTCGTCAGCGGAGGAATGGCGCCCGATGCCGCGCTACGCGAGATACGGCGCAGCGCGGGTCTCGTCGCGCAGGTGACGACCGGCATCGACGTTGCGAACTGGAGCGAAGCATTCGCGCAAGGTGCAACGCGAGCCGAGAAGCAGAACCTGCTCGAGACTGCCGTGCGATTGATCGCGATGCGCGAGTCGCCCGTTCCTCTTCGCCAATATGCAACGCTGCTCGATCTCAGTTTCGGTCTCGGATTTCAGACCGATGCTCTGGCCAGGCTGCGAGAGCAATATGGTTTCGAGTATGTCGATCACGCGAAGGATGCGCGGCCACGCGAGGCGGATCGAGCCGGCGGGCGACTCACGTTGTTCGGACGCGACGAGCGCGATGCGGGGGAATTGCTCCGTGTTTTAGGGATTGGAGAGATGCCGGCGTCGCGGCAGGTCATCATCGCGGCCTATCGAAAGCTGGTGGTGCAGCATCATCCGGATCGGTATCATGACCAGCCTGCCGAAGCGCAGGCCGTGGCGGCAGCGCGATTCATCGAGATCACGCGGGCCTACGAAAGCCTCCTGACTCTCTATCGGGAATAAAACGCTTGCAAACCGCACCGGATCGGTGCTATCGTTTGCGCGGGAATTCGGGCTGTTCACCATTTGTTTTCCGCAGTTCCCTCCATCTGACCGTAGCTTTCATGTGAAATCAACCCCCATCGAGGACGGACGTGTCCGGTGCTGATGACGCACCGGATCCTGGTTCATCCGCGGCCCGCAGGCTGAAAAAGCGGAAAGGGTTGATCGGGTTAAACGATTCCGCAGCAATGACTTGGGTGAATGTGTCCCGGTTGCTGCGGAGACGGCCGGTAACGTTCCGGCCGCGTGGCGCATCTAATCAGCGTTGCGGCACGGAGTATGAAGTTTTTGTAGATCAACGGGAGAGACCATGAAGAGTGCCGAAGCGTACGAGCACGAACAGGGGTGGGACTTCGAGAAGGCCGCGATGCCTTACGTCGACTCGCTCTACAACACCGCCTATCGCATGACGCGGAACTCCGAGGATGCGGAAGACCTCGTTCAGGAGACGTATCTGAAGGCGTACAAGTACTACGACAAGTTCGAAGAGGGAACGAACTTCAAGGCGTGGCTCTTCAAGATCATGAAGAACACGTTCATCAACAACTACCGGAAGAAGAAGCTCACCCCTCACAAGATCGACTTCTCGGAGATCGAAGAGTCGTACGAGCGGGTCATCCAGAAGAACGCCCCGGACCTGATCAAGGATCCGGAGAGCGAAGTCTTCCAGGACATGATGGACGCCGACGTGAAGCGCGCCCTCGACTCGCTGCCGCACGACTACAAGATGGTTGTGCTCCTCGCGGACATCGAAGGCTTCTCGTACAAGGAGATCGCTGAGATTCTCGATTGCCCGGTCGGCACCGTGATGTCGCGACTCTATCGCGGCCGCAAGATGCTCGAGCGGACGCTTCTCGAGTACGCGCGCAAGTATGGCTACATCCGCAGCGGTGAAGAACCTGCGAAGATGCGCTCGCGCAAGGACGAGGCGAAGCCCCGCAAGAAGAAGGACGACGAAACGGAGGAAACCGAAGTCGCCGAGCCGGAGGAGAACGAAGAGGCAACGCTCTTCGCCGACGATGAGGAAGGCTTCGACGACTTCGAGATCGAAGACGAAGAAGAGAACAACGAAGAGCAGTTCGTCGAGTAACGAACAAGCGAAACTGAATTGCGAGAGGCCGCCCGAGATGGCGGCCTCTTTTGTTTTGCTACCGCGGTCCGAAATTTTCTTGGCGGCTCGATTGCAATTCGGAAATGCACGTTCGTTACCGGTCGTTCACAACGAATGAGAGTCGTCACCTCAATCACGAGGAAGGAACGCACGGATGCTCTGTAGCGAGGTTCGACGGACGGTTTACCTTTTCTTCGAAGGTTCTCTTGGCGAGAAACAGCAGGTCGACTTCAAGACGCATCTCAGCATCTGCGTCGACTGCGATACGAAAACGCAGATCCAGTTACGACTTCACAGGTTCGTGCTCTCGCACATGGCGCCGCAGCCGGCACCTGAACACCTGAAAACGAGGCTGACCAGGTCGCTTCGCGCATTGTCGTAGAGTCCAGCGCCTCGTGAGCAGTTCATCTGAGAAGCTGATTCTCGTTTCTTCCAATCCCAACAAAGGGATCGAGGCCGAACGCATCCTTCGCGTTCCACTGCTGAGGGTCGCGATCTCACTCCCCGAAATACAAGCCTCGAGCGTCGAGGAAGTCACTCGCTACAAACTGGACGTTGCGCGCACGAAGGGCTACGCCCGCCTGATCGTCGAAGATGTATCGCTCGGCTTTGATGAGCTCGGGAACTTTCCTGGTCCGTTCGTCAAATGGCTGCTGGAAGCTGCCGGCGGCAAAGGTCTCGCTGCGATTGCCTACGCGCTGAACAATCGTGGAGCTCGAGCAGAGTGCTGTGTTGCATACTGGGACGGAGAGGCAGGCCACGTGTTCAATGGCGAATGTCGTGGCGAAGTGCTCGTCGAACCTCGGGGCGAGCAGCGGTTCGGTTGGGATGCATGGTTCAAACCGCTGGGATCGGGAAAGACCTTTGCCGAGATGACTGATGAGGAGAAGGATGCGATCTCCCATCGAGGCGACGCCTACCGCAAACTCGCACAATATTTGGACAGCCTGAGTCATAAAACGGACACCCCACGCATCGGCTAGCGCTGACCTCGATTGCTAAACCGTTGTTTCGCAGCGGTTTCCGTTTTGACACCCGAGTCGGCCAACTGGCAAAGCACTTGATACGTATCACCCACAGCCGGGCAACCGGCGAGCAGTTGGAAAGGACGCTCGCAATGTGGGTCTATGACGGAGAGCAGTGGATCGAAGAGGGTGGAACGGAACGCAAACCCGAAACGCCGCCGCGTCCGCCTTTGGGTGAGTTCGTCCCCGAGCTTCAGGTGATCGAGATCGTGCCCGTGCCCGTGAAGAAACCGGTGTATGTACCGCCACTCCCGATTCCTTGACCATCGAACGAGATTCGAATGTCCGACCCGGCCGCGCGTTCCTTCGCGCGGCCTTTTCATTTCGGAGAGAAGCTCGCGAGGAAGCGACGCATGACCGGCTCGATCTCGTTTCCGGCGACGTAGAAAATCCGGTCCGCGTGGTAGTTGCCGGGGATGTCGATGATGTGGAGCTCTTTCGGCTCATTCGCACGATCGAACAACGCTGTCGAATGCGCGTGCCCAATGAGCCAGTCGTTCTTCACATGAATGAGGCAGAGCGGTGCGTTGACACGCGCGACATCTTCGAGTGCGCTGAGCTTCGGGCTGCGCATCAGGCGCCAATCGAATCGCGGACGGTGAAACGCCTGCGATACCGCAATGTGCCGATGGATCGTGAAGGGGTTGATGCGCGGGATGATCATGCTGAAATCCGCCACGGGCGAGATGAGGATCATCGATGAAACCTCGAAGTCATCGCGTGCCGCGCTCGTGATCGCGATCGCACCGCCGTAGGACAACCCGATCAGCGTGACCGTTTCCGTCTCCGTGTTGTGCCGCAGATCCGCGATCACGGCGGCGACATCGTGATGCTCGTGAAGGTTGAAGCCATACGTTCCCTCGCTGTCGCCGTGACCTCGAGGGTCCATGATCGCGGTGCGGTAGCCCTCGCCCTGGAGCCAGCCCGCGAGATTGAGCATGGAGGGGTGCCTGCGAAACCGCCAGAAGCCGGGAACGATGACTGTGGTTGTTCGCGAAGGAGCCTCGTAAAGGTCATACGCGATGTTCGTTCTATCGAACGACTGAACGGTGTGAGAAGTGGCTGCAGTTTCGTCGGTCTGAGTCTTCACACTTGACAAGGCCATGCGCATGCTTACTATATACCGCCCGGTGAGCCGGACTCGTCCGGCCGCCGTACGTTCAACACTCAACCAACCAAAATCGAGTACCGCCAGGTTTCGAAACGCATCTGCAAAGAGAGGTGATCACGGCACCCGGAGAGGCCTCGTTATTTGGTTTCGTCATCCAATTCGGATACCAGAATTCAGATCCAGAGATCTGAAAACATTGATAGGAGAGTCTTAAAAAATGAAGAAGTCCGTTATTCTCACCCTCGGAGCCCTCGCCCTCGTTTCCATGTTCGCCGTCAGCTGCAAGAAGGAAGAGGCCGCAAACGACACCGCCGCGACCGAGACGACCTCGACCGTCACCGCGACGACCGCTCCGGCCGCTGACACCGCCGCCACCGGCACGACGGGCACGATGACCGGCACCGAAGCCGCCACTGGCGCCACGGGCGCAACCGGCATGACCGGCATGACCGGCACGACCGGCGCTGCCGCCACGACGGGCACGACGGCCACGACGACGACCACGAAGACCGAAACCAAGAAGCCGTAACTTCAGCTCATACGCTGAACCTGACGCCCCGCTTCGGCGGGGCGTTTTTTTTTCTTGGCACTTCTTGTGCTCTCCACATTGGCGGGGTCGTGTTTCTCCGCCTCCGCGTGAACGCGCCCATACCCGAATCCATCACGACCAGTTTTTTTCCCGATTGGGTCGACATCCAATGGGGAAGGAGGTGAGGGCAGGCAGCCAGAGGCGATCAAACGTACGAATCAAGAGATATCGAGAGAACAGAAACTCATCAAAGAGGAGACATGATGAAAAAATCGTTTTTGGCCCTTCTGGCCGTCGTTACCCTGCTCTTTGCCTTCTCGTGTACGAAGAAGGAAGAGACCACCACGAGCGAAACGACCGTGACGGACACGTCTGCGTCGTCGACGTCGTCGACGGATACGTCCATGACCGGCACGAGCGGCACGATGTCCACCGAAACCTCGAGCACGATGTCCACTACCGACACGTCGGGCACGATGGCTTCCACTGGCGCAACCGGAATGACGGGCATGACTGGCATGACGGGTATGACGGGTATGTCTGGAACCAGCGCTACGACCGGGACGACCAGCACGACCGCGACCAGCACGAAGACGGAAACCAAGAAGAAGCACTAATGCATCGAATGCAGTTACGGCGGCGGGCGCAGTCAGCCCGCCGCTTTTTGTGTGAGATCGTTCTGCAGTGACTCGTACACGCGTTGCACTTCTCGCCGCGCTGCTTCGAGATCGCCGCGATTCTCAATGACGTAATCTGCTGCGCGCAGCCGATCTTCTCGGGACAGCTGATGGCGAATGCGGCGCTCGACTTCGTCTTTCGCCATGCCACGTCCAACGCCACGCGTCACCTGGAGCGTGGGATCGACATCGACGACGATGATCTTGTCGTAGCGCTGCTTGCCGCCCGCTTCGAGCAGCAGCGTCGCCTCGACGATATAGATCACGCGATCGCATTTCGCCTCAGCCTCGTTCGCTCGCTTCGCCTCTTCAGTGATCACGAGCGGATGAATGAGAGCGTTGAGCTTCTTTGCCGATGCTTCGTCGGCAAAAGCGATGTCCGCGAGTTTCTGCCGGTCGATTTGACCGTCGTCACACAGAATCCCGGAGCCGTAGGTTGCAACGAGCGTTTCATGTCCCGGCCGGCCTGGCTTGTACAAATCCGCGACGAGCGCATCCGCGTCGAGCACGACACAGCCGAGCGCCGCGAACATGTTCGCGATGGTCGATTTGCCACTCGCGATCCCGCCGGTCAGCCCGACTTTGAGAATCACGTACGTCTCCGCGCGATCGCGGCGGTCAGCGTGTTCTGCATCAGCATCGCAATGGTCATCGGCCCGACACCGCCGGGGACGGGCGTGATCCAGCCAGCGACCTCGCGTACTCGTGAGAAGTCGACGTCGCCGAGGAGCACGGATCCATTTTTCGCGAGCAAGCGGCTCTTATCCGCGTCATGCGCGATGTGCTCGGCGAACGAGGCATCGATGCGATTCATCCCGACGTCGATTACGACCGCGCCTGGCTTGACCATCTCGGCCGTAACCAGGATTGGTTTGCCGATCGCAGCAACGAGAACGTCCGCTTGCCGAGTGACGGCCGCGAGATCGCGCGTGCGGGAATGGCAGATCGTCACGGTTGCATGACGCTGCAGCAGCATCGCCGCCATTGGTTTTCCGACGATGTCGCTTCGCCCCAGCACGACCGCGTTTGCGCCATTCATCGAAACGCCAGTCGATTCGATCAGCCGGATGCAGCCGGCTGGTGTGCAAGGCGCGAGGGTTGGCCTCCCGAGATGAAGCAGCCCGACGTTGTGAGGATGAAATCCATCGACATCCTTCGCTGGATCGATGGCGTCGATGACCTTCTTCGCTTCGATCTGCTTTGGCAGCGGCAGCTGAACGAGGATTCCGTCAACGTCGCGATCGCTATTCAGACGATCGATTTCCGCGAGCAGATCGCGCTCGCTCATCGCTTCAGGGAAGATCGCTTCGTGGCCGCGAAGGCCGAGCTCCTCTGCTTTCTTCGCCTTGCTTCGAACGTAGATCTCGGAAGCCGGGTCGTTACCAACGCGCACCGCCACGAGCGATGGCCGGAATGAGAGGTGAGCAATTGCCGCGGAGACTTCGCCTTCGACGGTCTTCGCGACGGCTTTTCCGTCGATGAGATTCGCTGACACGGCTGGCGCTTCTATCACTTCGATCCCGCGGTGTCTACAATCGCGCTTTGGATGCGCGCGCGGTTTCGTTTTTCCATCTCTGACCTGATCCCAGTCGCCGTCGCATTGCTCGCTTCGTTTCCGCTCCACAACAACGATCTCTGGTGGCATCTGGCGACGGGCCGCTGGCTCTGGATCCATCACGCAGTGCCGCGCGACGACATTTTTTCCTGGACGCATTATCTCGGTGCGTGGGTCGACAACGAGTGGCTCGCGCAACTTTTGCTGTACGGAGTCTGGAAGCTCGCCGGCAACGCTGCGTTGATCGCCGCGCGGGCATTGATCTTCGCCGGCCTTTCGCTCCTGCTGCGTGCCTGGTTATGCGCGATGAGGCTGCCGCGTCTCTTCCTTCCCTCGATCGTTGGAGCGGTCATCGTGTCCTATCACTGGTGGGAGATTCGTCCCTCCGTCGCGACGCTCGCAGGCTTGCTCATCATGCTGATTCTCATCGAGCGCGCGCGAGCTGGCGTCGATCGTCTCTGGTTGATTCCGGTTCTGTTTCTCGTCTGGGCGAACACCCATCCCGGATTCTTCTTCGGGCTCGTGATCCTTGGCGCGATCACGGTTGCGTGCCTGCTCGATCCATGGCTTCCCCGATGGAAGCGCTCGGCACGCGGTTCGTTGCGCGCATCGCGATTGGTGATCATCACGCTCGTTTCCGCTTTGGTTACGTTGATCAATCCTTACGGATTTCGCATATACGAGCAGCAGTTTGCAATCGCTCGCAATCCGCTCTACCGGCAATTGCTCGATGAGTGGATGGCGCCGCCGATCTGGATTTCGGCGATTGCCGCAGGCGTGATTCTGGTCGCAGTCATCAGGCTGAGGAAGATTCCGCTGTCGAGATTGGCGCCGCTGTTTGCGGCCGCACTACTGTCGCTGATGGCGATCCGCTTCTGCGAATACCTCGGTTGGATCGCGATCCCCCTTTCGATGAGTGTGCTTCCGCGGATTCGAACTGCTGCGTCGCGAACCCCTGCCTTCGCCCAGCTCGCGGCCGCGCTCGTCGCGGCGCTCATCGCACTGCCTCACGATCGCGTCGAGCTCATGCGTTATCCCTCGAGCTGTGACGCACAGATCGCGCGGCAGGACCGCCTTTTCAATCGCTTGTCCTGGGGAGGTTGGCTGATCTGGAATCGGAACATCGCGCCGTTCATCGATGGCCGCTGTTCCGGACAACGGCTCTTCTTTGGCTATGCCCTCGCCGCAAACGGCAAGGCGTTGCAGCTCTTTGATCGGTGGGGTATCGATGCCGTGCTCGTCACTCGAACCGAGGGTGTGGCGCGTCAACTTGAAGCGACTCCTTCATGGAAGGTCGTCTGCGATGACGGAGCATCGGTTCTTTTTCGCCGCAGCGGAATTCCGGGCGCCCATGCTTCGTTGACGCCGGTCCGGCAGAGGTAACCCTTCGCCGGGTGGGTGTTTCGTGGAATGATTTTCTTGACACCCTCGGTTGCCGGTGTTACCGTTTTCCCCCTTTCCCCAAGGGAAGGTGTGCCGTCTTTGAGCGTGTCGTGCAGCAATCGAATCGCTCGGGGATGCAATCAAGGTTGTCGTCGTCAGGGAGAGTCATGCGTACGTATTTTCCGAAGAAGGGTGACATCGAACCGCGCTGGTTCGTGATCGACGCTGAAGGCCAGGTTCTAGGCCGTCTGTCGACGACCATTGCGAACATCATTTCCGGCAAGTCGAAGCCGACGTATACGCCGTTCCTCGACACCGGCGATCACGTGATCGTGATCAATGCCGAAAAGATTCGCCTGACCGGTAAGAAGGAGACGGACAAGATGTACCGCTCTCACTCGCTCTACCCGGGCGGTCTCAAGTCCACCGAAGCCCGATTCGTCCGTGCCGAGAAGCCGGAGCAGATGATCGAGGAAGCGGTGTGGGGCATGCTGCCGAAGAATCGCATCGGCCGCAAGATGCTCAAGAAGCTCAAGGTTTATCGCGGCACTGCGCATCCTCACGAGGCGCAGAAGCCTGAAGCGCTGAAGCTGGCGTAGTCATCAGGAGGACAGTCTTGGCATTGGTTGAATACTACGGAACGGGAAGACGGAAGACGTCGACGGCGCGCGTTCACATTCGCCCCGGCGCGGGCGCGATCCGCGTGAATCAGCGCAGCCTCGATGACTACTTCGGAAACGAAGTGCTGAAGATGATCATCAAGCAGCCGTTGTCGCTCACGGAGACGAACGACAAGTTCGACATCGTCGTGACGGTCGACGGTGGTGGTCCGAGCGGCCAGGCCGGTGCAATCCGCCACGGCATCTCGCGCGCGCTGCAGGTGTACAACACCGAACTGCGCAAGCGCCTCAAGAAGGCCGGTCTCCTTACGCGCGATCCGCGCATGAAGGAGCGCAAGAAGTACGGCCAGCGCGGTGCTCGCGCCCGGTTCCAGTTCTCCAAGCGCTAGTCCATGTTTTCGTTTCTCTAAGCGTGTCAACCGAAGGACAGGAGCGAAAGCGACTGTCCTTCTTTTTTTCAATTTTCAATTTTCAATTTTCAATTTGGAAGAAGGAGGTCACTTGGCAGTCTCTATTACGATGAAAGAGCTTTTGGAGGCTGGCGTCCACTTCGGTCATCAGACCAAGCGCTGGAACCCGAAGATGAAGAAGTACATCTTTGGCAAGCGCAATGGGATCTACATCATCGACCTGCAGAAGACGCTGAAGCTCTTTAAGGAAGCCGCCGCATTCATTTCGGATCTCGCCTCGGGTGGTAAGCGCATTCTGTTCGTCGGCACCAAGCGCCAGGCGCAGGACGCGATCCTCGAAGAGGCAAATCGCTGCGGAATGTTCTACGTGAACAACCGCTGGCTCGGTGGAACGTTGACGAATTTCTCGACGGTCCGCAAATCGATCGAACGCCTCAAGGAAATCGAGGCCATCCTCGGCGACTCCGAGAAGGAGATGTCGAAGAAGGAGCGTGCCGCTCTCGATCGCGAGCGTGAAAAGCTGCAGAAGAACCTCATCGGTATCCGCGAGATGGACGGACTGCCGGATGCGCTCTTCGTCATTGACCCGAAGAAGGAGTACATCGCGGTCAAGGAAGCGAAGAAGCTCAACATCCCGGTCGTCGCCATCGTCGACACCAACTGCGATCCGGAAGACATCGACTATGTCATCCCGGGCAACGACGACGCGATTCGCGCGATCCGTCTCTTCACGCAGAAGATTGCCGACGCGGTGCTCGAGGGCTACAACCTTGCCGAGGAGCGCTACATCGGCGCCGAGGACAAGGGTGAGCCAGCAGCGGAGACTCCGATGCCTGCCGAACAGGCGGCACCAGAAGCGATGACTGCTCCGGCAGTCTGATCCGGCACCGACTGAAATTCGATTGCGGAGGACAGGCGTGAAAAACGCTTGTCCTCCGTCTGTTTAAGGAGCTACGCAAATGACACAGATTACGGCTGCGATGGTCAAGCAGCTTCGTGACGCGACTGGCGCCGGCATGATGGACGTCAAAGCCGCGCTCACCGAAGCGGATGGCAACATCGAAGAGGCAACGAAGATCCTTCGCAAGAAGGGTCTGGCCGCAGCAGGCAAGAAGGCTGGCCGCGTCACCGCGGAAGGCACCGTGATGACGTTCATCGACGGCGCCACGGGTGTGATGGTCGAAGTGAACTGCGAGACCGACTTCGTTGGCCGCAACGAGAACTTCCGCGCGTATGCCGAAGAAGTCGCGAAGGCGATCGCGAAGAGCAAGGCCAACACCGTCGAGGAGTTCAATGCCGAGACTTGGCCCGGCTCGAGCGAGACCGTCGCGCACAAGACCGCGGAAATGATCGCGTCGATCAAGGAGAACATCTCGATCCGCCGCTTCGTCCGCTTCGAAGCGCCCGCGGGTTCGGCGATTGGTTCGTACGTGCATGGCGGCGGCAAGATCGGCGTGCTCGTCGAAGTCGCAGGCACGAGCGAGGCGAAGGGTTCGGAGATTGCGCGCGATGTCGCGATGCACATCGCCGCGGCCGAGCCGCGCTTCCTGCGCCGCGAAGACGTCACGCAGAAGGATCTCGATACCGAGCGTGAGATCGCGCGCGACGCGGCTCTCAAGTCCGGCAAGCCGGAGAACATCGTCGAAAAGATGGTGACCGGCAAGATGGAGAAGTTCTACGGCGAGACCTGCCTTCTCGAGCAGGCATACATCAAAGACGACAAGGCCACCGTCAGCCAGCACCTCGCGAAGCAGGGCAAGGAGCACGGCTGCACGTACGTCGTGACCCGTTTCGAGCGCTACAAGCTCGGCGAGGGCATTGAGAAGAAATCCGATGACTTCGTAGCCGAAGTCATGTCCTACCAGAAGTAAGTTTGTTTCCTGTGGGGCACAGGCCTCGCCTGTCGCCCCACGGGATGCCTACTTCAGCGCCCAGAACGCGTTCGTCAATCCGAGCGAGCCAAACAGGAGTTCGATTTCATCGACAGTCTTGCGGCGCCAG
>CAZKID010000140.1:0-8982 GCA_964552405.1 uncultured Thermoanaerobaculia bacterium
GGAGTGGGGGCAGCGGTTGGTCCGGCGGGGCACCAGGGGCCATGGCCGGTCGGCTTGGTGCAAAGGCGGGGGCGCCTGTGCCTCCACGGGATCTCGACTAGCAACCGCATGGCGTTACACCGCCGCGGCCTGATCTTCCATGCGGTCGCGCCGGATGCGTCCCCAGTGCCCGCGGCGGAACAGAATCGTCACGAACGCCCCTGCTCTGCGCAGCGTGAGGAGTTGGCGGTATCCGATGAACTCGATGAACGCGGCGAGCATCATCTTCACGAGGTCGTACGCGCGCTCGTAGCGCTGGAACAACAGGTCGTCGACGATCAACGCCAGCAGCGACAACATGATGTTGTACAGCACAGCGAGCACGAAGAAGAGGATCGCAAAGCGGGTATCGAAACGATGGAAGAGCCACAGCAGCGGCAGCAGGATGTAGCCGAACATCTCGATCACCGGACCGAGCGCCTCGAACAACAGATAGAACGGGAAGCCGATCAGTCCTACCGCGCCATAGCGCGGATTCATGAACATCTTGAAGTGAATCAGAAGACTCTCGATGAGGCCGCGCTGCCAGCGATCGCGCTGGCGCATCAGCGAGCGATAGTCGGACGGCACCTGGGTCCAGAGCACGGGATCGGGAACGAAGATCACGCGGCCCGGCCCCCCCTTCTCATGTGCGAAGCGGTGCAACCGGACGATCAGCTCCATATCCTCACAGACGGTTCCGCTGTGATAGCCGCCCGCGTCGACCACGGCCTTCTTCAGGAAGAGGCCGAACGCGCCGGAGATGATCAGCAGCGAGTTGAGCCGGGCGAGCGCGGTGCGGCCGGTGAGGAAGCCGCGGATGTATTCGATCGACTGACAGAGATGAATGAGTTTTTTGGGTGCGCGCGACGCGACGACGCGATCGCGCTCGATGACCGAGCCATTCAGCACGCGGACGACACCGCCCGCCGCGACGATGCGATCGTCTTCGACGAACGGCCGCGCGATGCGCAGCAACGCGTCGGAGCTGATGAGCGAGTCGGCATCGATCGAACAGAACAAGGGATACGTGGAGACGTTGATGCCGGCATTCAAGGCATCGCTCTTTCCGCCGCGCTCTTTGTCCAGCACGATGAGATTCGGATGATCGAGCGCGCGGAGAATGCGCCGGATCGGATTCGTCTTCAACTGCGGACGCGTCGTATCCGTCACCGGGAATAGCGAGAACGCCTCCTGCAGCAACCGCAATGTTTCATCCGTCGAGCCGTCGTTGATCACGATGACTTCGAACTCCGGATATCCGAGCTCGAGTACGGAGTGGACGCTGGAGACGATCGTCGCCTCTTCGTTGTGCGCCGGAATGAGAATGCTGATCGGACGGAACGTCGTGCCCGACAGGACGTCGCCGAAGCCTCTGCGCCGCGATCTCCGATCGAACGACAGCAGATCGAAAAACGCCACGATCGTGAAGGCGAAATAGATCGTGTTGATGAGGGCGAAGTAGCAGAGGATCGCCAACTCGATGAGCCAGAGCAGTGTTGCGGTATTCATGCGAACAGCTCCTTCGGACGCGGCGCAGGAATCGCAGGCTGACTCTGTTCGATCAGCGCATCGATCCGCTTCTTGACCTCGAGCCTGACTTCCGGCTGCAGCGGCGCAGTCGCGAGTGCAGCAATCGCTGCGTCACGCGCATAGCGATCCTGGCTCTGCGATGCGACCAGCAGCAGCTGTACTCCCGAGTTTCCGCAGCGCGACAAGGCACGCGCCGCATTCGCGCGCACCCACCACGACGAATCGGTCATGTGCGACACGAGCTTCTCGCACGCTTCCTGCTGCCATTGGTGCTGTGTCGTCGCCGCGTTGAGCGTGGCCATCCACTCGATTGCACGGGCCGCGGCCGCGCGCACGAACCATTCGGGATCGTTCAGCGCCTCGATGACCACCGGCACTTCACGATCGGTCGCGACTTTGCCGATGACCCGCACCGCGGTCGCGCGCATTTCTGCTTCGGCTGAACCGACGCGCTCCATCGCGAGCACGAGCGCAACCGGCCGCCCGGCGTCGCCCAGTGCCTCGATCGCCAGCTTCTCCTCCGTTCCTTTCAACTCGCCGGAGCGAATCAGCTCCGTCAGTTGATCAGGTGCGACTGCCGCCAGCCGCGCATAGAACGAACGACGCCACCCCGATCGGCGAGGCAGATCGGCGATGAACGATCGCACGGCAGCATGCACCGCCTCCTGCGATCCATCCGACAACAGTCCTTCGCGCGCGGCGCGCCTCACCTCGGACGAAACATCATCCGACGCCGCGGAGATCAACGCCTCACGCGACTGCGCTCCCCCGCATTCTCCGAGACCGCGTACCGCGCCAGCACGCCGCCAGTCCCGCCGCGATTTCGCCTCGGTCAGCAACTTCTTCACTTCCCCTGTGGCGACGAGAATCTCCGTGATCCTGTCGACGATCGGTCCCTTGAGGTCATACCGCGCGCGCCGCAGTACGAGACCCACCGCGCGATCGCCAGCCTTGCCTCGCGCAACCGTGACCGCGTCATCGAGCGACGGGCTGTTGTTCACGAGGTGCGGCGCGAGCAGCATCGAGGCCGTCTCGAACCGCGCCCGGTTTCGCCGACGCTGACGGTCCGTCACGATGTGATGGACGATGACGACCAGCGTCAGCGCCAACACCACGGCAGTGAGTGCAATCACGCCCGCTGCAATGAACCGCAGCGCTTCCTCCGTGATCCCAAATGCGCGTGGATCATTAGTGGTCATGGGGCCCCCACGAGTTCAGTGACGCGGTTACAGAGATCCTCGGGAACGAACGGAAGATCGAAGAACGAACGAACCCCCATCGCACCCGCGGCGGCCTTCAACTCAGCCTGACCAACCGCTGTGATGACCATGATCGGAATCGTTTCCTGGCGAACCTTGAGCAGACGAAGCAGCTCCAGCCCGCTCGGACGACCGAAGTTCATGTTGAGAATCAGAAGCTCGCAGCGATACGCCGCGATCAGGCGGACGACTTCATCGCCGTTGCGCGCGACGACCACGCTGAAGCCCACGTTCTGCAGCGAAGCCATCATCAGCCGCGCGCTCAGGAAGTTGCTTTCGGCAACGATGACGGGCTTCTTCTTTCGGTTCTGTGTGGCCATCGCGCTTCCTCAATGTGCAGGCCGCTCCACTCCGAGAACATGACTGCTTCCGCGCTGCGCCGCATACAACGCCGTCTGCGCGACGCGCATGAGTTTCTGTGGATCTGCTTCGTGTGCCGGAGCCGCAGCGCCGCCGATCGTGATGAGAGGGCCGGCGCTCGTGCTGCGCAGATCCTTCGCGATTGCCGCGCGAATCCGCCCCGCCGCCTCGATCGCGATCCGTTCATCGACTCCCACCAGCAGCGCGGCGAATTCGTCTCCGCCATAACGGCCGATGAGGTCGTAGGGACGCAGCGAGGTACGCAACACGCGGGCGGTCTCGGTCAGCACCCAGTCGCCAGCGGGATCGCCGGGCTGCTCGTTGACGACCTGACTGCGATCGACACGCAGCAGCAGGAGAACGACTTCCTTCCGTTCCGTCTTCGCATGTTCGAGCTCGCGGACGAGGATGTCCATCAACGCGGAGCGATTCCAGAGACGAGTGAGCGGATCGATGCGCGTGACATCGCTGGGTAATGCGACCGAGGCTCGTTGCGGGACGCTGAAAACGTTCTCGCGCAACTCGCGCTCCGCGACCGCCGCCGCATCATTCAGCGCCCGGCGATCCTCGGGAGAGAACAGGCGAGGGTTGTGGTCGTAGACACTGAGCACTCCTACACAGCTGCCATCCTGCGCGCGTAGCGGAGTCCCTGCATAGAAACGAACGCGTGGAGAATCGACGACGAGCGGTTGATCGTGGAAACGCGCATCCTTCACCGTGTCTTCGACGATCAGCGTTTCGCTGTTTCCAACCACATGCGCTGCGATCGACATCAAACGCGAGAGTTGATCGTGCGAGAAACCAGCGGAGGATTTGATCCATTCGCGGGAGGAATCGATGAGCGAAATCGTCGCGGCAGCAGCGCCGAAGAGGCGCCGCGTCAGCCGAGTCAAACGGTCGAAGCGCTCCTCCGCGGGCGTGTCGAGCAGCTCCAGCGCGCGCAGAGAAGCGAGTCGCCGCGATTCATCGAGAGGAACCGCCGGCTGTTGCATTGAATTTTTCCGATTCCTGGATCTCGCTAATACTACAACCGTTCCGGCGTCCGGACCTACAATTGTGGAACGAGTGACGAGTGACTAGTGACGAGTGACGAGTCGTACCAAACTCATCACTCGTCACTAGTCACTCGCGACTGATAAGGGGGATTCGTGGAATCCAGTAACCCCCGCACCATCGGCAAGTACGAGGTCCTCTCGACCATCGGAGAGGGCGGCATGGGCATCGTCTACAAGGCGCGCGATCCGATCATCGATCGCAAAGTCGCCATCAAGACGATCAAGCTCGAAGAGGATGGCACCACGAGCGACGAGTTGATCGCTCGTTTACGAATGGAGGCGAAGGCCGCCGGACGCCTCAATCATCCGAACATCGTCACCGTCTTCGACTTCGGACAGCAGGACGATGTCTCGTTCCTCGTCATGGAGTATGTCGAGGGAGCGAATCTCGCGCGGCTGATCGCGAAGCAGACGCCGATGTCGCTCGAACACAAGCTGGATATCGCGATCCAACTCTGCGAAGCCGTCGCCTACGCGCACGGCCTCGGGGTCATCCACCGCGACATCAAGCCGTCGAACATCTGCGTCACGCGCGGGGGAGAACCGAAGATTCTCGACTTCGGCCTCGCCCGTTTCGACGAGACGCGGCTCACGCGCACGGGACTCACGAGCGGAACGCTGCTCTACATGTCGCCCGAGCGGATGTCGGGCGAGAGCGGTCCATCCGACGACATCTTCGCCCTCGGCGCCGTGATCTATGAGTTGATCACCGGCACGCACGCGTTCCCCGGAGAGAAGTACTCGGAGATCGTCAACAGCATCCTCTCCGGCAAGTACCCGTTGCCACCGTCGACGGTCATCGACGTGCCGTCCGATCTCGATCGAGTGATCGCGCAAGCGTGCGCGCGGGACAAGGCGAATCGGTTTGCATCGGGCGCCGATTTCGCGAAAGCGCTGCGCGAAATTCGTTACTCGCAGACGTTTCTGCGTCGCGTAGAAGCCACGGCCACACCGTTCGCGACGGTAGCCATGCCGCTGTTTACGGACAATCCGTATACGGCCGGCTCATTGGGGGGAC
Source organism: uncultured Thermoanaerobaculia bacterium (assembly GCA_964552405.1). Lineage (GTDB taxonomy): Bacteria > Acidobacteriota > Thermoanaerobaculia > Gp7-AA8 > Gp7-AA8 > JAJPHC01. The sequence goes on from CAZKID010000140.1 coordinate 5,244, forward strand.
CTCTTCAACAGGACGCGACGGTTCGCGACTACGACGTCCATCAGACGACGCCATCCACGCCCACGCCGAGGCTCGAGATTCACAAGACAGAGGTCGCGGCGCGACCAGCGCCTGAGCAGGCAGCGCCAACGGAGATGTTCTCGGCAGTTCACTACGCGAAGACGGAAACGATCGCTTCGCCCGCTGCGCAGCCGGCGGCACCACCGGCGGCGCAACCGCAGGCGCACCCGCAAGCCCAACCAGCAGCTGCACCAAAGACCGGACAGATCGAAACATCCTTCCTGACACGCACACGCACAGCGGTGGCGCGCGCCGTCGCGGGCTTGAGCGGAAAGACCGAGGCGATGCCGGCGGAGAGTGCCGGCGCAGCGGCGACCGTGATGACCGCGATCCATGCGGCACCACGCCGCCTCGCCGTCCCGGTCGCGGTCGTGGGACTCGTGATCGCGACGGCGGCGACCGGAGCCGCCGCTTCGTATGGCACACCCGTCTACCTCGTCGTGTACGGTGCGGCCATCGCCGCATGGTTCATGCTCGTTCGCAACGCCGAGCGGTTGCCCCTCGCGGCGATTTATGGCGTGTTCGCCCTGCTTCAATGCGCGCTGCTGTTCCAGCCTGCATCGCTGCCCACGATCGCAAACGGATCGCCAATCAGCGCAATCGCAGCCTCGGCGTTGAAAGGCATCGCGCTGCCAGTGGCCATCTGCCGCGTGCTCGTGATTGTTGCAATGGCAGGCGCAATCCGGCTCGTGTGGGACAAGAGCCGGCCGCGGCGCGCTCTCGGGATCGCAACCTTTCCACTGCTGCTCATCGAGGGAACATTGCAATCGAACCTGCTGGTGCTCGCGGCCGCGCTCTTCCTCATGGCAGTCATCGGCGTGCAGCGGCACCGCGAAGGATTCGCTGGTCTCGCCGGCTTCATCGGTGCAGGCCTGTTCATGCCGATGTTCATGGTCCTTCCGCAATTGTGGGAAGAGGCCTATTCGGTCTTTCCCCTGATCGTTTCAGGACTCGTCGTCATCATCGGAACGAAGTTGATCCTGCCGCCGGGCAGCGTGTGGCTGCAGCCACTCGGCGCCATGGTGACTGCATCACCCATCCTCGGCCGCGCCGCGGAACTCCTCGGAGACTTGTTGCACGGACGTGGAGTCGCCGCCATGGCGAATGGCCTCCTCGCGGACACGACGAAACGATTGAACATCTCGCCGTTCGCAGAGATGACAGATCACGGAATCGCAATCATGATCGTCGTGACCGTGCTGTTTCTGCTGGCGAACTTCGTGACGCGTGCGGCCACGATCGAGGCGATGGTCGCCGACGGTCTCGGCATCACGCTCCTGCTCACGATGTCGCGCGAGCCAGCGGCATGGGCCGTGCTCGTGCCGTTCGCGATCCTGGGCAACCGCACCTTCTGGCTGCTCGTCGCGGTCTGCAGCCCGATCCTGATGCTTGGCTCACCAACGGAACCGAACTGGGTCCTGTTCGGGCTGAGCGTGATCGTTCCGGGAGGATGGTGGCTCGCGTTGAAACTGCAGGACGTGGCGCACAAAAGCACAGCGGAGACGGCAGCCGCGCATTGAACATCCTGAGCGGAGCGAAGGATCAACCAAGGCGCCGCGATCAGCTTCTTCACGCACGACAAGCGCGGCGCCTGGCTGACGCTTCGCTCCGCTCAGCGTGACGTACTACTCCTCTTGGCGCGCTTTCTTCATCTTCGTGAGCAGATCATTCTTCGCTGCCATCAGCGCATCCGATGGATGTGCGGGATCCGCAGCCGGCGTCCCGATCGCAGCGGCCAGCAATGCAGACTCGTTCTCGCTCAGGCGCGCCGGCGTCTTCTTGAAGTAACGCTTGGCTGCATCCGCGACGCCGGAAGCCTCGCCGATCGCCGCCGTGTTCGCATAGAGCTCGACAAGCCGCTCGCGCGAGAGCTTCTTCTGCATTACAGCTCCCACGACGTAGCTGCGAACGCTCTTCAGTGGATTCAGCGCAGACGTTGGATAAAGCCGCTGCGCAACAGACGTCGCGATGCCGCTCGGCTTGTAGAGATCTCGCTCGGAAGTCGTCATCGCTTTCACCGCGACATCGAGATGGCCGGGATCGATCGAATGCCGCTGATCGAGCTCGGGATCCACCGCGGCAACGATCGAGCGCCGGAACGACGGAGCCATGTCGTCATAGTCGGTCCAGTTCAGAATCGACGAAGGGTTGGTCTTCGCGAGCGTTCCGACATCGGGCAGCGTTGCCCAGAGATACACACCACTGCCGAGCAGCGTCAGGAACACCAGTTTGTACACGGAGCTGATGAGCGACGCGAACGTACGCCGCCGCCGCGGACGAACAGGGACCGGCGCCGGCGCCGCAACGGGCACAGGCACAGGCGCGGGTGCAGCCGCTGGTTGGGCTGCGAACGGAGGTGGGCTCAGCATCACGGTCGGCTGCTCCTGCTGCGCCGGCATCGCCGGCACCGCCCCGGAGTCAATCTGACGTAGCGCAGCCGCGATGTCGCGCATGCTGCCGTACCGTTCCTCAGGCTTCTTGCGCAGACAAAGATCGATGATCGGCTGCAGCGAGACCGGCGCATCAGGCTTGACCGTCAGGATCGGCGGCGGCTCCGCGAACATGATCTTGTGCAGCGTATCGATCGCGAGCGACGACTCGAACGGACGCTTGCGCGTCGCGCACTCATAGAGGATGCAGCCGAACGAGAAGATGTCCGACGCCGGCTGCACGGGAAGCCCTTCCACCTGCTCGGGCGACATATAGCCGATCGTCCCGACGACGAATCCCGCCTGCGTGATGCCCGACGCTTCCTTCCCTTTCTCTTTCTGCGCCTGCTCGGTGAGCTTCGCGAGACCGAAGTCGACGACCTTCGCGTAGCCGTCGGTCGTGATCATGATGTTGTCAGGCTTAAGCTCCCGATGCACGATGCCTGCGCCGGGCGCCTTCGCCAGACCGTCCGCAACCTGTTCCAGCACGCCCAGCCGATCCGGCAGAGGATTGTTCTGGATCATGCCGCGCAACGTCTGGCCGTCGATGAACTCCATCGCGATGTAGTGCACCGGACCGCTTTCGAGTGTGGCCTGTCCGATTTCGTAGATCGTGACGATGTTCGGATGATTGAGCGCGGAGGCGGACTTCGCCTCCTGGACGAAGCGCCGCACGCGATCCGCCTCGCTCAGCAGGGAAGGAGGAAGGACCTTCAGCGCGACGGGACGATCGAGCGTGAGATCGACTGCCTTGTAGACCTCGCCCATTCCACCCGCACCGATCTTCTTGTCGACGCGGTAGTGCGCGATCTCGGCTCCGGCGGGCACTGCGAAGTGCTCAGGCATCGTGGAAGCGTTTACTGCTTCTTGATCCGCAACAGCATTTCACGGCGTGCATCGAAGTCGCGCTTGACCGGGTCGGCGATGATCTCGCGAAGCACGATCATCGAGTCGGGATTCACCGCGACGAAGTGCAGGCCTGACGTGTAGTCGACGACACCGTCGCGTTGAACGAGAGAGCAGCGGCGCACTTCGCACTGAACGTCGATGTGCTGGCCGAGATGCTCGAGATGCAGCGTGAGTTGCTTGCCGCGAGAAAGAGGGAAATTGTGCTCGATCCGTGCGCCATCGAGACTAAGGTCGAGGAGAGTCACGCGCGAAGTCGACACCTTCGTCTGAATCGGGGCATCGAGCTGGATTGGCACAATATTGCTGCGTTCCGATTTCAAAAGTGACCCTCCTTTTGTTTG
>CAZKID010000140.1:8992-12116 GCA_964552405.1 uncultured Thermoanaerobaculia bacterium
TGGACCGGGAATCAGTATACGACTAACGGCGAAGCGTGGAAATCTCGTCAACAATTCGTCAGTCGAATTGCGTTTTCCGCTTCGTCGTATGCCCCAGGCGCGCAAGCCGGAAGGTCTGCGGCAACTCTCTGCCAGTGAGTATCGCGGCCGCGGCCATCTCGCCCACGACCGGCGACAACTTGAATCCATGCCCCGAGCCACCGCCGAGAATCCACACATTCCCCGCCTCGGGATGCTGATCGATAATCAGATTGCCGTCCGGGCTGTTCTCGTACTGACAAACTTCCGCGGCCATCAACGGCGCGCTCGCAAGCTCGGGGAACCGCTCGGAGAGGAAGTGTCTCGCGCGCTCGATTCCCGCGGCGTGCGGCGTCCTCTCCTGCGTCGTCGGATCGATCGTTTCGCCGCGCGTGTCATCCGCGACCTTGAACCAATGCCCATCAGGATCGGGAATGCCGTACACGATCCTCTGACCGAAATCGATCCAGATCGGAAGGTTGCTCAACCTATAGCGATCGGAGCCCTTCGGCGTACCGAAGTAGTAGACCTCCTGTCGCGTCGGCCGCACACGATCGCCAATGACATTCGGAAAGATCTGCCCGAGCCACGGTCCGCACGCGAAGACGTAGACGTCAGCCTCGATGTGCGAGCCGCCAGGCAGACGCAGCGGCTTCATCTTCCCGTTCGCGATCGCACCCGGCTTAACCGCTTCGGTCCGATAGTGTCCGCCCGCTTCGTTGAAGACATCGCGCACAACCGCGCACGCGTGGCGCGCGGAGAGGGCACCCCCCTTCCGCTCGAGCCACACGGATTTCACATCACGAAAGTCGATCTGCGGATAGCGCTTCGCCGCCTCATCGAGCGTCAGGGCCTCGACGCCGAATCCGAGCTCCTGCAGAATCGGCGCGGCCGCGCGCACGTATCCATCGTCGCCGCGATGCATCCAGAGCACGCCGCTCTCGGCGAGGATCTGTTCATGAGAGGTTGCCGCCAGCGCATTCCACAACTCGAAGGCGCGTTTCACCATCTCGCTGTAGATGCGGTCCGCACCGTAGATCGCGCGGATGACACGCGTGCGCCCGCCGGAACTGGAGAGCGAGTTGCCCGGACCCCAGCGATCGAACAACGTCACTTGCGCGCCGGCGCGGGCAAGGTGCAGAGCTGCCCAACCACCGAATGCACCCGCGCCGACGACTGCAACGCGTGGCGCCGAGCCTCCTGCGGACTCGCGGCGGCCCGCCAGTGGGGCCGCCGCGAGACCTGCAAGAAAGTCCCTGCGAGACAGAGTCAAATCAGAAGTTCACGCGAGTGCTGACGCCGATCGTCCGCGGCTGATTCGTGAGGTAGCCGACGCGCGCGCGGAAGCCGCGTTCGCGATCGAGTGCGAGACGCGCTTTCTCATCCGTGACGTTGTTGATGAAGAGAGCCGTATCCCATTTCCCCTTCAGCACACCGAAGCGCAGATTCACGAGGTCATACGCCGGCAGCTTCCGATCGACGGTGAACGTCGTCTGCGTCAGCGGACCGCCGACATTCGTGAACAGCTTGGCGGTTGTCGTGTCGCCTCCAAAATCATCGCCCACCTGCGTGATCCGATCTCCGACATGCTGGTAGACACCAGTCACATATCCAACCATCTGTGACATCGGCATGCGATAGGTCGCACTTGCCGACCACTGATCTTCCGGCGTGGTCGGCATCCGGTCGCCGCTTTGGATTCCAGCAACGATGTTTCCGGCTGCATCGCGCACGGTCGAGCGCAGCTCCGAGTTCGTATGGTTCGCAGAGAGAGAGAAATCGAAGTTGTCGTTCAGCGACGCGGCAAACTCGACCTCGCCGCCCGTGGCGCGCGCGCTCGGAATGCTGAGAATGATGCGCGACGAGCAGGTGCCGGCCGTGACCGTCCCCTGCAGATTGCTGACATGCGAGGTGAACAGCGCGACGTTGAACGTGCCGCGACCACCCATCACGCGCGACTTCGAGCCGACTTCGTAGTTCCACAGCGTCTCGTCTTCCCACGTCGGATGACCGCCATACGTGGCAAGGTCCCCCGGAGAGCAGAGCGGAGTATTGAGCGGATCATTGATGCCGCCGAGGCGGAAGCCCTTCGACACCTGCGCATAGAACCGCGTCGCGTCGCTGAACTTGTAGTTGGCCATCACACGCGGAGCGATACCGTTTGCGCTGACAGAGCCCGTGCTGTCGATCGGGTCGGAGAAAATTCCGTCGAACACCTGCACGCGGTCTTCATCGAAGTTGTAATAGCGAAGTCCGCCCGTCAGATCGAGCTTGGGATTGACCGACCACGTCGCCTCACCGAACAGCGCTTCCTGCTTCAGCTTGTAGTGGAGGTCGGACTTGTAGAGCTCGTCCCTCTTCGCGATCTTCGTTCCCGCCGTGGGAATGTGGACTCCGACGGCGGCGGCCGCCGACTCGAATCCGATGACCGGCAGGTTCTGCCCATAGTTGCGCTTGTTGTCTGCGTAGAAGCCGCCAACCACCCACTGCAGATTGCCGCCCACCGCGCCTGACAGCCGCAGCTCTTCCGTGTACCCATGCGCTTTCGTCGCGTCGAACAGCGGAGCATCAATGGTGTACACCGAGGCCGGCAGGCCGATCGAGCCGCCGGTGATGCTCGACGTCAGCGCCGTCGCATCGCGGAGGACGAGGATGTTGCGATTCGTGTACGACGTCACGGACGTCAGGGTGTGTCCGCCGCCGAGGTTGTAGTTGAGTGTGAGATCGCCCAATGTGAACTTGTCGGTCGTCGGCTCTTCGAATTGCGTGAATTGCTTTCGATCGCCGAGGGTGACGGCTGGGCGTGTCGTCGTGAACGGGTTGCCGAGGATGTTGAACACATCGACGCGGTTCCATCCGTTCATGTCGACCTTCTGATAGAGAAGGCGCGGCGTGATGCTCAGCTTGTCGTCGGGCTTGAAGAGGAACGACACGCGGCCGCCGGCACGATAGCCGTCGTTCACGTCCTTGTTCACGTTGAGGGTCGGCTGCACCGCGTCGATGAAGCCAGCGTACCGCGTGTAATAGCCGACCACACGCGCGGCGGTCGTATCGCTGATCGGAATGTTCGTTGCTGTTGTCTGGCTTGCCGCTTGTCTTGCGCAGT
>CAZKID010000141.1:0-12052 GCA_964552405.1 uncultured Thermoanaerobaculia bacterium
CGCGAGAAGATTTTTGATCGCTACCTCTTGAGTCCCAACCGCAGGAGCCGCTCGATGAGCTCCGGATACGACCATCCCGCTGCCTCCGCCGCGCTCGCGAATTCTTCGCTCGCCGCGAGATCTGGATTCGGATTCGCCTCCAGGAAATAGAGCTTCCCGTCATTCGACAGCCGATAGTCGATGCGGCTGTAGCCGTCGAGATCGAGAATCCGCGCGATCCGCCGCGTCGTGTTGATCACCTGCTGCCGCAGCGCGGGCGGCAGATCCTCCGCCGCCTGCTGATAGATCCCGCGCCGCTCCTGGTAATCGGTGTTGTGCTTCACGTGCGCCGTTGCGATGCGCGCCGCGCCCGGCGGCAGGTTCTCGAACAGGAGCTCCCACACTGGCAGCACTTCCACGCGCGCGTTGCCGAACATTCCTGCATAGAGCTCGCGCCCGTCGATGTACTGCTCGGCAATGGCATCCGAAGCAATGCGTTGATGAATGAAGGCGACGCGATCGCGCAGCTTCTCGTCGTTGTCGACGATCGACGCCTGTGAAATACCGAGCGATGACTCCTTCACCAGGCTCTTGACGATGAGCGGGAATTCCAGCGCTTTCGGCCGCACGACACGTCTCTCGCGCGGGAACACGGCGAACTTCGGTACCGGCAGATGGTGATACGCGAGCAGCTTCTTCGACAGCGCCTTGTCGCGCGCCAGAATCAGCCCGCGCGTGTGGCATCCGGTGTACGGCACCTGCATCAGCTCCAGGAAGCTGACGACGTGATGATCGAACTCCTGCCGTCCGAGAAACTCCTCGAGGAGATTGAAAAAGATGTCGGGCTTCCACTGCTCGACCGTCTCGCGAATCAGCGTCAACTCCGTCGCGACGGGAAGCACGCGCACGTCATGGCCCAGCTCGCGCAGCGTCATCACGACATCGAACTCGGTCTTCCAGACGTGCGCTTCCTGCTCGGAGTAGCCCTCGCGGCTCTCGGGCGGGACCAGCGACGGATGCGTCAAAACGGCAACGCGAAGGCGTTTCATAGCGCGAACCAATTGCGACTGTAGTGGAAGTCCATCGTCTTGACCGCGAGGAGAATCGCAAAATCGATCTTCAGCCGCGACTCCGGCCGCGACACGCGCAGCTTGAGCTCGCGGCTGCGGCCGATCATGTCATTCAGTACGTGATTGAGCGTGAACTCGTATTCACCGGTCCACTCCGCAACGATCTTGCGGATCTCCGCGCGATTCCGCCGCAGGAAATGCGACGCGAGCTCGCGCTTCCCGTGACGCGGATCATCGGAGAAGAGCCGGCGCAGATCGCGATCGTAAATGTCCGGGTAGCTGACGACGTAACGCTGATGCTTCTCCTCGTAATACTCGCCGAGGGTCATCGTGAGCTCGGAGAGCGGATCGATGCGGCCGCGGCTCCGCACGACCGGCCGCTTGCCGCGCAAGCGATCGAGCAAGGCATCGACATACTCGAGCTTGCGCAGAGCGGGCCAGCCCTCGTACCGCTTGCGCCACGATTCGTGATGCGCCGCGAGGATGACGGCGAACGTCTCCGCAAAATCTTCCAGCGGATGACTCTGCGCGTAATAAAGCCGCAGGTGCCGCACATAGCGGCGGCTCGCCGGATTCGGACGATAGAGCTCCGGATAGCGCTTCGATGATTTGCCGAAGAGCTCCTGCCGCCCATTGTCCGCCGCCAGGAGAAATGCATTGTCTAGCGCGTGACCGCATTCGTGCCGGAGGATCTTCATCATCTCCGGACGCGTGCCGCCCTCGACTTCGATCATCTGCCTCCGCTCGAGCTTCATGAGCCGCGGATGCGCGAGATAGAAGGGAACCGCGATCCCCGGAATGCTGTCGGGAACGAACCACTCGTTCGAGAGCCAGACGTGCGGACGGAAACGAATGTCGCGCCGCTCGAGGTCGTCATAGAGCTCGGCAAGACACTCTTCGATCCAGGTGCCGTCGACGCGCACATGAAGGTCGCGCAACCTGACCTTGAGCAGCTCCTTGTCGCTGAGGGTTTCCCAGGGGTGACGCTTCACGGTGCGGGAATCGTATCAGCGACGGGGAACGTCAAAAGCGAAATGCAGAACGCAGAATGAAGAATGAAGAATTGAGAATGAAAACGATCCGCCTGCGGTGGCTTCGTCATCCCGAGCGAGAGCGAGGGATGACGGTGGCGCGCGCGAAGCGCCACCTCAGTTCTTCATTCTCAATTCTGCGTTCTGCGTTCTGCATTTCGCTTTTTCGTATCCCAAAGGGGAGCCGGCCGAATGCCCGCTCCCCCAACACTCACCCTGCGACATGAGCTCGTCGTCAACCGCCACGATGTTCTCGCGCACGACCGCGTCCCACGCTACTCCTCGCGCAGCCGCTTGATCAGCTGAATCTGACCGGCGTGATAGATCGCGTGACAGGTGACGCCGAGCAAGAGGTCAAGGCGTTCGGCATCGGAGAGGGACCCATTCGACGCCGCCACCGCATCCGCCAGCTTCTTCTGCTGCGTCTCGACGAGTTTCGCGATCTTCTTCCACGACAGCTTCGACTCGTCGCCTGCCTCGAACCAATCCTCTCCTTCGATCGGAAACTCCTCGGCTTCGCCGTCCGAGAACTTCATCCGCACGCTGCGCGCGCACCACGCATGGTGCAATGCAATCTCGGCGATGTTGTGCCGCCCCGCGGCCGGCCTCCAGAACGCGAGGTCGGGAGTGACATCGCCGATCGCCGCTTTGAGATCCGCACCATGCCACGCGCCCGGCCCATATCCTTCATTCAGAATCCGTGTTGCTTCGCTGCTCATTGTTTTCTCCTCCGTTCGAACGTGTCGTCCGTCGGTGGTGTTATAGAAAACAGAGGCGGACGAGATCTTGGCGAAAATTGCGGTCGATCTGGCAAAGGCGGTGAAACAACGCGCGGAGCGGGGAAGCAGCGGCGGGATCGAGCCGCGGATCCTGGCGCGAGGCGATGGCTGGAGCGTCGCCGACGTCCTCTGTACCTGCGGTCCCTCCGACCACCCCTTCGAAGAAGAGCACACGCACTACGCGATCGCCGTCGTGCTCGCGGGCTCGTTCGAATATCGCAACGCGTTCGGCCGTGCATTGATGACGCCCGGCTCGCTGATGCTCGGCAATGCGCGGCAGTCCTACGAATGCCGTCATGAACATGGCGAAGGAGATCGCTGCATCGGGTTTCGCTTCGAGCCCGAGTGGTTCGAGCGCATCGGCGCGGGACCGTTTCGCACAGGCCGGCTCCCCGCAGTGCGCGAGCTGGCGCCGCTGGTGGCACGCGCAGCAGCCGGCGCCGTCGGTGCGGACATCGCGTGGGAAGAGCTGGCGATCGAGCTCGCAGGTACAGCACTCTCGCTCGCATCCTCGCGGCCGCGCGATACGGAAACCACAGCGGGAGTCGCGCGCGCCGTGAGAATCATCGACCGGCATCCCGACGCGCCGCTGACGATCGAGGCACTTGCGCGCGATGCCGCGCTGAGCCCGTTCCATTTTCTCCGGTCATTTCAGAAGCAGACCGGGCTCACCCCGCATCAATACATTCTTCGCACGCGGCTCCGCGAGGCGGCCATTCGTTTGACGGCCCGCAGCAAGGTGCTCGACATCGCCTACGACTGCGGGTTCGGCGACGTCTCGAACTTCAATCGGACGTTTCGCCGCGAGTTCGGAGTCAGTCCGCGCGAATATCGCCGGGGCTTGGACAGAGACCGGCCGACCAACGTATCTCGCACATAGTCGAACAAGCTCGTTCCAGGGAGATTCGATGAAACGCGCAATCGCAATGGCATTGTGTTTGTTTCTGGCAGCGGCAACGGCATCAGCCACGGATGGGGTTCTCATCCCGGTGTTTTTCGGCGGCCCAGGCGCGTTCGGCGCGACGTGGCGGACGAGAGTCAATCTGTTCAACCATTCAGACTCGGAAGTTCCTGCGATTCCCATCCTCTATCCATGTGGGATCCCCGAAGGCTGCTTCCGGCCGCTTCCTCCCAGGTCGGCCTACAGCTTCACGGCCGTAGATGGTACGAAGTACGGCACGGGCTTCTTCCTGTACACCGGCAAAGAGGTGTCCTGTTCGACGCGCGTCTACGACATCAGCCGGAGCGACGTGAACTACGGCACGGAGATTCCCGTCGTGCCGATGGACTCTTTCTCGTCGAACGCCCTGCAGCTCCTCGACGTTCCGGCGGATGGTGCTGCGCGTGCGACGTTGCGACTCTACGCTGTACCGCCGGCCGCGCCGCAGGTTCGTGTGCGAATCTTCCGCGACGCACCGATCGATAGCGGCCTCCCCATTCCTCCACCCTCACTTCTTCGCGAGACCATGTACGACCTGCAATTACCTCAGTTCGGTCCCGCGACCGGCAGCTTTTCGCGGCCCTCGGGTTTGGTCATCGGCGATCTGCTCGCGGGCATCACGAGCGATCGGCCGGTTCGTGTCGAAGTGCAATCGGACGGCGGAGCTCCCGTGTGGGCGATGGCGACCGTCACGAACAACCGCTCACAGGTCGTGACGGTCATCGCGCCGCGAAACTAGCGATCCGCTGCACCATTCGGGCGCGCGAAGAGCGAGTCGATCTTCGCCGCTGAGGCGTCATCGAGGTTCAGGAACTCGACGCCGACTTCCGTCTGTCCATCGTCATGCTGGCGCTCGTAGACCACGCGCCCTTTCGCGCGCACGGTCTCATGATCGACGGCGATGAGCAGCTCGAGCAGCGCTCCTACTCCGAGGCTCTCCGCCGCAAGAAAGCAACAACCGCCTCGGGCAATCGAAACGGCGCGCCCGAACTCCTCGATCGCCTGGGGCTCGAGCTCCTTCACAAGAACCGAATGATGCGAAGCTAGCCGAGGAAAGCGCCGGTGATCCTCATTCATGACAGGCTCCCGATCAATTTTTTGGAGACGGATCGCGACCGATTATAGCGGAGTGATCCTCGGCACTCCGGATGTTCACGAACTCAGTGTTACACTGACTTCGTGAAGAACGTGACCATCACGCTCGATGAGGAAACTGCGCGATGGATTCGCATCGAGGCAGCCGAGGAGAATACGAGTGTGTCGCGTCTCGTCGGCAGGATTCTCAGGCAGCGAATGGAAGCCGATCGCTCGTATCAGAACGCGATGGAGAAGTTTCTGAATGTGCGCCCCCGTCGCCTTCGCGACGGCGGCCGCCTGCCACGCCGAGAGGAGCTTCACGATCGATCCCGTCTTCGTTGACACGAACGTTCTCGTGTACGCACGCGACAGCTCGGATCCGCGCCGCCAGGCCACGGCTGCTTCATGGCTCGAAGAGCTTTGGAGATCACGGACCGGCCGAATCAGCTCTCAGGTCCTGCAGGAGTATTACGTCATAGTGACGCGGAAGCTGCGCCCGGGACTTCCGGAGGCGATGGCGCGCGACGACGTGCGGGCGCTCGCCGAATGGGAGCCCATCCCAGCAGGTGTGGAAGTGATGGAGCGCGCCTGGGAGCTCGAGCAGAAGCACAAGCTATCGTTTTGGGACGCCATGATCGTCGCCGCCGCGGTCAGCGCACGCGCTACGACACTTCTCACGGAAGACCTGCAGGACGGAGCGGAGATCGCGGGTGTAAGGATCGTCAATCCATTTCGGAGCTCTCCCTCCGGTGATCGCATCCACGACGGACGGCCGCGCCGGCGCAGCTGAGTTAAACCTTGTAAGTCATCATCGTTCGCGCGGAGCGGCCGGCATCGCGATCGTGAAGACGCTCCCGTTCCCCGGCTCGCTCTCGGCCCAGATCCTGCCGCCCTGCAACTCCACGAGCTGCCGCGCGATCGACAAGCCGAGGCCCGATGACGATTCGCCGCCGGTCGTGCGCGCGCTGAGCCGCTGGAACTTTCCGAAGAGGCGTTTCATGTCCTCCGCGGTCAGGCCTGGCCCTTCGTCGCGCACTTCGAACCGCGCCTCACTCCCCTCGACACGCACCGAGATGCGGATCGACTTCTTCCTCGGCGTGTACTTGATGGCGTTCGTCACGAGGTTCTCCATCGCCTCGCTCAAACGCTCCGCATCTGCTTCGACGAGGCATGGTGCAGCCGGCAGCTCTTCGCTGAGCTGCTGCTCCTTGCGTTCCGCCGCGTGACGATGCACGGCGGCGAGCTCCGCAGCGAGCGCACTCATGTCGACCGTCGTCCGGTTCAGCTCGAGGCGTCCGCTCTCGATCTGCACGGAGCCGAGGAGATCGTTGATCAGACGCAACATCTCATCGGAGGCGCGGCAGATCACGGCAGCCTGCTTCGCGTTCTGACTTCCTTCCTCCGAGCGCGCGCGGATGATCTCCGCGAATCCGCTGATCGCCTGCAGCGGATTGCGCAGATCGTGCGCAGCGATCCCGAGGAGCTCGAGCTTCAACTCGTTCGCCTGGCGAAGGTGATCGTTGGCGAGGCGCAGCTCGCGCGTCCGCTCGTCGACGAGTGCGACGAGCTGGCGCTCGCGCATCCGCATCTGCCGCAGGCGCAGCCAGACGCCGGCGGCGATCAGGATTGCGATGAGCAGCGCGCAGAGAACGAAGAATGCCGCGGTCTGTCGAAAGTACGGCACGATCTCGAAGTCGTAGGTTGCACCGCTCGTGTTCCAGACGCCGTCGTCGTTCGAGGCGATGACGCGGAAGCGAAAGTCGCCGAGCGGCAGATTCGTATACGACGCGACGCGGCTCGTGCCTGCATCGACCCAGTCGGGATCGAATCCCTCCAGCCGGTACTTGAAGCGCACGCGCTCCGGATTGAGCAGGCTCGTGGCGGTGTACCGGATCTCGATCCGCTTGTTTCCCGGCCCCGCATATCCACGCCGCCGGTTCGCCAGCGCGCGCCCGTCGGCGATGACGTCCTCGATGATGACCGGCGGTGCGCGCCTGTTGATCTCGATGCGCGCGGGATCGATCGACGACGCACCGCGAATCATCGTGAACCAGATGCGGCCATCGGGTCCCTTCCAGCCCGAAGGCTGCGAGCCGCCGCTGCACTTGCTGGATGCCAGACCGTCGCGCGTGTCGTAGCCGATCGGCGTGACGTGCTTCGCCGTTCCGTCGAAGAATGCATTCAGTTGCGCGGCATCGACGCGGAACACGCCGCGATCGCTGCTCATCCAGAGTTGCCCCTGCGCATCGCTCTCGATGTCGAACACGGAGTCGTCGTAGAGACCGTCGCGTGCGGAGCAGGCAGCGATGCGCTCATTGCGCATACGCGCCAGGCCGGCGTCGTACGTACCGAAGAGCAGGCTGCCGTCCGGCTGCTCGAGGATGGACATGACCGTATTGCCGGGCATTCCATTGCGTTTGGTGTACGCGGTGATGTGCCCATCGCGGAGACGGTCGACGCCTCCGCCACCGGTTCCGATCCAGAGATCACCATTGGAAGTCTCGCGGATCGCGCGAATGAAATTGCTCGAGAGTCCTTCGTTGATGGCGAAGTTCGTGAAGCGGCCGGCCGCGTATCGGCTCACGCCACCTCCATCGGTGCCGATCCAGAGATTGCCGGCACGATCTTCGTACAGGACGCGCACAGCATCACTCGCGAGTCCATCGCGTGCCGTCAAGTGCGTGAAGCGGCCATCGCGCATGGCGTTGAGACCACCGCCGCGCGTTCCGATCCAGAGTGTGCCGGCGCGATCGCGAAGTATCGCGCTGACGATGTTCGTCGACAGCCCATCCTTCGTCGTGTACGCCGTCAGCGTTCCCGACTGAAGACGGCAGAGGCCCTCGAGCGTGCCGAGCCAGACCGTGCCATCGGCATCGACGAACACCGTGCGCACGTTGTCGCTCGGCAGTCCCTCGCGCGTCGTCCACGACATGAACTTCGTATCGCGAAGGCGATTGAGCCCTCCCTGCGATCCGATCCAGAGCGAGCCTTCGCGATCTTCGAGCATCGCGGTGACGACGTCGCTGGAAAGACCGTTGCGGGACGTGAAGAAGTACGAGACACGATCGCCGCTCACGCGCGCGAGTCCATGATCGGTGCCGAGCCACAGCGTGCCCTGCGCATCTTCATGAATCGCGCGAACGAGCGGGATCGCCGCTCCTTCTTCCATCGCGCAGACAATGAAGCGTCCGTTGTCGAACCGCGCGAGGCCGCTGCTTGTGCCGATCCACAAACGTCCCGCGCGATCGCGATGCAGCGCGCGCACGGAGTCGTGCGGCAGACCATCCGCGACCGTGTATGTGCGGATCGCCGTTCCGGCCAGACGCACGAGACCGCCGTCGTACGTACCGATCCATGTCTCGCCTTCTCCATCTTCGATCGAGGAGACTCCGTGCGCCGGCATGCCCTCGCGCGGCGAGAAGGTCGTCGTTCGTCCTTGCGGATCGATGCGGCTCAAGGCGCCGGCCTGCATGCCGATCCAGATCGCGCCATCCTGCGTCTCGTGCAGCGAAAAAATCGTTCCGTTGTAGAGCCCCGTGTGGCTCGCAAAGACTCCGTCGCGAAACGACGTCACGCCGCCGCCGTCAGTGCCGATCCAGAGGCTGCCGTCGCGTCTGGCGCAGAGGGCGCTGATCAAATTGCTCTTCAGCTCCGGCGTGTTCCGCTTGTCGAAGGTGCGGAAGTGGACACCATCGAAGCGCGCGAGCCCGCTGTTCGTCGCCAGCCAGAGATAGCCGTCGCTCGTCTGCGCGATCGCATTGACCGATTCCTGCGGCAAGCCGTTCTCGACGGTCCAGAGGTCGTGGCGGTATTGCGTGAGACGGCGAGCGGGATCGAGTGCAGCGGCGTCGAGACAACACAACAGCACAACGACGAGACATAAATGGAGTGCGGACGCCTCGTCCGCGCGTGCCGCACGAGGAGACATGGCCTCAGTCTAATCGAGCGGAGTCAAAAACTTTTTCTCGCGGCCTCAGGCGGGAGATAATCACAGCATCATGTGGAGAGGATGCACCTTCACATTGATCGCGATGCTGCTTTGCAGCGCCGCCGCAGCGAACGATCGTCACGTCGCGTTTCAGCGCCTTCCCGACGTCGTCCTCAGCAGCCTTACGCCTTCGACTCCCGCGTTTGCCATCGAACGGGAAGAAGGTGCCCTGCCTGCCGTCATCCACAACGCGGAGCTTCCGGCAGCCGGCTATCTGGCCGACTGGTTCGTCGCGCATGTCACGAGCGATCCGACGCCGGCGGCTGACGCGAATTTTTCGGGCGTCAGCGACAACGGTCATGCTCCGCCGGACACGATGGGTGCGGTGAACTCACGCTTTGTCATGACTGTGGTCAACGGCACGTATCGCGTTCAGGATCGGAGCGGAAACATTCTTTCGTCCGTCAGTGAGTCCTCGTTCTGGGCAAGCGACGGAGCCGTGAATCCCGGAGATCCGAACCTCATCTTCGACCGCAGCAGTGGACGCTGGTTCCTGACCGCTGGGGATTCAGGGGCAACAGACTCCGGCGCCGTCGACCTCGCAGTGTCGCAGAGCGACGATCCGACGGGAACGTGGAGCCGGTTTCGCTACAAGGTTCCGTCGTTCGGTGAGTGGTATGACCAGCCGTTGATCGGAGTCAATCAAACGACCGTCGTGCTCAGCGTGAACGTGGCAGGCGGGCCGTCGCGGCCGGGCGGCGTCTTTCGTGCGGATGTGTTCCTGTTCGACAAGACACAGCTTCTGAACGGCCTGGCGTCGCCGGCGATCACCTCCACTTCGGATGGCGCTCTCTGTCCGGCCGTCGTGCTCGACAGCGGCGTCACGACGAACTACCTCGTGCAGACCGCCGGTTCGCCGATCCGGCTCTTCGATGTGAGCGCAGCGGGAGTCCGTCAACTCGCTTCGATTCCCTCCCCTGCCGCCTGGGCATCCTATCCGCCACAACGACTCGATTTCAGCCCGCAGCTGGGAACGGGGGTGAAGATCAACGCCGGCGATTCACGATTGCACTCGCTGATCATGCGCGATGGATTTCTCTGGCTCGCGCACACGGTCTTCCTTCCGCAGAACGCACCGACACGCAGTGCCATCCAGTGGTGGAAGCTCACGACGTCGGGGCTCCTTGCCGACTTCGGGCGCATCGATGATGCAACGGGAGGAGTCTCGTATACCTACCCTTCGATCGCCGTCAATCGCAACGACGACGTACTCATCGGCTTCTCACAATTCACGAGCAGCGAATACGCCTCCGGCGCCTACGCGTTCAGGGCGTCAACCGATCCACCGGGCTCATTTCGAGCGCCGGTGGTATTGAAAGCGGGGGAATCCGTCTACAACAAGGCGTCGCCGAACCGATGGGGCGACTACAGCAACACCGTCGTCGACAGCGACGACCTTTCTTTCTGGACCATTCAGGAATACGCCTCCACGAGCTCCCGCTGGGGAACCTGGTGGGCGCACGTTCCTAACCAGGCGTTGCAGCCGGCAACCGAGGCATACGCGGACCTCGTTCTGAAAGAACGGCCCATCGCGTATTACCGGCTCAACGAGACGTCCGGAACGACGGCGTTCGATTCGTCGTCGAATGCCAGGCACGCGCGCTATGTCAACGTTGGCGTCGGTCAGGCGCAGGTGACAGGAGCTACCGGACAGTCCGAGACCGCGGCCTCGTTCAACGGCTCGAGCTCGTACGTCGCTTTGCCGGGATCGTGGGGAGGCTGGAGCTCCGCCACCATCGAAGCCTGGGTTCAGATCGAGACCGGATCGGACTTCGAAGCCATCGTCAGTGCCACCGGCCTGTCGTTCATTCACTTTCAATACAACGCGACAGGCAATGTCGCCGTGTACACGGATCAGCCCGGACAGTTACCGTACCTGGCACTGCCGATCCTGAACGACTCGACCGGCTACGGGCGATTCGGTGCGCCGAGCTGGCATCACGTCGCGATCGTGAGCAAATCAGGCTCGTCGTGCGTGTTCGTCAATGGCACACCGCTGCCCGGCTGCATCACACAGACGTTCTCCTCGATCCTCTCCTCGAACGAAGTGCGGATCGGTTCAGGCTACGCACAAAAGCGATTCCTGAAAGGAGCGATTGCCGAAGTGGCGATCTATGACCATGCGTTGAGCGATAGCCAGATCCGCACGCATGCGTCCGCGCCATTCGTGCGCGCCGGAGGGCGCCGGCGCGTAACGCGTCACTAGTGGCGGTTCAAAACCTTCTGCGCAGCGACACGCTCACGCCTCGCGTTCGCCAGCGAAACTCGGTCGCGCCGATCTCGAGATGCAGCAGCCGCGTCGGACGCTCGATGAGCGCTTCGCCGCGCTCGGCACGAACGCCGCCGAGGTCTGTAACGCGCGCGGCGAGATCGAGGGTGACGTTGTGCGGCAGCCGGATCGCGACCCCCGCACCACTCGTCCATGTGAATGCGTTCGCGCGCCCTCCGCGCGTGATCGTCACGGCGTTCGCCGCAATGCCGGGGAACGAATACTTCACCGCACTGAGATCGTTGCGGGCGGCGCCGGCACCCGCGGTGATGAATGGCCGCACGCTCCACGTGTCAGGAGCAAGGTCGAAGGCCGCACTGGCCACAAGAGCCTTCGAGCGGAGCCGCGCCGACACTGGTTGCGCTCCGGTCACTCCGGTGAAGTTGGACTGCGCGTCGAGCTCGAAGCCCGAGCGAGAGACGAACGCGAGCTCGACTCGGGCGTGTCCAACCTCGCGCCCCGCTGCGAGCTCGAACGTCAACCCGCGATGCACCTCGCCGCGCGCACCCAGCCGTCGCCCATCATTGCCGGAGCCGCAACCGAACAGTGCCGGCGGTTTCGTGCTCGAACAATCGACATCGCGCAGCGTGACGTCTCGCGATGACTCGGCCGCGGCACCGGCGCGGACATATGGCTGTGCGGTGATCGCGAGACAAGAGAACAACGACAGAGTGAGGAGTAACCGATTCCCAGCCGCAAGCATGTTGCGAAGCGTATCGCGTCGGCCGATAGGAACCATGCACGAGGTGCAGAAATAGAGAATTGAGGGGCTTCGGGCTTTTCAGTGGGTAAACGGCCGATGATTGAGCAAGCTCAGATCTCCGTCATCCCGAGCGAAGTCGAGGGACCCGGTGGGTGGGTGGTACGAAGATCATGTCGCGCGCCTCCCACACCCCCAGGTCCCTCGACTTCGCTCGGG
>CAZKID010000142.1:0-12008 GCA_964552405.1 uncultured Thermoanaerobaculia bacterium
GCGCAGGTCGCGTTGACCTGGACGAGTTCTGCCGGCGCGACGAGTTATCGCGTGCTCGTCTCGATCGATGGCGCGGCATCCGCGCCGATCGGCATCACGACGAGCAGCGAGCTGATTGCGAGTGTCTCCGGCTCGACAGTCGAGTGGTGGGTGGAAGCGATCTTCGGCACGAGTTGCCCGACCGTCGCCTCCAATCATTTCCGTTTCACGACGTTGGGATGCCCGGCGAATCCGGGCACCGCATCGCTCATCGCGCCCGCTGATGGGGCAGTGAATCTCACTTCCCCGGTCACACTGCAGTGGAGCCCCGTCGCCGGCGCGAAGGCCTACGTCGTCATCGGCTCATTCAACGGTGGTGCATCGGTTCCGCTTGCCACGACGACCGCTGCACAGATCACCGCACCTCTCCCCGCGGGGAGCTACACGTGGGTCGTACAGACCAGGTTCGGTGACGATTGCCCGTCGACGGTTTCCCCGCGCGCTTCGTTCACCGTCACTGCGGGCAAGCTATGCACATCGAACTCCGCGCCAACACTCATCTCTCCTCCGAACAACGGCGGCAACGTCCCGCTGCAGGTCACGTTCGACTGGAACGACGTGCAGGGCGCGGTCGCGTACAACGTCTATGCAGGCAGCAGCGACACGAATCTCAATCTGATCGGTACGACCACCGAAAGCACGCTCACGAAAGTCGTTCCCACCGGCACCACGAGCTGGCAGGTC
This sequence comes from uncultured Thermoanaerobaculia bacterium, assembly GCA_964552405.1. Classification (GTDB taxonomy): domain Bacteria; phylum Acidobacteriota; class Thermoanaerobaculia; order Gp7-AA8; family Gp7-AA8; genus JAJPHC01. Next base: position 724 of record CAZKID010000142.1, read on the forward strand.
GAAGCACTCTTTTTCGGCTGCGATTCCGTGAAGTCCGTGATCTTCCACTTCACGCTCGCGGCAACGGTCGATTGCGATTCACTCAAGGTCACCCGCACAGCACCTTCGGATGGTGCCACGGTCACATCGCCCGTAACCTTCCAATGGAGCGCCATTGCGAATGCGACCATCTATCGACTCTGGGTCGCAAATGAAGATGGTGCTGCATCGATCGCGGCGCGCACGACGGATACGAAAGCGACGATCTCCGTACCCAGCGGCAACGGCGGGTGGTACGTCGAAGCTGTCCTGCCGACGTGTCCCGCCGTCCTGTCCTCGGTCGGCCGCTTCACCGTCGCGAAGGCCACTTCCTGCGATGGTCATGCAGCACCCACACTCGTTTCACCCACGGGCAACATCACCGCGGACAAGGTAACCTTCCAGTGGAGTGCAGCCGCGAATGCGAAGGCATACCGCGTCTGGCTCGCCGCCAACAATCAGCCGTTCGCGGAGATCGCGACGACGACCGACACGAAGGTGGATCGCACGCTGCCCGCGGCGAGCTACATCTGGTTCGTCGACGCGATCTATGACAACTGTCCCGTGGTCGCCTCCGCGCGCGCATCGTTCGTGCTGGAGAACACCACTCCGCGCTGCGGCACCACCGCACCAACTCTCATCTCACCAGCGGACAAAGCGAACAACATCTCTTCGCCAGTCACGTTCCTCTGGTCGAGCGTTCCAAATGCCGTCGAATATCGCCTCTATGCATCGATCGACAACGAGAAGGTGAAGCTCATTGCCGCGACACCGGAGACCTCGCTCACGGAACCCGTGAGGCCGGGGACGATCGCGTGGTACGTCGAAGCGGTCTTCCGCAATTGTCCCGCGACGCAGTCGGCCACGCAGTCGTTCACCGTCGTGAAGTCGAACAGCTGTCATGGCGACAAGCCGCAGCTCGTCACACCTGCGGATGGCTCGCAGAACCTCACATCGCCGGTGCTGCTTTCCTGGAATCCAGTGAGCACGGCCGTCGGCTATATCGTCTTCGCCAAGCTGGGAGATGGCGAGCCGACCGCGATCGGCAAGACGACGGACGAGACCACACTCAGCCGCACGTTCCCCGAAGGCCGGATCGAGTGGTGGGTCGTTGCCTTCGTGACTGGATGCGATCCGGCCGAGTCCAGGCACTTCACATTCAGCGTCACGCTTCCGAGTAATTGCAGTTCCAAGAAGCCGGTGCTGCTCGCGCCGGAACCGGGCGACATCCTCTCGCCGGTCCGCTTCGCCTGGACACGCGTGGCGGGCGCGACGAGCTACAACGTCTGGGTCAAGCAGGGTACCGCCTCGCCATCCGTCGTTGCGACGAACACCGAGCCGCACGCTCATGCCGATCTCCCGCCCGGACTCGCCTACTGGTTCGTCGAGGCGAAGTTCAACGGATGTCCATCGACCTTCTCCGCGATCTCCTCGTTCAACGTGCTCAAATCGCCGCCGCCGTGCGGCACTCCGGAAAAGTCATTGCTTCGCGTCGCGGGTCAGGTGCACTCGGGCACCAGCTTCACCGTCCGCTGGACATCGCTGGCGAACGTCGGCCACTACGAGTTGCAGGAATCGACGACGACCGATTTCGCAAGTCCGACGACGTATTCGCAGACGGACCTCGCGCAGTCGTTCAAGTACGACGTGACGGCAGCAACGCAGTATCTCTATCGCGTGCGCGGCGTGAGCTCGTGCAATGACGAGACAGGGCCCTGGTCCGATGTCGCCGGTGTGCTCATCGTTCCCGTGACGGTCGACTCAAAAAACGCGAAATCGAGCACCGAAGTCGGTGAACAAGGCAATGTCGTGCAGAAGGTTGTCCTGCCCGGCCAGCCGGTCGTGACGACCTTCAACGCAAGTGTCGACAAGCCGTGGCTCACCGTGACGCCGTCCTCCGGCCAGATCGGTCCGGAAGGCGTCACACTCACGATCACCGCCGCACCGGGCACGCTCAATCTCGGCACGAACACCGGGACAGTGACCGTGATCTACGGAGCCGCTGGCAAGACGGGCAGCGATGCGACGACCAAGACGAGCGTGCCGGTTTCGGTCAGCGTCGTCACTCCGGTCTCGCCCGTGCCGCGCAATACGCCGCAGCAGGACTCGCTGATCATCCCCGGAATCTCTCATGCAAATGGAGCGAACAACTCGCTGTTCGAGTCCGACGTACGCGTCGCCAACATCTCTTCGCAGACGATGAAGTATCAGCTCAACTTCACACCGATCTCGACCGACGGAACGCAATCCGGCAACTCCACGACGATTGAAGTCGAGCCAGGTGCGACGACCGCACTCGACGACGTTCTCTCGAGCTTCTTCGGTTCGTCGGTGGGCGGAGGCACGCTCGAGATTCGCCCCCTGACGACGAGCAGTTCGACCAGCGGCTTTGCGAGCAGTACGCCGGTCAGTTTGCCGACGGTCGCATCGAGCCGAACCTTCAACATCAATCCCGAAGGTGGAACGCTGGGTCAGTACATCCCCGCGATCGCCTATTCGAACTTCATCGGCAAGTCGTCGAGCTCCGTCGCCAGCATCCTCTCACTCCAACAAGTCGCTGCATCTTCCGCATATCGCACGAACATCGGTCTCATCGAAGCGTCGGGGCAGGCGGCCAACGTGCTCCTCCGTGTCTTCGACGACAACAACACGCTCCTTGCCGAGATCCCGGTAAGCCTCCGCGCGGGCGAGTATGTGCAGAACAACTACTTTGCGAGCAACAGCCTCGGCTTCGACGATGGACGAGTCGAGGTGCAGGTGACCTCGACCAACGGCCGCGTCACCGCATACGCATCGACGATCGACAACAAAACGAACGATCCGCTGCTCGTGCAGCCGGTCCTCAAGTCCTCGGTCTCCTCCACTCATTACGTACTGCCGGGCATCGCCGCACTCAATACCGGCATCAGCAACTGGCGAAGCGATGTGCGCGTATTCAATGCGGGTTCAAGCGACCTCTCGGCAACGCTCACGTATGTCCCCATGCCGGGCGATGCCGCGGCAGCGAATCCGCCTGCGCCGGTGACCGTTTCCTTGAAGGCCGGTGAAGTCGCCGCATTCGACGACATCCTGAAGAACAAGTTCGGTCTCGGCTTCAACAGCGGCGGCGCTCTTGCGATCTCGACGACGAATCCATCATCACTCATCACGTCTGCACGGACTTACAACCTGACGTCGACGGGCACGCTCGGTCAGTTCATCCCCGGCGTGACGCCGGCCGAGTCGGTTGGCAACGGAGAGCGGTCGCTCCAACTTCTCCAACTCGAGCAGTCGGATCGCTATCGCACGAACATCGGCGTCGCCGAGACCAGCGGCCAGCCCGCGGTCGTCGAAGTGTCGCTGTTCCTCCCCGACTCGAAGGTCACTCCGATCTACACCGTCAGCCTCGGCGCCAATCAGTTCGTGCAGTTCCCGTTGTCAGTATTCAACTCGGGCACGACGTATGACGGACGTGTGTCGCTCAAGGTGATCAGCGGATCGGGCCGCGTGACCGCGTATGGTTCGGTGATCGATTCCCAGACGGGGGATCCAACGTACGTCCCGTCGCTGTAGGCAAAATCTCGGTGGAGTGCGGACGCCTCGTCCGCACTCTGCTCGAGGCGCCCGCACTCCATCTTGGCTTCACTCGGTGTACTCTGCGAGGCGGAGACTCGGCCATGGCCCGACGATTCGTTGCACTCGCATTTCTTCTTCTTACGGGCACTTTTGCATACGCCCAGTGTCCGACCGACGTTCCGACGCTTTCGTCGCCACCGAGCGGAGCGACCGGCGTCACGTCACCAGTCACGTTCGAGTGGACCGCCGTTCCGAATGCCGTCGGTTACAAAGTCTGGGCGTCATTCAACGGAGCTGAATTCGACGAGCTCGGCGAGACCGAGGATGCGAATCTCGTGGCGGCGCTCGATCCTGACACGACAGTCGAGTGGTATGTCGTCACGGTATTCGCCGGAGAATGCACGACCTCATCGGGGCACGCGAGTTTCACGACTGCTGGATGCGGAAGCGCCACGGCCACGCTTTTCACGCCGCAGAACGGAGGAGTGGCATCCGCGCCCGTCCAGTTTGCATGGAGCGCGGTACCCAACAGCACCGGCTATCGTCTCTGGATTGCGGCGCAAAGCGAAGACTTCGCCGTTTACGACGACACGGAGACGACTTCATCGGTGGTGCATCTCTCGCCTGGCACGTATCAATGGTTCGTCGAAGCGTTCTTCGATTCCTGCGATTCGACCGATTCGAATGTCTTCACGTTCACGGTCGAGCACAATCAGAACTGCCCGGCGACACCACCGCAACTCGTAGCACCAGCCGAGGGCGCAACCGTGTCGCAATCGCCGGTGACGTTCTCATGGCAACCGGTTTCGGGCGCGATCGGCTATCAGGTTTGGGCCGGTATCGACGACAGCGAGCCCTCGTTCATCGACGCGACCGAAGGCGCAACATCGATTACCGCAGACATCGGAACCGGTGATGTCGAGTGGTACGTCGTCGCGCTCTTCAATGGTTGCGACGATCTTCCCTCTGCTGATGGCAAATTCACCATTCCTTACAATCCGGCCTGCGACATCGGCTCGCCGTTGCTCGTCTCGCCGGCAGACGGAGATACCGATGTGCCCGCGAACGTGCAATTCATCTGGACGCCAGTTGATGGCGCCACGGGTTACAGGCTCTGGGTATCCGCAAACGGCAACGCAGCGCAAGTGATCGGCACCTCGAGCGATGCACGCCTTTCGGCGACGGTTCCTGCCGGCGCGATCACATGGTTCGTCGAGACGAACTTTGCATCGTGTCCCACGGACTTTTCTCCCGAGAGCTCCTTCACCTCATCGACCTCCACTGTCTGCACACTTCCCATCGCACCGGACATCTACGTAGATCCCGAAGCGATGTCGGATGACCAATACACGCTGATCTGGAGCCCTGGACTCAACACCGCTTCCTATGAACTTCAAGAAGCGACGAACTTTAACTTCACGGACGGAGTGAGCTTCACGACAAGCGACATCCTGCGCGTCTTCCAACACTCGGTGAAGACTGCAACTCGCTACTTCTACCGTGTGCGATCGCAGAGCAGCTGCGGGCTTGGCGCAGGACCGTTCTCCGATCCGGCTTCGATGGTCGTAATTCCCGTCGAGACCGACGCGGATGACGCCAATTCGGTAGCGTCCCTCGGACAACAGAATCTCGTCGTCCAGAAGATTCACGTTCCGGGGAGTGGAACGAGCGTCATCGGAAAGACCGCACTCGCCGGCTCGTTCAACATCACGTCGGACAAGCCGTGGCTGAAAGTGTCACCGTCCACCGGTACGATCCCGCCCGAAGGAATCGATCTCACGGTCACTGCAGATCCGAAATCGCTGCCAGCCGGCACGAACACAGGCACGCTGCAATTCACGACGACTGCGCAGGCAACGGGTTCCGCGATTCCTGTCTCCGTCAGCGTCGTAACACCGGTAACGCCGAATCCGAGCAACTCACCTCTTCCCAATTCGCTGATCATTCCGGCAGTCGCGCACGCAGCAGGGGCGAACGCCATCTTCGAATCGGACATCCGCATCGCGAATGTCTCGGCGCAGGCGATGCGCTATCTCCTGAACTTCACTCCGACGAACAGCGACGGCACGAAGAACGGGCAGCAGGCAACGATCCAGATCGATCCCGGTGATACGACTGCGCTCGACGACATCATGAAGAATTTCTACGGCTACGCCGCTTCGACGGACAATGTCCTCGGCACGCTCGAGATCCGGCCGCTGGCGCCCCAGAACGGATCACCGGCTCCGGCCAACGTGACGTTCGCCTCCAGCCGGACGTTCGCGTCGACCGCGACCGGGACCTTCGGCCAGTTCATTCCTGCAATTGCCTATTCGCAGTTCATCGGGCAGGGAAAGACGCTGAGCCTTCAGCAGATCGCCGACTCCGTGAAGTTCCGCACGAACGTGGGACTCGTCGAGGGCTCCGGCGCTCCGGCGAAGGTGCAGATCACGGCATTCGACGACAAGCATACGCAACTTGGTCAATATGTTGTCGATGTACCGGCGGGTGGTCATGTGCAGATGTCTCGCTTCCTCGCGACGCGCGGACTGACGAATGTCGAGGATGGCCGGCTCGAGATTCAGGTGCTGTCGGCGACGGGTCGCATCACGGCGTATGCGTCGGTGCTCGACAATCAGACGACCGACCCGCTGCTGGTCCTGCCCGTCGACGTCTCGCAGGTCAACGCGAGCCGCTACATCCTGCCGGGCATCGGCGACGTAACGAGCCCCATCGCCTCGTGGCGCAGCGATATTCGTCTCTATAACGGCGGCAAGACGCCCGTGCCCATCAACATCGCATACTCGGCGCAGGGTGATCCGGGCAATCTCGTGACCGGCGCGCCGATGACGATTCAGCCGGGCGAAGTGAAAGCGATCGACAACATCACGCAGTCGCTCTTTGGACGGCAGAACACCGTTGGCTCCGTGATCGTCACCGCGCCGTCCGGTTCGAAGCTCGTCGCGACTGCACGCACCTACGATCAGACGCCGAGCGGTACCTTCGGTCAGTTCATTCCGGGCCTCACGCCCGCGGATGGCATCGGCGTGAACGATCGAGCGCTCCAGATTCTGCAGGTCGAACAATCACCCCATTTCCACACGAACCTCGGGCTGGTCGAACTGACGGGCAATCCGGTGACCGTCGAAATCAACGTCTCTGTTCCGCAATCGAAGGTCACTGCGGTCGCGCAGGTGGCGCTCCAGGGAAACGAGTTCCGCCAGATCGGCTCTGTCCTCGCCGCGTACGGCTACAACAACGTCTACAACGCGAGGATCGCCCTGAAGGTGATCTCGGGAACGGGAAAAGTGGGCGGCTACGCGTCGATCGTGGACGAGCGGACGCAGGATCCGACGTACGTGATGGCGCAGTAGTCAGTGGAGCGTGGGCTGGACGCCCGCGCTCCTCACAAGTGCATATAATGCGCGCCGCGCATCCACACCTGGAGGTCATCTTTCTTGGAACAGAATTACGACGTCATTGTCATCGGCAGCGGCCCCGGCGGTTATGTTGCGGGGATTCGCGCCGGCCAGCTCGGACTCAAAGTCGGTGTCATCGAAAAGGATCCATTCCTCGGCGGCACCTGTCTGCACCGCGGCTGCATCCCCACCAAGTCGCTTCTGGAGAATGCCGACGTCTGGCAAAAGGTCCAGAAGGCGAAAGACTTCGGCATCACGATCGGCGAGGCAACACTCGACTTCAGCGCGGTACAAACGCGCAAGCAGGGCGTCGTCGATCAGAACGCGAAGGGCATCGAGTTTCTGTTCAAAAAGAACAAGGTTGAGCGCATCACCGGCATGGGCAAGGTGATCGACGCGAAGACCGTCGAGGTCGAGGGCAAGCGCCTCTCGACGAAGAACATCATTCTCGCGATGGGTTCCGTGCCGAAGGATCTGCCCCACATCAAGGCAGACGGCAAGCGGATCATCAACTCCGATCACATTCTCCGTCTCACCGAAGTGCCGAAGTCGATGCTCGTCATCCGCGCCGGTGCAGTCGGTTGTGAGTTCGCCTCGATCTTCCACCGCTTCGGCTCGAAGGTGACGATCGTCGAAGTCATGCCGCAGCTCCTGCCGATCGAAGACGAGGAAATCGCGAAGGAGTTCACGCGCGTCTTCAAGAAGAAGGGCATCGAGGTCTACACCGACGCGAAAGTGCTCTCCTGCGAAGTCACCGATTCGGGCGTGAAGTCGACGATCGAATCGAAGGGGAAGCAGATCGTCGTCGAGACCGAGCTCGTGCTCTCCGCAACCGGCCGACGCGCCGTCACCGAGACCGCGGGACTCGACAAGACACAGGTCAAGTTCGATCAGCGCGGATTCATCCAGGTCGATGAGTTCATGCGCACCAGCGTTCCCGGCATCTACGCGATCGGCGACATCGTCCCGACTCCAGCCCTCGCCCACTGCGCATCGGCCGAAGGCATTCTCGCGGTCGAGCATATGAAGGGCATGAAGGTTCGCCCGATCAACTACGACCACGTCCCGAACTGCACGTACACCGATCCGGAAGTCGCATCGGTCGGCCTCACGGAAAAGAAGGCAAAAGAGCGCGGCTACGACGTGAAGATCGGCAAGTTCCCATTCACGGCGAACTCGAAAGCCAAGATCATCGGCGAGGCGAACGGCCTCGTGAAGTACGTCGTCGACGCGAAATACGACGAGCTCCTCGGCGTCCACATCGTCGGACCGAAGGCGACGGAGCTGATCGTCGAAGGCTGCGCCGCTCTCGAGCTCGAAGCGACGAGCGAGTCGATCGCGAAGACGATTCACGCACATCCGACATTGTCCGAGGCACTGATGGAAGCGGCCGAGGACGTGATGGGGCACTCGATCCATCAGTAGAGAAGTGGCGAGTGACGAGTTGCGAGTGACGAGTTTGCGGCTCGGAACCACTCGTCACTCATTACTCGTCACTCGTCACTGGAGTATCCATGGCTGAAACATACGGTCTAACCAGAGATCAGCTGCTCGAGATCGAGTACTACCTGCGACTCACGCGGTCGCTCGAAGAGCGCGTCGTCGCGCTTTTCCGGCAAGCGAAAGTCATCGGCGGGCTGTATCGCTCGCTGGGACAGGAAGGCGAATCGGTCGCTGCTGCCTACGCCCTCGACTACAAACAGGGTGACGTGGTGCAGCCGCTGATCAGGAACGTCGGCGCGATCCTCGTCGCTGGCGCGAAACCCGTCGACATCCTTCGTCAGTACATGGCGAAGGGCAACTCACCGACACGAGGACGCGAGCTGAACATCCACTTCGGCAATCCGCAGACAGATGGGTTCATCGGTCAGATCTCGATGCTCGGCGACATGATCCCGGTCATGGCCGGCATCACGCTCGCCGGGCGCATGCAGAAGAAGAATCTGGTCGGGCTCGCGTTCATCGGCGACGGCGGCTCATCGACCGGAGCGTTCTGGGAAGGGATGAACTTCGCGTCGGTGCAGCGTCTGCCGCTCGTCGTCATCATCGAGGACAACGGCTACGCCTACTCGACGCCGACCTGGAAGCAGAGCGCGGCACGCACGCTCGCCGACAAGTCGTATGCCTTCGGTTGCGCGGGCGAGACCGTCGATGGCAATGACGTGCTCGCGGTCTACGACGCAACGAAGCGCGCCGTCGAGCGCGCACGCACCGGTGGCGGCGTCACGCTGCTCGAGGTCAAGACGTTCCGCATGAAGGGTCACGCGGAGCACGACAACCAGATGTACGTGCCGAAGGAGCTGATCGAGCAATGGCGGGAGAAGGATCCCGTCGTGCGCTTCGAGAAGATGCTGCTCGAAAACGGATTCGCGACGCAGGAAGACATCGCCGCGATCGAACAGCGCGTGAAGCGCGAGATCGATGCGGCCACGGACGAGGCGGATGCTTCGCCGATGCCGACGCCGTCCGATGCGGCGCTCGGACTCTTCGATGGGGATGGATACTGGAATGCCTGAGACCACGTACATCGAAGCAATCACTCAGGCAATGTCCGAAGAGATGGCGCGCGATGAGCGCGTGTTCCTCATCGGCGAAGATGTCGGCGTCTACGGCGGCGCGTTCAAGACGAGCTACGGACTGATCGACAAGTACGGGCCGGAGCGCGTCGTCGACACGCCGATCTCCGAGATCGCAATCATCGGTGCGGCGTCCGGCGCAGCAATCATGGGCATGCGTCCAATCGCCGAGATGCAGTTCATCGACTTCATCACCTGCGCCTACGACATGCTCGTGAACTTCGCTGCGGTGAATCGCTACCTGTTCGGACGCGCGTGTCCGATGGTCGTGCGCGGTCCGGCGGGCGGCGGCACACATGGCGGGCCGTATCACTCGCTGAATCCCGAGGCGATGTTCATGAATCGTCCGGGCCTGAAGATCGTGGCACCCGCCACTGCGTACGATGCGAAGGGGTTGCTCAAGGCCGCGGTGCGCGATGACGATCCCGTGCTGTACATCGAGCACAAGTATCTCTATCGCCGCATCAAGGAAGATCTGCCCACCGAGGACTACATCGTGCCGCTGGGCAAGGCGGCGGTGCGGCGCAAGGGGAAGGATCTGACGATCATCACGTGGGGCGCGATGCTCTACGTCGCGCTGGATGCCGCTGCCGAGCTGGAAAAGGATGGAGTCGACGCAGAGGTCATCGACTTGCGCTCGATCATTCCGTTCGACGAGGCCGCGATTCTCGAATCGGTCGCAAAGACGAACCGCGTCATCATCCTCCACGAGGCACCGCTTACGGGCGGCGCGGGCGCGGAGTTCGCAGCACGGATTGCAGAGAAGGCGTTCGATTACCTCGACGCGCCGATCAAACGCGTCGCAGCGCTCGATGTCCCAACGCCGTACTCGCCGCCGCTCGAAGCATTTGCACTCCCGGACAAAGCAAAAGTGCTGAAAGCCGCCCGCGAGCTCCTGGCATATTGACCCGAAGAAAAGGAAAGAGGAATCAATGGCTACAGATGTCGTCATGCCGCAGATGGGTGAATCAATCGCTGAAGGGACCGTGGTCCGCTGGTTGAAGAAACCGGGAGACAAAGTCGAACGCGATGAGCCGCTGCTCGAGATCTCCACCGACAAAGTCGACGCCGAGATTCCCTCTCCGGCCGCCGGTACGCTCTCCGAGATCCTCGCGCAGGAAGGCCAGACCGTCGGAGTCAACTCCGTGATCGCGCGCATCGCCGTCGAAGGCGAAAGTGCAGGACAGGCACCCGCGCCTGTCCCCGCGCCCGCTCCCAAACCAGAGCCAGTAGCTCCCGCTCCCCAACCATCCGCTGCACCCGCACCGGCACCCGCTCCGGCCGCGAGCCCGCGTGCCCCAGAGCCCGCACAACCAATCGACGAGCTCGAAGAACGCCGCCGCACCAAATCCAGCCCGCTGGTTCGCAAGATCGCGCAGGAAAATAACGTCGACATCTCGCAAATCACAGGCTCCGGAGTCTCAGGCCGTGTGACGAAGAACGACATCCTCGACTACCTCCAGCAGCCACCGGCTGCTCGACAGCCGGAGGCGCCTGTCGCCCCACGGGATTTCGCACCTGCGCCGCCGCCTGCGCCGAAAGCTCCGGCCATGACGTTCGCCGCGGGCGAGAGCACGCGCATCGAACCGCTTTCGGTCATGCCCAAGAAGATCGCGCAACACATGGTGCAGTCGAAGCAGACCTCGGCGCACGTCACCACCGGTTTTCAATTCCACTTCCCCGGCATTGAACAACCCCCCCAACAGAACAAAGACAACCACCCCGAACACGGGCCTAA
>CAZKID010000143.1:0-11993 GCA_964552405.1 uncultured Thermoanaerobaculia bacterium
GTTGCGAACATCCAGAAGTTCTCGCTTCGGTTTCTCCGCAGCGATCGCGTCGAGCAGGTGACGTATCTGGCGATGCCCGCCTCGTCGTTTCAGCGTTCGATGCGCGAACGCCTGCGTCGCCGCGCCTCGGGATATCGTCTGGAGCTCGTCGACCGCGTGACCGAGGAGTGGGATGACCTGTTCCGCCGCGCCGCGCCGTCGTATGGCTTTCTCGTCGAGCGCAATGCGCGTTACGTGCGCTGGCGCTATCTCGATTGCCCCGACATTCGCTACGCGGTCGTCGCGATTCGGAAGTGGCATCAGCTCGCCGGATGGCTGGTCTTCCGCATTCGCGACAACCGGCTCACGATCGGCGACGCGCTGTTCGATCCGCGCTGGCCCGATGCGTTCGGAGTGCTCCTGCGCCACGTCGTCCCGACGTATCCCGTGGAGACCGTGGAGGGCTGGTTCTCGCTCCGGCCGCCGTGGTTCGATGCCGTGCTGCGCGAGGAGGGCTTTACGATTCAGCCCGAGCCGCAGGACCTCTCGGTCATGTGCGTACCGTTCATGCTGGAGGATGCGGTGAAGCGGATGCACGACCGGCTGTACTACACATGGGGCGACAGCGACCTCTTTTAGAGCCCGGCTCGCTTTCTGCATCGGTACAATGCATCTCAGATGAACCAGGCGCAACCGCAAGGCGAGGGCCGCGAGAAGCGGATCGCTGACGTCGATCGCAAGTGTGTGCTCGTGATCGATGACGATCTGCCGCTGCGCGGGATGCTGGCAGCCGCACTTCGTCAACACGGCTTCCAGGTCCTGCTCGCGGGCGATGGTGGAGAAGGGCAGCGTGCCCTCAACATTCATCACCCCGATGTCGTGCTGCTCGATCTCGCGATGCCGGATGTCAACGGTTGGGACTTCCTGCAGCGTCTGCAGGAGACTGGTCATCTCGGGCGCGTGCCGATCATCGTCGTCTCGGCGCATCTGCGTCACGACCCGCAGGCGATTCTGCAGATGGGGGTGAAGGCGATCCTGCCGAAGCCGTTCAATCTGCCTGAGCTGATCGATCTGATCGAGCACGTTTCGCCGTGACGAACGACGTCTCGGCACTGTTCGACTCCCGTTTTCTGCGCAGCTACGCGCGCTCGAAGCTCGCGCGTGATCCCGTTTATGGCGCGGTGGCTTCACGCCTTCCCGACCTGCCGCTGCTCGACATCGGATGCGGCGTAGGGCTGCTCGCACTCTCGCTCCGGCACTGCGGATTCTCTGCCCCGATCCTCGGCATCGACCACGACGGGAAGAAGATTGCGGCGGCGGTCAAGGCGGCGGAGGGCGCGATGTGCGACGCGCGTTTCATGGTCGCCGATGCCCGCGAGCCGATTGCGTTTCAAGGAAGCGTGGCGATGCTCGATGTGCTGCACTACTTCGACGAGGAGGAGCAGCGGCGCATCCTGCGCAACGCAGTCGCGTGTGTTGCTCCGGGTGGGGTCGTCATCATCCGCGATGCCATTCGCGATCGCTCGTGGCGCTATCGTGCGACGTACATCGAGGAAACATTCGCCCGTTCCATCGGCTGGCTGCGCGGTGAGCGTCTGAATTTCCCAACACGTGATGTGATCCTCGACAGCTTCGATGGGTTCCGGAGTGAAGTGACGCCGATGTGGGGCCGTACGCCGTTCAACAACTACTTGTTCGTATTTGAGCGGAGTTCTTACGCCAGCGCGGCTTCGTCTGGGATCACGAAGCGATAGCCGCGTGACTGCGCCTCATCGATCACGCGCTCGATACAGCGCACTGACCATTCGCGCCCCTGATGCATTACGACGATTGCGCCGGGCGTGAGGCGTTCCACGATGCGTGCGGCAATGCTCTCGACATCCGCGCGCGTCGCATCGAATCCGCGCACACTCCAGCCGATGAGCCGCATCTCGCGTTTGCGCAGCGCAGGGTGCACGAACGGATTTTTCATCCCGACCGGTGCACGAAAGAAGCGCGACGAAACGCCGCCGTCGATCTCTCGTCGAATCGCGCCGGGGCCCAGGCACCAGAATGTTCCGCTCGGATGAGAGCGCGAGTGATTCCCGACCGTGTGGCCTCGTTCGCGGATCGCCCGTAGTGATTCTTCATCCGCCGTCTCTCCTTTCACGAAGAACGTCGCGGGAACTCGTTTCGCTCGCAATAGATCGAGTAACGCCGTGGTGTCCGCCGCCGGGCCGTCGTCGATTGTCAGCCACAGCTCGCGGTCACCCGTTCGGAAGTGTGTGATCACAGGGCCGAGCCATTGCGAGTTCGGTGTGAGTGTCGGATAGAGAACGAGCAGATGCGAGAGTGCAACGACGGCGAGCGCTCCGAGCGGCGACCAGCTCCACAGCATGACGAGAAAAATCGGCGATGCGAGCGCGAAGAGCAGAATGAATCGCCGAACCGGCAGCAGATCCGGCACGCTAACCAGCAGCAGCACCAATGTTGCCCAGGCAACGTAGCGGATCCATCCCGGCTGCAATGCAAAGTAGACGCTGGCGCCTGTCATCAGTACGACGAGCAGCATCGACTGCTTGCGCAGATTCGTTCCAGCGCCGAGCAACAGGCCGAGTGTGTAGACGGGGAGTTGGACGAGGAAGGCCGTGAGTGGAACGACGAGAACCGCGGTGAGCCACCACGGTGCCGGCAGCAGAACCGCGATGTAGCACGATGCAGCCGCGAGATAAACGATCGATGCGCCATACGAACGGAACGCGTCCGAGCTCATGCGCGCTCCTTCGGATCGAAACTCTCGAACGCGAACCACTGGAACCAGTTCGAGCGGATGACCTCTTCGAGTTGCACGGTCCAGCGCGCGACCGCGGGCTCGATCGCCTCGTCGCGATTGCGGCCTTTCCGCTCGACTCGGATCGGCTCCCCCGTGATCAGCGTGTAGTGGCGCAGTCCCCTGCGCACGACGAACATCGGATAGATCGCCACACCCGATGCCATTGCCAGCGCGAAGGGCCCGGTTGGGACCATCGCTTGCCTGCCGAACAGCTTGACCTCCCGACATGCGATGCCCGGGGTCACGCGATCACCTTGAATCGCGACGACCTCTCCACGCTGGACGGCTGCGAGGAGCTCGAAAGCGAGGTCACCGCTCGTGTTGAAGCCTACGCGGAGACCGTCATTCGAGACTTCCTCGACTTTCGCCTCTTCGAACCTCCGGGTCTCAGGATCGACTTCCGGCGCCCGGATCATCACGATCTGCCGTCCTGTCGTGGTTGCGAACAAGTGAGCGCCGAGGTCATAGCTGCCCATGTGCGCTGTGAGGATGATCGCGCCGTCCGCATTTGCCAGGAGCGGCTCGAAGTGATGCCGCCCCTGGAATGACCAGCCGGGCGCTCTGTGCAACTCCTTGAAGCGGCCGTTGTCGCTGATCGTCCAGGCGTAGTTCCAGAACACCGCGTAGGTGCGAAAGAAGTTGGTGAGGGTCCACGATCCAGGTTTGATCGCCTTGAGATTCGTCATGACGCCGCGCCGCCCCGGTCCCCACAGCAAGAAGAAAAGCGACCAGAAGCCGATGACGACAGGCTCGATCCAGAGCGGAATGTTGCGCACGGCCCAGCGGAGAAACTGCCGCCAGAAAACGCCTTTGACCGTGAATCGCTGGAGCACTGGTGGAGTGTAGCGTGTGTAGGACGGGCGCCCTCGCCTGTCCATTCCGAACCGACAGGCGGGGGCGCCTGTCCTACACCTTCATGATGTCTGCGAGCGACCGTTCCGCGGACGGCAGCTCGGGCCAGAGCATCCGGAACAGCGGGCTGCGCATCAGCTCATCGTCTCCCGGATACGTCGGCACGAAATTCAGCGGGAACTTCGCGAAGATCTCCGCGTCGCTGCGACGGCGCTTCTTCTGTACCTCCTCACGCTTCTTCGCGATGCGCGTCTGATTCCGGAGGACCCACTCGAGTGCGCGGAACTGCATCGCGGTGAGCGGATCGTCGATGGCCGCAATTGGCGTGGGGCCAACGAGTTTTCGCCACGCGCGGCGGAACAGCGAGCGGCTCTCGTGACGCCTGGCGAATGCGCCGCCGAACGGCTCGCGCATCAGCTCCGCGATATTGAGGTTTCGCGTCGTCGCGTAATGATGAAGACGATGCATGTACGCGAAGAGAATCGCACCGGCGGAGCGGCCGAGATCTTCGTAGTCCTTGAGCGCGGTCTGCAGCGCGTTGCGCTCGAACAGCACGCCGCGCTCGAAGTCGCCGAGGCGCTGGCTCGTCGAGCTGGAGGCATGCCGGGCGACGGCGCGCGGCTCGATCGTTGCGCGATAGCCGGAGATCCAGGTGCGCCAGCCGAAGTCGACATCCTCCAGGTACGCGAAGTAGTCGTTGTCGAACGGTCCGATCTCGAGCAGCAATTCGCGCCGCGAGATCATGTTGCCGCCGCACGCGAAGAGCAGTTCATCGCCGGGATGTGGATCGGGACGCGAGCCGGCCGGCATGCGAAAGCCGTCCTGAAACGCATGGCCGTCGAAGGTCAGCAGGCCCTTGATGAAGTCAATCTGTTGACCATCGGGTGAAACGATCTTGCCGGCGATCGAGACGACGTCTGCATCGGCCCGCTCCATCGCTCCCTGCAGCGCCGCCAGCCATCCCTCCTCGGGCACCGCGTCATTGTTGAGAAAGATCACATGCCGCGCCTGTGATCCTTCCATCGCAGCGGCGAGGCCACCAGTGAACCCGCGGTTCTCGTGCAAAGGATAGAGGCGCACACGCGGATGGCGAATCGCGATCGCCTCAGGACTGCCGTCCTTCGATCCGTTGTCGACGACGGTGATCGATGCACCATTCACGTCGGGGAGTTGCTTCTCGACGGCGGCGACGCAGTCCAGCGTCTGTTCGCGGCTGTTCCAGTTGATGATGATGATCTCGACGGAGCTCAGAGCGTGCCTCCGAGGCGGCGCTTGATGCGCTGCATCAGGGTGAGGGGGCGCTCAGGAACCTGCTGGTTCGTCGCGAACGCCGCTTTGTCGCGGTCGATGGCGGGCCGCGCGCAGAACTCGAGCAGCGGACGGAGCGTGCGCGGCCATTGATGATGGATTACGAATGCGCGCGTACCGCCGATCATCTTCTCGTACCGCCCCGGATCAGTGAGGATCGTGGCGAGCTCGTTGGCGATGTCGGCGGGATCATCACGGTGCATCACGATGCCGCAGCGATAGCGCTGCAGCAGTTCGTCGGTCCCCGGTGCGGAGCTCGTTACGATGGGCAGACCGGCCCACAAGTAGTCGTAGACGCGCGTGCGCATCGAGAGATCGGTTTCGATCGAGCGCGGGAACGTGAGCAGCGCCATGGTGAATGAGGCGTAGTACGCAGCGCGCTCTTCGTACGCGACCCAGGGATCGAAGCGGATGAAGTTGTATCCCTTGCGCCGCACATGCTCCATCGCCTTCGCCGTCTGACTTTGCGGTGTCAGCTCGGGATTCGGATGCGCGTTGAATGTGAGTGTGAGTAGCGGCACGCGCGCGCGGGCGATCGCAACCGCCTCGATCGCGAGGATCGGGTCGTACCAGTCGTAGATTCCACCGAAAAGAATGTTCGGCGACGTGCTCGCACGGGGTGGCAAAGTCTGCGGCGATGCGACTCCGAATGGCGCGATGCCGATGAGCGAGTCGAGATGCGGATCGCGCTCGAATGCGATCGGATTCACGCGTCCGATCGCGAGCATCACTCCGAGATAGAACAGCCGCTGCGCCTCGGATGCGCAGACGAAATAGTCGCCGCGCAGCAGCGACGACACCAGCGTTGCATGATCGTGCGTGAACACCTCGGCGCCACGCTGCGAGTAGTAGTGAAGGTTCTCGACGATGAACGGATCGTAGAGATCGACGACGACGGGCAGCGGCGTCATGTGCGCGAACAGATCGTTCGCCGCGTGACCCTGCACGATGGCCACATCGGCCGAAGCTGTGGCGCGATTCAGGTTTTCGGGAGTGAGTCCTTCGTCGGGCGAGAGGAGCTGGACCGAGTGCCCTTCGTGTCGAAGTGCATTCGCGATCTCGAGGAATCGAATGCCGATGCCGGCCGGCTGCCGGTGCGCGAGGGGCTCCGGACAGACGAGCAGGACTCGCGTCACCCGCGGCCTCGCAGCTTCTCGAGCGTCGCGTGCAGCTTCCAGGTGCGCGAACGATAGATCATGTCGAGGAGGTTGTTGAGGCGCACGATTTCCGCATTCAATGCGGCATTCGCGTCGGTCAGCGCGCGGTTCGTCCTGTCGGCTTCGCCGGCACGGGCGCGCCATGAATCGCCGTCGCTCTTTGATGCGGCCACTTCAGTCGACAGTCTCACGATCTCCTTGTCGCGCTTCTCGATCTCGTGATCGCGCTTCGCCAGCTCTTCCTGCTGCGCCTTGCGAACACCATTGAGCTGCTCGATGGCGGTCGTGGCTTCCGCATGAATCGAGCCGATCTTCGCGACCAGTTCCTGCTTCTCGCGCTCGAGCCGCGAGAGGTCGACCGTCGTGTGATGCGCTCTTCCGCGTTCGTCGGTGAGGGCATTCGTCACCGTGAGCAGCCGGCTCTTCTGCCGCTCGAATGCGCTGGCGAGGACATCGTGTGTGAGCAGCGATGCATGTTTTGCCCACACGTGTTTCTTTGCATCGCGGAACACGCGCGAGCCTTCCGGATTCTCCATCGTGATCGATCCGCCGCCTTGAATGTGGCGGATCTCGCAGGTGACGCGAGGCACATGGACGAAGTCTCCGTGCTGCGAAAGACGGATCAGGAACTCCCAGTCCTCGAAGAGATCGAACGCCGTGTCGAAACCGCCGGCCTCGAGGAACGCTTCGCGGCGCATGAGGAGTGTCGGAAGAGGGATGTAGTTCTCGACGATGAGCGAGGCGCGATCGAAGTCAGACGAGAAGAGCCGTTGTCTCGACTCCGTGACGAGCTCACCCGATTCGCCGATGTGGACGAACGCGGAGACCGCGTCGCTATACCACGCCTGCCGATTCGGGAACGTCCCGGCCGCGGCCGCGAGAGCGGGCAGATGCTCCGCGTAGTGGAGATCGTCATCATCCAGGAACGCGATGAACGGATTCGAGGCGTTGCGCACGCCTTCGTTTGCCGCGGCGGAACGTCCCCTCGACTCCGAGTGCTCGATGAGCCGGGCGTTGTCGACGGCGACGCGTTCTCCGCCATCGTTCACGATCACGATCTCTGCGGCCGGATATTGGCGGATCGAAGCAACCGCATCGCGCAGCAGGGCCGGGCGATCCTTGGTGCGCACGATCACGCTCACCGGTGTTGCCTCGCGAATCACGTCGATGCGCGGCGGTTCGGCGACCGCGTCGCGGAGCTGGGTGAAGCTCATCGTGCGCAGCTTCGGCAACGCAATCGTCCAGTAGCCTTCGGCGTAGCGCGCCGGGGCAGGCAATGTCATCGATCGATAGGCATTGAGTCCTCGCGCGTATGCGGCGTAGTCTCGAACGGCTGTTTGCGAGGAGTGCGCGTCGATTGCATTCCACTTCACGACGGCGGCGTCGCTGATGTCGACAATCGTGTTCGGGCGGAACGGCTGACTCACTTCGTAGAACGCGACCGTGGCGACGGCGAGCGCCGCGAACAACTCGTCGTGTGTCTGGATCAACTCGCAGAATGTTTGCGCGAGCGCGAGATGATCGGGATGAATCTCGATCGGGCTCGGGACCAGAATCAGGTCGGGCTGAATCGAGACGAGCAGTTCGCCGATGCGATCCGCGAGCTCGCGCGAATGCGTCTTCAGCGCGCGGTCCTGAAAGCGGAAGAACTCGAGGGTGGCCTGGCTGCCGAGCAGCGCCACGCCCCGCCGGGACTCTTCTTCCCGAATCTCGAAGTTGCCGGCCTCGGCGCCGTTCGTGGCGACGGCGATGTGGACCGTTCGCGATTCGCGCAGGTGCTGCGCGATCAAACCGCCGCAGCCAATGGCCTCATCGTCGGGATGGGGGGCGAGAACCAGCAGCCGTTCTCCGCGGAGACGTGCTGCCTCATACGGAATTGCTTCCGCTTCCTTGATCACGGGGGCGATTATACGTTTGCGGCTGAGAACGACTTGACGGATGATTGCGGTGATCCGAGGTGGAACCGACCATCGATTCTGAGGCCGCTGTCACGGAGCTCAAGAAGCTGAGGGAGGAGCATCGCCGTGTGAGCGATGTGCTCGTACTCATTCAGCAACTGACCGGAGACGGCATTCTGTGCGAAACGGTCGCCGACGTCTTCAATACGGCGTTCCGTGCGCTGTTCGGCTGTCTGAAATTCGACATCGCCGTGGCCGTGACGATCGAGCAGAATCTCGACCTCTACATTTCGACGCGCGAGCACGCCCACTCACAAGTGAGCGAGAAGCTCGTCGAGAGCATTCGCGGGACGCTGCGGAAACAACTCGATGTGTCGTTCGAGGACACCGACGTCGTGGTGAAGTCGGAGCTCAACAACCTGCCCGGCGAAATCCTCGATGGCGATGTCACCGCCAACGAGACGCATGCGTTACTGGTGGTCGAAGGTCGCACGTCCGGGCTGCTGCTGCTTTACCGCGCGCAGCAGGAGTTCAACGAGCAGCATCAGGAGTTCCTCGAGATCTTTTCGACGCAGGTGTCGATGCTTTTGGCGAACATCGCGTCACGCGAACGGATCGTCAACATGGCGGAGACCGACGATCTGACGGGTATCTGGAACAAGCGGTACTTCCGCCGCCAGCTGCCGCAGGAAGTGGAGCGCTCGCGCGTGTATGCGCTGCCGCTGACGCTGATGATCTTCGATGTCGACGACTTCAAGAACATCAACGACAGCTTCGGGCACACTGTTGGCGATGTCGTATTGTCGGAGCTTTGCGGTGCCGTGCGCGAATCGCTGCGGCCGCCCGATGTGTTCGCACGTTTCGGCGGGGACGAGTTCGCGATCATTCTTCCGCATACGGATCTGGCGGGCGCGGTCGCGGTCGCCGAGCGCATCATGCAGAAGGTGCGGCTGATGACGATTCCGGCCGACGAAGAGGGCTTCATCAAGTGCTCGGTGTCGATCGGAATCTCCGACTACACGCTTGAGGATCAGGCACAGGATCTGGTGCGCCGCGCGGACGAGAAGCTTTACGAGGCGAAGCGCAGCGGCAAGAACCGCTATTCGATCTGAATGAACTACGCAATTGCGAATTGGAAAATGAACCTTCCGCCGGAAGGGATCGAGCCGTTCATGCGCATGGTGTCGGGTGGACGGCGCGATCACGCCACGATCGTGGTGGCGCCGCCGTTCCCGTTTCTTCGCGATGTCGCGGAACAGGCGCGCGGGATCGAAGTCGCTGCGCAGAACTGCGCGGATCAGGAGAAAGGCGCGTTCACCGGTGAAGTTGCACCTTCGATGATCCGCTATTGCGGCGTCGGCTACGTCATCCTCGGCCACTCCGAGCGCCGGACTCTGTACGGTGAAACGGATGCTCTGATCGCGAAGAAACTCGCAGTCGCAATTGCTACGGGGCTCACGCCTGTGCTCTGCATCGGCGAGGACCTGCGCGTGCGCGACTCGGGACAGGCGGGGCCGCATCTCGCGGAACAGATACACGCGGTCACGCAGTCGATCGGCAACGCGCAGGTCGTGGTCGCGTACGAGCCGATCTGGGCGATCGGGACCGGCCGGAACGCGAGCGGCGCGATGTGCGCGGAGACAGTGGGCGAGGTGCGGGCCGCGATCCAGCGCTTCTGGTCGCGCAGCGATGTGCCCGTCCTGTATGGCGGAAGCGTGACGCCGGACAACGTGGCGGACCTCGTCCAGAACGGCGCAATCGACGGATTTCTGGTCGGTGGGGCGAGTCTGGACTCCGGCCGGTTCCTGTCCATCTACAACGCCCTCACGTAAGTTGATTTTTGGGGGTCGCACCTGGAAAATCAACTTAACTGGCCGGACTTGACGAATCCTCCGTTTCCGGGAAGAATTCACGCCCCTGCCCCGTTGAGAGGCAGGTTCGGAGAACTCATGACCGCATTGCTCGTCATCGTCCACGTCATCATCAGCATCTTCCTGATCCTCGTCGTCCTCGTGCAGCAGGGGAAGGGAGCGGATCTGGCAGGCGCCTTTGGTGGCGGCGGATCGCAGTCAGCGCTCGGCGCGCGTAGCGCGACCACGCTGCTGCACAAGCTCACGGTCTCGTTCTTCACGTTGTTCGTCATCACCTCCCTCACGCTGGCCGTGCTTCAGGCGCGTCCACGTTCATCGGTGATGAGCGGATCTCCGGCAGCGAAAGCTCCGGCGGCTCCGGTCAAGAAGTGATCTGATCATTGCACGTTAGCCCAAGTGGCGGAATTGGTAGACGCGCACGTTTGAGGGGCGTGTGGAGAAATCCGTGCCGGTTCGAGTCCGGCCTTGGGCACCATTTGTTGATTCCGTGAAAGCCGCCTTCAGGCGGCTTTTTTCGTCGCCGCGAACTTCTTCGCTCCCATCGCGGCCAGCGGCACGATGAGCGGTTCCACAGCGAGCCTGTGGCGGCCCTCAACGTAGTAGATGCTCTGCAGGATCGAGATCAGCATAGCCATTGACACGAGGAGCAGCACGCTGCGCCTCTCCTCTAAAGGCGCCTTGCGCAACGCAAAGCAACCTGCGGCGATCAGGAGCAGAAGCGTTCCCCACCAGATCTGATAAATGATGCGTGAGGTCGAGCCATGCGTATGGCCCCACTGCGGTGAGAACCACCAGAAGTATCTGATCCGCAACAGCACGCGATTCACCGCGGCCGCCGGCTTCTCGCGGATGTACGTCCACGCTTCCTCGGCGAAGATCTGATCGCGAGTCGTCTCGCCGGCCTGCGTGATCTTGTGGCGAAGGTCCTCAGGAGCTTTGAGCCATTCATCCCGTCCACTCTGATCCGTGGCCGACCCCGAGGCGTTCGGATGGTTGCCCAGCCAGAAGACGTACCCCGATCCGCTGCGCGTGAGCATGAATGTGTGATGGACGACCGCGTTTCGAATCGTCCATGGAGCGACCATCGCGATTGCGATCGCAATCACGGTGAGGCTCCCTCGGAGCCGCAATGAAGAGTGCCACGCAATCCAGATCAGCGGAACGAGAAACACCAGAATCGTGGGCCGCGTCAGCGCGCCCAGACCAATGAGCACGGCCGCCACGCAACCGCGCGGCAGCGTGCGGGTGCGCTCGTAGCGAAGCAGTGCTACAGCGGCAGCAACGAAGAAAAGCACATCGAGGACGAATGGGTGAAGGATCGTGCTGTAGCGGATGAGCCCGGGGTGGATCGCGAGAATGGCGGCGGTGAGCAGCGCGACGTCTTCATCGCGCGTTGCAACCCAGGCCTCGATGCCTGCAAGCCATACCGTGAACGAGGCAATGATCAGTTGCACCACGACCAACGCCGTGCGGCTGTGATGCGTGACGGTGTAGATGGCCGCCGCGAAGAAGGGATACATGGGCTCCGCATACGATCGGTACCCGAGGCCCAGCTTGTCATACACGAAGCCGCGCCCCTCGAGGAGATTCGTCGCGATCTTGTCGACTTCCCAATGTTCGGGATGCCAGAGTGCTCCCGTTGCCGTCGCGTACGTCAAGCGCAGGGCGAACGCGAGGAGCGCGACGAGCAGGAGTCGCGCGGGACGCTGCATCAGCGCGACGCGATCCGCCGGTCGTACTCGGCAGCACGATCGAGAAACGATTCGATGCTCCGCCCCAGCACGAGCTTCTCGCTCAGCTCCGCCGACTTGTCGAAATCGGCGCGCAGCCGCTCCGCCTCCGCCAGATAGTAGTCGCGCAGACCCAGCTCGATCTGGAACTCCGGATACTTATCGGCAAGCGTGCGCATCCATTCTTCGACCTGGCGGCGGCGATCCTTGTCACCGTTTCCTGCCTTGATCTCTGAGAGCAGCTTCCGCACGACGCCTGAGAGAATCTGGGGTCGTTGAGCTGAGATTGCTTCGTAGGCCATAAGAGAATCGTAGAATGAGCTCCATGAATGCCCTGATCGCAAATCGCGGCATTCAACTTTACGCGGACAGTCGAGGTCACGTCG